>VGYT01000054.1 GCA_016872895.1 Planctomycetota bacterium
GGCGTTCAGTTTCCTGTTGCTCGCCAGGGGCGAGACGCCGAAGCCGACCGTCCAGGGCGACAAGGTGGCCGTCGGCCGCCAGACGGTCGCCGCGGCAAACGGAAAGATCGTGCTCGGCGTCTTTGATGCCGGAAAGAAATAGCACCAACCTCAAGGAGCGTCGGAATGACCGCGAGGTTCCCCCGCTGCATGGCCTGGGCCGTTCTCGCCGCCTGCCTTGCGATGATGCGGCCTGCGGCCCCTGCCCCCGGGCAGACGCCCGGCACGCCCATCCAGTTGGCCGCGAAGGCCGACGCGGACAATGCCCTCTACGCCATGACGCTGGAGGCCTTCTTCCCCGGCGAGAAGCGGGGCGTCCCGAAGAACCTGAACCTGTACCTGGCGCGCCGCGAGGGCCGCTGGGTGGCCGCCATCGGCACCCCCACCGTCCAGGGCAGACCCGTCTGGAACACTGCCATCATGCTCGTCGACCCGGCAGGCCTGGCGGTCAAGGACGGCCGGGTCGCCGGCACGGCGCTCGTGACGCTCGTGCCCGACCCGTGGGTTCCCCTGGACCAGAAGGCCCGCGTGGCCACCGTGGCGATTGATGCCGCGGCCACGCCGACCGGCGGCGCCGATCCCGTGGCCGCCTTGGCGGGCACGTGGAAGTCGCGGGTCCCCGGCGATGCGGCCGAACTTGCGGCCGCCACCCTCGAAGCGGCGCGCGAGGGGAAACTCGTCGGCGGCCTCAAGCCCTCGCAGGACCTCAACCTGGCGGATGTGGACGTCCAGATGGCGATCTACAACCTCGTGCCCGGCCAGACGGGCGAGAACTACCACCGCCGCCGCGCCCTGTCGCTCGGCGTCAAGGCCGGCAAGGTCGTCTCGGCCCGCCTGGGGCAGATGGACATCCGCCACAACGCCTACGATTACGTCGTCATCGACACGCCCGAGGGCATGGAGGTCACCCAGGACGGCATCAAGGGCACGGTGAGTTTCTCGACCGACACGCTCGACGGCGGGCAGGCCACCTTCACGCTCGCGCTGGCCGGCGTCCGGGTGGCCGCATGGATGGCCGGCACATGGAAAGGCAAGGTCGTCCACGCGGACGGCAAGGAAGAGCCGCGCGAAGGCTTCTTCCGCGCCAACCTGCGGACGGGGGCCTATGAGAGCGCGGAGGCGAAGGACGCGCGGCCGTGGTTCGCCGCGGTCAAGGACTTCCGTGCGCCCGCGCCGGGCGAGCATCCGCGCCTGTTCTTCCGCAAGGCCGACCTGGCGGAACTGAAACGCCGGGCCGAGACACCCGATGGCAAGAAGATCGTCGCCCGCCTCCGGCAACTCCTCAACGGCTCCGACGGCGAGTCGATGCCCTCGTCGTACAACCCGGCCAAGCAGGCCTACGAGAAGAACACCTTCCGGGCCGCGCCGGGCGCGTACTCCATCTCCCACGCCGCAGGCTTCGGTTTCCTCTATCAACTGTCGGGCGACCGCAAGTACGCCGACCTGGCGCGCCAGTGCGTCGAGAAGGCCTGGGCCGGACAACGCAACTTCGACGACCGCTACGCCTGGGTGGCGCCCGGCGGGGAACTGCGGGCCGGGCCGAGCATCGGCTGGTACGCCGTCGCCTACGACCTCTGCTACGACGCCTGGGACGACGCCTTCCGGCGCAAGGTCGCCCTGGCGATCCAGAACTACGACGGGCGCGGCGGCGGCGAGTGGAACAAGGACGAGGGCATCACCCTCGCCAAGATGGTCCTCACGCCCAGGCAGGGACCCGGCTCCAACCACTTCGGCGCGGTCGTGGGGGGCTGCGGCCTGGCGGTGCTCGCCATCCAGGGCGACCCGGGCGCCGACAAGGACCTGCTCGGGAAGTACGCCGGCGTCCTAGAGCGGCAGGTGGTGCGGCATCTGTCGGCCGGGTGGGGCAACGGCGGCTACTATAAGGAAGGCTGGGGCGCGAGCACCGTGGGCACGCAGGGCGGGTTCCTCTGCTTCCTCCAGGCCCTGAAGACCGCCGCCGGACGCGATTACCTGAACGTCGAGCGGTTGAACGCCTCCTACGTCACCCTGGTGCCGCGATGCCTGATGCTCATCGGACCGCCGGCCGTCCTGCCGTACCGGTCGAACATGGGCGGCACGTACGGCAGCGCCGAGTTTCACCGGGAGCGCGACGGCTTTTCGCACGGCGGCCACTTTTCGGAAGGCTTCGGCGCCATTGCCGACCGGTTCAAGCCCGCGCTCCTATGGACCTACAACCACATAGTCGAGCCCGACGCCGCCCGGCGCGACTTCGACACGTGCAGCCTGTATCCGCATCGGCCGATGCTCGCCCTCATCAACTGGCCCACCTTCCAGGGCATCGAGGAGAAGAACCCCGCCGAGGTCATGCCCCGGACCAGCGCGGACCATCTGTACGACTACTTCGTCTTCCGCAACGGGTGGAACGGGCCCGACGACATCGTGACGACCGTGCTCATCAACTATCCGGACGGCACGAAGCCGCGCGACGTCCTGGTGTGGGGCCTCGGCACGCGAAACCCGTTCGGCGAGCCGAAGCGAGGCGCCAAGGTGACGCACTATGCGGCCGGGGCCGACGGTTCGGGCACGCTGACGGCGGGCGACTTCGCCCTGGCCGTCGATTACAGCAGGGCCTCGGGCGCCGATGCCCTGCTCATCTCGGTCGGCGGCGGCACGCCCAAGACCGACGCCAAGGCGGGCGACAAGGTCAAGGTCCAGACCGTCGCCGCGGGCCGGACGACCTACAGCGTGATGACGCTGGCGGCCCGCGCCGGCGGCCACCCGGAGGTTAGGGCCGAAGGCGACGGCCTGGCGGTCGGCAAACAGACGGTGAAGTTCGAGAACGGCCGGTTCATCCTGGGCGTTTTCGCCCCCGCGAAGTAGCCCCGTCGTTTCCAGAGCGATCGAGGTCCGGCATCTTGAAGGCCGAACCTTGGCGGAAAGCCACGGGCCCGCCGCAGCCCAGATTGCCGAAGAGGATCACGGCGGCCTTTGTCGCTGCAGCAACGGGAGCGGCGACGAACGCCTCGCGCGGCGCGCCCTGGCGCCCCGCGCCCGCTCAAAGCGGCTTGTCGGACAGGTGCTTGCGGTAGGCGCCGACGAGCGGGTCGGCCGTGCGCTCCATCCACGCCAGCAGGTCGGCGCGCATCCGTTGGACATTATCCCCATATCTCGGATCACTTGCCAGATTACGCAGGGCATCCGGATCGACCTGAAAGTCGTAGAACTCCTCGGGCACGCGATGGAGAAGCATCTCGACGCGGTCGGCCACAGGCTTCTGCGAAGCGGCGGCCTCCCTCATCGCTTTGAACGTAAGTCCGCTCATCGGCTCGGCCTGGTAGGTCGTCTTCCCGTCCGACCACCCGTTGAAGATGTAGCCGAAGCGGCACGTCTGGAGACACCGCATCGGGAAAGCCTTGCGGCCGGAGGTGTCGTTGTAGCACGTGAAGACACGGTCGCGGCCATCCTGCCTGCCGCCCGCCAGGAGCGGCAGGAACGACCGGCCGTCCATGCCGGGCGGTAGCGGCAGACCGGCCGCATCAAGGACCGTCGGCACGTAGTCGATACCCGAGATGAAGTTCTCCTCGTCGACGACACCGGCCTTGACCTTGCCCGGCCAGCGGACGATCCAAGGGGTGCGCGTGCTTGTGAGGTAACAGTTGCTCTTGGCAAAAGGCATGGAGATACCGTTATCACTGAGAAACATGACGAGGGTGCTGTCGTCGAGGCCAGACTCCTTGAGGGCCCGGAGCACCTCGCCCACGGTCTGGTCGCAGCGGTGCGCCGAGGAGTAATACTGGGCCATCTCCTTGCGGACATCGGGTAGGTCAGCCAAGAAACCCGGGACGACAACCTCCTCCGGCTTGTAGACGCGGTTGGGGGGCGGATAACGCCCGGGGGCGGAGGGTTCGCCCCTGTCGGCCGGCTCGGGACCCTTGCCTGCCGCACCCTTCTTTCCGGCGCGCCCGCCCGCCTCCTTGCCTTTCTCGGCGTCGCTGCCCGCAAAGGGCCGATGCGGGTCGTGCGAGTTGGCCATCAGAAACAGCGGCTTGCCGGCGTCCTTGGCCTGCTGAAGAAACTCCTTCGTGTACCGGTAGTAGATCGCGGGATCACGGCCCATGCCAAGGTCGCCCTGGTCTCGCTGGAAATCCCACGGGAACTTCTCCGCCGGCTGCAGGTGGCCGACCTTGCCCAGGATGCCCAGGTGGTAGCCCGCGGCCTTCAGCAACTCCTGAAGCGTCGGCACGTCCTTGTGGACCGGGTAGAAACCCGTAGCCCCGTTGCGATGCGGGTAGCGGGCGGTCATGAGGCACTCGCGGCTGGGCTGGCAGACGGCCACTGTGACGTGGGCGTGCGTGAAGCGTAAGCCCTGGCCGGCCAGGCGGTCTATATGCGGCGTGACGCCGGGCGTCTTGCATCCCGTCACCCCTGGCGTATCGTAATTCATGTCGTCGGCCGTGATGAGGAGGACATTCAGTCGCCGTGAGGCGCCGTTTGCGGCTTCTGAGGCTCTTGCCGAGAGGCATCGCGGCAGCGCCAGCGCGGCACCGCCAGCCGCCCACGTCAGAAACCTCCGGCGATTGGTCGTTGGCATCGATTCGCCCCCTTCTGCCGCGCGCCCCTAGCGGGCGGGCGGGACGCTGCGGCCCTCGGCCTTGTACTTCTCGAGCAGGGCCTTGAGGCGCTGGACGATGTCGGGATGCTGGGCGTAGAGGTTGCGGCGTTCGGCCGGGTCCTGCGCGAGGTCGTAGAGTTCGCCCGGCTGGTTGTGCGGCTCGTAGCCGCGCTCCTTCCTCAGCCAGTCGGGCTCCTTGTTGTCGTCGCCCGTGGGCGCGTCGATGAGAACCCAGCGGCCCTGGCGGATGGCGAACTTGCCGTTACAACTGTGGTGCACGACCGCCTCGCGGATGGGCTTCTCCGTCTTCTCGCCCACGAGGGCCGGCAGGACATTGTAACTGTCCTCCGCCGCATCGTCCGGCAGGCGAGCACCCAGCAGGGCCGCCAACGTGGCCATCAGGTCCACGTGGCAGATGGTCTCGTCGCTCGCGGCGCCCGGCTTGATCTTGCCCCGCCAGCCCGCCAGGAACGGCACGCGGTGGCCGCCTTCCCACGCGTCGCGCTTGACGCCGCGCAAGTCACCCATGCTGGCGTGGCTGAATTTCTGGATGCGCTCGTAGGCGCCGACGCCGACCTCCCGGGCGACCTCCGGCCCGTTGTCGCTCGTGAAGATGACGAGGGTGCTCTCGGCCAGGCCGCAACGGTCGATGGCATCAAGCACCTGCCCGACGGTCCAATCGGTCTGGTGCACCCAGTCGCCGTAATCGCCCGCCCTGCTCTTGCCCTTGAACTCCGGCGCAGGCACGATGGGCACATGCGGCGAGGTGAGCGGGAAGTAGAGGAAGAACGGTTTATCCGGAGTCTTCGCGGCCGTCTCGACGTACGCCACCGCCTTCTTCGTCAGGGTCGGCAGGATCTGGACGAGGTCCCAGCCCTCGATCATCGGCCCCGGGACGCCGAACATGGTGTTCGGTTTCAGCCTGGAAGGGATGCCCAGCGTGCGGTCGTTCTCAATGAAGCAGTAGGGCGGGTAGTTGGGCACGTCGGTGCCGAAGTAGGAGTCGAAGCCGCGCGTCGTCGGCCCGTCGGCGATGGGCTTCGTGAAATCCACGTTGCTCAGACGGTCAGGGCCGCTTTGCGGGCGCTTGCCGTCCTTGGTCGCCCATTTCCAGCCCAGGTGCCACTTGCCGATGCACGCCGTGGCGTAGCCGTGCTGCCGCAGCATCGCCGGGACCGTGAGCCGGCCGGGCTCGATGAGAGTCTCTCCCCAGGGGCCCAGCACGCCCCGCTGGAGCCGCGACCGCCAGCAGTAGCGGCCGGTCAGGATGGCGTAGCGCGTGGGCGTGCAGACGGCCGTAGGCGCGTGGGCGTCGGTGAACCGGACGCCCTGCGCGGCCAGGCGGTCGAGGTTCGGCGTGGGGATTTTCGACTTCGGGTTCTGGCACGCCAGGTCGCCGTAGCCCATGTCGTCGGCGAGGATGTAGACGATGTTGGGCCTGGCGGCCGCCGGCGGGCGGCCCGGCGCTTCGGCGGCGCTCGAGGCGCGGGACAGGGCCGCCCCCGCGGCCGCGCCCAGGGCGACCTGCTTGAGAAACGCGCGGCGGTTCATGCTCGACGTTCCCCTTTCCAGCCCCGGTCGGCGAGGGCGACGGGGTCCATCTGCGGTCGCATGGGCCGGGGCCGAAGCGCCGGGCCGCGTTTCAGAACGGGCCCCTCGCCGAGGCGATGATGCTGCGGTTGCCGTCGGTCCAGTGGTCCCTGTACCAGGTGCACGCCTCGAAGGTGTCGCCGAGGGCTTTCATCTTCTCCGCCATCCGGCTGCGGAGGCGGTCCGGCGCGCCGCGGTGGGCCGGGTCGCGGGCGAGGTTCCGCATCTGGAGCGGGTCGGCCTGGTGGTCGAACAGCAGTTCCGCCTTATCGCGGCGATAGACGGCGTAGGTGTACCGCTTGTCGCGGACGGCCCGCCACTCGAAACCGTCGATCCATTGCCAGGTGTGCCCCAGGCCTTGAAGGAAGGCGAACTCGGGCTCCGGTCCGCCCTGGCCGCGGGCCAGGTGGCTGCGGTCCATCCCCTCGGCGGCGGCGGGAATAGGCAGGCCCATCAGCCCGAGCAGGGTCGGCAGGATGTCCGGCGTGCCCATGCACGCGTCGCAGGCAAGCCCGCCGGGGATCGTGCCGGGCCACCGAAGGATCATCGGCACGCGCGCCGCAGGATCGTAGAAAGTCAGTTTGAACACCCGGCCGTTGGCGCCGAACATCTCGCCGTGGTCCGAGGTGAAGACGATGAGGGTGTCGTTGCCGATGCCGGCGGCATCGACGGCGCCGACGATCCGACCGACGTTGTCGTCCAGGTTCGCCGTCATCGCATAGTAGACGCGCTGGTAGGCGGGCAGGTTCGGCTTCCACTGCGCCAGCCAGGCCTTCGGGTCCGCGTTGCGGTCCATGTAGGGGTCGGGCGTGCCGGACCAGTTCCCGGGCAGCGGGAAATCGGCCTCCTTGAACATATGGAGATATTTCTGCGGCACGTCGTCCGGTCCCCACGGATCGTGAGGCGTGCCCACCGACACCGTCAGGTAGAAGGGCCTCTCCCCGCCGGCGTGCTTCCGGATGAAGTCGATGGCCATGTCGGTCTGGCCGTCCGGCTCGTAGCCCTCGAACGTGCGCTTCACAGGCTCGTCCATGTAGTAGAAACTGCGGTAATAGTTGTGATTGAAGTTGTAGGCGGCCCAGAACCCGTCCCAGCCGAGGCGGTACTTCCGCATCTCGGGCGGGATGTAGGAGTTCTTCATGGCATTGTGGTTGCCGCCCTCGTTGGCCCAGAGATGCCACTTGCCGATGTACCCCGTCTCGTAGCCGCCCTCGGTCACGATGTGCCAAAGACACCGCTGGTTGGGATGGATGCGCAACTCGTTGATGGCCATGCCCGTGCTCGACGGGTACTTGGCCGTCAGGAGCGACGCCCGGTAGGCCGCGCACACCGGCATCGTGGATACGCACTGCCGGAAGGTGACGCCCTGCGAGGCGAGCCGGTCGATGTGGGGCGTCCTGGCCCTGGGGTCCCCGGCGTAGCCGAGAGACTGGTAGCGCAGTTGGTCGGCCAGGATGAAGACGACGTTGGGCCTCTTGCCGGCGCGGGCGGCCCCGGCGGCGCCCCGCGCCGCTGGCGCCAGGCCGCAGGCCACTCCGGCCGCAAGCCCCGCCCTTCTCAAAAAATCCCTTCGGGTGCAACCGCTCTCTGGCCTCACGCGTCCCTCCGCGCCGGACGGGCGCCTATGCGCCCCGGCATGTGCGGCGCCGGGCCCGGCGTCCGCGCCCCGGCGCCGGCGTCCGGACGTTACTTGGGCGGTGTCGCGGCGGCGGATGAGCCGGCCTGCGACGGGCGCCCTTTCAGGAGGCCCACCATCGCCTTGCCCATGCCGTCGCCGATCAGGAAGTAGGTTTCCGCGTTGTTGTTCCAATGATAGGCCTGCCCCGACGGCGACACATCCTTGGGCCGGTAGAAATCCTTGGTTCCGACAAAGGCCGCATTGCCCTTGAACTCGGGGTAGTCGGCCACGGCGGCCTGCGCGCGCATCAGCGAGAGGGCCCGCGGATGGGTTTCTTCGCGTCCGCTCATCCCGGTCTCGGCGATGACGAACGGAAGGTCCTTCACGCCAAGGTCCTTGCGGATGTCGCGGATGAAGTTGGCCATGTTCTTCTCGTACTCATCGTTGAAGGCCTGATTGATGCGGTCGTTCCACCCCTGGTGCCAGCCGAAACCCGCCAGTTCATAGGCCCGCTCGCCCAGGTCGGGGAAATGTGTCTTGAGGTTGGCCAGCACATCCTTCACCTGCTTGACGACCTCGGTGTAGAAGGGCCCGACCTCGCCGCCGGAACTGGGCGGCCGGAAATCCTTGGCCAGGCTCTTGCCGCCCCACGCCAACTTGATCAGGAGCACGGGGTCCTCGAAGTAATCGCCCACGACGTTCCCGAACTGAAGTTCCGGGCCAATCTTGTCGTCCTTCGCCCCGTAGCCGACCGTCAGCCCGCCCTTGCGACCCAGGTACCATATCCATACGTCATCGCGGACGATCCACTTCCCGTCCTTGTCGACGAGGTGCTTGAAGCGGTCCGCCGTGGCGGGAGTCTTGACAAGGTACTCCAGGCTTCCCTTGCCTTCGTTCCTCTTGGGGTCCATTTTGATGATCCCCTGGCCTTCCATGTTCGACTGGCCGGCCAGGATAAACACCTTCAGGGGTCCCTTGCCCGCCTGCCCGGCAGCGACCGGCTGGGGCAGTGCGGACATCGCGAAGATCAAAGCAACAAGTACGCCGACAGTGAACTTCCTCATGACGATCTCCTTTGGATTTGCCTCACCCGCCTGGAATACCCGCCGGCCCCCCACCGGCCTTGCCGTCACCAGGCGACCGTCTGGCCTACACCAAGCCGCAAGGCCCGCTCAATCGCCGCTCGGGCGGCCATGGCGTCCTGGGCGGCAACGCCCACGCTCTTGAACAAGGTGACATCGGCAGCGGACCGCCGTCCCGCGGCACGGCCGAGGACAAGGTCGCCCAATTCCGCGCGGATGTGGTCCGGCGTTATCGCCCCTTGGCGGATGGGCTGGATCAGGTCGCCCGCCTCCTCGAGGGCCGCCTCGCGGCTGTCGACAAAGACGCGGGCGCGCACGACGGTCTCGGTCGGGACCTCCCGCACGTCGGGCTGGTAAGAGCCCACCGCACTAATGTGCACGCCCGCCTTCAGGTCGGCGTCGGCAAAGACAGGCGTACGGGAAGTGGTCGCCGCACAGATGATGTCGGCCTGCGCCACCGCCTCGCGCGGGCTGGCGGCGCGACGGATATCGAGAGGCGCCTTCCCGTGCCCCGCCATGTCGCGGACGAACGCCTCCGCCGCGGCCAAGGCCGGGTCGTACACCCAGAAGGTCTCGATGGGGCGGACGGCGCACAGGCCCTCCAGTTGGGTGCGGGCCTGAACCCCCGCCCCCAGGATGGCCGCCGTCCGGGCGTCGGGCCTCGCCAGAAGATCCGCCGCCAGGCCGCTCGCAGCGCCGGTGCGGATGGCCGTCAGCGTCGCCCCCTCCAGAAGCGCCACGGGCCGGCCCGTCTCGGGCGCGAGCACCAGGACCGCCGCCTGAATCCGCGCCAGGCCGCGGTCGGCGTTGCGGTCGAACAGCGAGACCACCTTGACGGCCAGCGCCTGCTCCGTCTCGTCGTCCACGAACGCGGGCATGACCAGGCTGATGCCATCGTGCCGCCGGATGGGAAGACGCGAGCGCGGGGGCATGGTGGCCCGACCGGCCGACAGCGCCGCGAAGGCCCGCCTCATGGCCTCGATGGCGGCGTCCGTCGGCAGCGCCTGCCGCACGGCAGCGGCGTCGAGAACCAGCATGGCGCATCCTCTATCCAGCGTCGGGGCAGCGGACGGTCAGCCTGCCGTCGCGCCCGACGGCAACCCGGTCCCCGTCCTTGAGCGAGCGGAACTCCTCTTCGGGCAACACGAGGATGGGCACGGACCGGCCGTACAGTTCATCGGCAACGATGGCGCCGAGGGCCAGGATGGGGTCGGCCTTCAGAAGGAGGATGGCCGCCGGGGCCGTGCCCGCGCGGATGCTCTCCAGCAGGCAGGCGCTGCTCGTGCTGGAGCCTTTGCCTGCCGGCAGGACGAGCGCCCGCCCCGTGATGAGATGGCCGGAGAGCGCATGGCGCCGATCCACGATCTCGCCCGTTTTCGGATTAAACCCTCCCCAGAAACTGAGCGGCTCCGGAGACACCAGCGCCCGGCCCTCCGCGGAGCCGGCGACAAGGACCTGGCCAGTCAGGCGCCAGGTCATCGGCGGCCCTCCCGGCTTCGCCCTGGGCGCAGCCCGGCTACGCCGAGGCGAAGCCCGGCCTTGCCCAGGCGAAGCACGACACACGCGGCCCTCGACGGCCGAGCGGACGCAGTCGGCAAGGCTCCCGAAGGCCACCTGGACGCCCAGTTCGCCCGGCGCGTAGTACGCGCACTTCCCGGAGTTGGTCATAAGGACCCGCGTTCCCGGCGCAACCATCGGCGTGTGGAACATGCACGTGTCGAGCGTGATGCGAACGCCGAAGTCCGCCAGGGGCGCCACCAGGTCGCTGCGCAGAACGAGCGCGTGCGACTGCGCGGACGTGATGACGATGAACTCGACGCGCGACCGGCCGCCCACGCGGCGGACCAGCCCGGCCAGCCGCCGGAACTCGGCAAAGGAGAAGTGCGGGCAGCCCAGGAGGACCACGTCCAGCCCGGCCCCGTCGGAGGCCGTCGAAAGGTCGGCCGCGGCCCCCTCGATGTCCGCGGGGCGGACCTCCAGGACCTCCTCTGGCCGGGCGCCCTGGAAGGCCTCCTCCAGCGTCGGCGCCTCGGGAGTCAGGCCGACGGCGTGGAAGAGGGCCACCGCCCCGGACGATGCCGCCGCAGCGCCCAGCGCCTTCAACTGGTCGTCGGTCGCGCCGGCGGGGAGGCCCTCAATGACGGGAATGCGGTCGCCGGCCGCCGCGCCGAGGAAGTGGCCGAACGCCGGCCAGAACGTCTCCTCGCCCAGTCGGGCCGCATCGAAGCCCGCCAGGCGCACCAGCAGTTGCCCCCGGCGGTTCTCCCTCAGATGGAGGCCCTGGCGAGGCACGCGACCGGTGATGGCGGCGCAGATGTCCATGTAATCGCCGTAGCGCTGCGTGCGTGCGCCGAGCACGGAGTTGGCATAGACGACCGCGTTCGACTCGCCCCAGGCAATCTGCTGGCCGAACCGCGGCGCCAGGTATCCCTGGTACGGCGCGCACGTCCAGGTGGGGATGCATCCCATGTCGGTGTAGGCCTTGGCCTGGCGGATCGCCTTGGCCGCAAAGTCCTCGCGCACGCCGAAGACCTTCCAGTTCTGGAGGTCCAGGGGACCCATGTTCAGCGTGGTGGGGATGGCGACCCGCGCGCCGCGGGCGGCCAGCGTCTCGGCGAACTCCAGGCCGGCGTCGCTCAGCAACCCGCACCCGTCGATGTGGGCCTGCGTGACGTCCATCAGTTCCCCGGCGCCGCAGACGCCGGCCATGCGCACGATGATCGCCATGGCCAGGCGGGGCCCTTCCCCGCATCGGCCATCGAGCATCTGCCGGTCGCGATCGGTCAAGCGGATCGTCACGGGGCGTCGCCTGCGGGCTGAAAGGCCGCGTGCTCGGTGCGGCTGATGATCTCGTCCTGGAGTTCGCGCGCCAGGTCGCAGAAGTAGTCGCTGTAGCCGGCCACGCGGACGATGAGGTCGCGGTGCGCCTCCGGCTCGGCCTGGGCCTTGCGCAGGGTCTCGGCGCGGACCACGTTGAACTGGACGTGGTGGCCGTCCATCCGGAAGTACGTCCGGACGAGGCGGGCGACCTTCTCCATGCCGTCCTCGTCGGCCAGGAGGGCCGGCGTGAACTTCATGTTCAGAAGGGCCCCGCCCGTCTTGAGGTGGTCCAGTTTGGCGGCCGACTTGAAGACGGCGGTCGGCCCGTGCCGGTCCGCGCCCTGGACGGGCGAGATGCCTTCCGAGAGCGGCGCCCCGGCCCTCCGCCCGTCGGGCATCGCCCCGGTGACCGAGCCGAAGTAGACGTGGCTCGTCGTGGGGAGCATCTCGACGCGGTAGTGGCCCCCCTTGGTGTTCGGCCGCCCGTCGACCTCCTCCACGAGGGCCTCGAAGGCACGGACGGCCAGCGCATCGGCGCGGTCGTCGTCGTTGCCGTACTTGGAAGCGCGGTGGACGAAGCGCTGCCTCAGCACCTCCTGGCCCTCGAAGTCGGCGTCGAGCGCCTTCACGAGGTCGCCCAGGCGCAGGGCCTTCTCGTCGAAGACCGTCTGCCGGACGGCCGCCAGGCAGTCCGCCAGGCTCCCGATGCCCACGAACTGGATGTAGGAGTTGTTGTAGCGTGCGCCGCCGGCGTTGTAGTCCTTGCCCTTGCGGATGCAGTCGTCGGTGAGGACCGACAGAAACGGCGCCGGCATCAGGCGGGCGTACATCTGCTCGATGGTCTGGTTGCCGCGCATCTTCACGTCGAGGAAGTGATGCAGTTGCGCCCGGAAGGCCGCGAAGAGGTCGTCGAACGAGGCGAAGGAGTCCGCCGGTCCTGTCCGCGGGCCCAGGGGCCGGCCCGTGCGCGGGTCCACGCCGTCGTGGAGCGCCAGTTCCAGGACCTTCACCAAGTTGAAGTAGCCCGTCAGGATGTACGCCTCCTTGCCGAAGGCGCCGGTCTCGACACACCCGCTGCACCCGCCGGCACGGGCGTCCTCCAGGCTCTTGCCCTGGCGCAACTGCTCCTCGACCACGGCGTCGGCGTTGAAGAGCGAGGGGAACCCGTAGCCCTTCCGGATGACCCGGAGGGCGTGCGTGAGAAGCGCATCGGGGGTCTTGCGCGACAGTTGAAGGTTCGTGCTCGGCTGGACCAGGTGCATCTCGTCCACGATGTCCAGCACAAGGTGGGAGATTTCGTTGGAGCCGTCGGCGCCGTCGGTCAGCAGGCCGCCGAGGTTGATGTTGGCGAAGTCGGTGTACGTCCCGCTCTCGGCCGCCGTCACGCCCACCTTGGGCGGCGCAGGGTGGTTGTTGAACTTGACGAAGAACGCCTCCAGGAGTTCCCGGGCGCTCTCGGGCGTCAGCGTCCCTTCGGCGAGGCCCCGCCGGTAGAACGGAAGCAGGTGCTGGTCCAGGTGGCCGGGACTGAACGAGTCCCAGCCGTTCAGTTCCGTGATGACCGCCAAGTGACAGAACCAGTAGGACTGGAGGGCCTCGTGGAAATCGCGCGGGGCGCGGGCGGGAACGCGCGTGCACACGTCGGCAATCTTCTCCGGGTCGGCCCGGCGGCGCGGATCGCTCTCGGCGGCGGCCCGCGCGCGGGCAAGGTCCGCGTGGCGCCGCGCGAACACGAGGGCGGCGTCGCACGCGATGGCCATCGCCTGCAACTGCTCCCGTTTCGCCCAGGCCTCGGGGTCGCCCAGCCAATCGAGGGCGGCCACGGCCTCGGCGATCTCGCGCTGGAAGTCCTCCATCCCCTTGCGGTAGATCTTGTCGTCGAGGACCGTGTGGCCCGGCGCCCGCTGCTCCATGAACTCCGTGAACAGCCCCGCATCGTAGGCCGCACGCCACTCGGCCGAGACGGCCTCGAAGATGCGGTCGCGCAGGCTGCGGCCGCGCCAGTACGGGATGATCCGCTCCTGGTAGACCTTCACGCACTCGTCCGACACGGCGTAACGGGTCTTCGGGCGCGAGTGGAGGATCCGCAGGTCGTCCAGGCTGTGGCAGGTGAGTTCCGGGTAGGTGGGCACGGCCTTGGGCCGGGGCCCGCGCTCGCCCACGATGAGTTCGTCCTCGCCCAGGTAAATCGTCTTGTGCTCGCACAGGTGGAGGAACGAGCGGGCCCGCATGACCGGCGCGGAGTAGCGGCCCTCGTTGGCCTGATAGAAGTCCGTCACCAAGACGGCCCGCTCCGGAGAGATGGCGGGCGCCGCCTCGAGGCTCGCGCGCCGCAGACGTGCCGTTCGCTCCGTCATGCCCCTACCCTCCCACCCGGACCCGCAGGCCGAACGCCCGGAACCTGGCCGCCACGTCCTCCATGCGCTCCGGCGACGGCGGCGCCAGACGCTCCAGCCGGTACGCCCGGCCCAGTTGCCGGAACTTATGGACGCCCGTCTTGTGGTACGGCAGGAGGTTCACCCGGCGCACGCCGCCCGCCGAGGCCGCCAGGCGGGCCATCGCGTCCACCTGCGCATCGTCGTCGTTGATGCCGGGAAGCACGGGAATGCGGATCCAGATGTTGTCGTGGACGGCGCCCAGCGCCCGCAGGTTGTCGAGAATCGGGCCGCTCGGAACCCCCGTGTGATGCGCGTGGCTCTGCTCATCGGCGCCCTTCAGGTCGTAGAGGAAAAGGTCCGTCAGCGGCACCACGGCCCGCAGGTCGTCCCACGGGGCAAAACCGCACGTGTCCACGGCCGTGGGAAGGCCGGCGCTGCGGCACGCCTGGAGCAGCCCGTGGAGGAACTGCGGCTGAAAGAGCGGCTCGCCGCCCGAAAACGTCGCCCCGCCGCCCGACTCCTCGTAGAAGAGGCGGTCCTTCAGCACCTCGGCCAGCACCTCCTCGACCGTCATCCGCGCGCCGGCCATCCTGCGGGCGCCCGCGGGGCACGCCGCCACACACGCGCCGCACGCCGTGCAGCGCGGCCTGTCGGCCGCGGCGGCGCCCGCTTCGCCCTGCGGACAGACCTTCACGCACTCGCCGCAGCGGACGCAGCGGCCTTCCATCACGACGATCTGCGGCTGGGCCGACTGGCTCTCGGGATTGTGGCACCACCAACAGTCGAGCGGACATCCTTTCAGGAAAACCGTCGTGCGGATGCCGGGACCGTCGTGGACCGCATAGCGCTGAATGTCGAAAACGATGCCGCTCCCGCCCGGCCCTGCGTCGGACGGACTCGCCGTCGTTCCAGACGAATTGCGTGCGGTTTCGGCCATTCGGATTCGGCTCTCACGCGAGGCCGCGTCTTCCCACTTGCCGCGACAGGCCAGAGGCCCGCCTCGCACAGCGCCGCGGAGCGCACATGATTCTAGGGCCGGGCCCCTCCGGCGGCAATGGGCATCAGGGCCCCATCGCCGGAAACGCGCTCGGCTCGCGCATCACGGCCTCGACGTCGTCCAGTTCGAGCGGCGCATCGCGGGTAAGGTTCTCGATTCCCCGCTCGGTCACCGCCACGGTGTCCTCGACCCGGATGTAGAGTTCCTCTTCGGGGACCCACATCTGGGGGTCCACCGCAAACACGACGCCCGGCACAAGCGGCCGCTCGCGGTATCCGCCGGGGTCGTGCACAGCCATCCCGACCGGGTGCGACAGGTGCCCCTTGAACTCGAGGGCCCGGCGGGCCGCATCCCGATAGATTCCCTTCGAGAACCGCGTCCGCTCGACGACCCCGGCCATTTCGGCGGCGGCCTCGGCCAGAATCTCGTCCGCCGTCACGCCGGGGCGTATCCGGGCCAGGAGCGCCTTGTGATACGCGACGATGAAACCGTACAGTTCCCGCTGCCACGGCGCGTACGTGCCGCCGATGGGCCACATGCGGCCGATGTCGCTCGTGTAGCAGCCGAGGTCCGGGGCGGCGTCCATGAGCACCAAGTCGCCGTCTCTCATCACGCTCGCGTTCCGGAAGTAGTGGGCGAACCACGCGTTCTTGCCGCTCGCGATAATCGAGCGGTAGCCTTCGCCCTTCGCCCCGTGGATCAGGAAGACGGCCTGGGCGATGGCGCCCAACTGGTACTCGGCCATGCCCGGCCGGGTGGCTCGCATGGCCTCGGCAATCGCCCTGGCCGCGAGCCGGCCGGCCCGGCGCATCAGGTCAACCTCGCGGGGGCTCTTGACGGCGCGCAGCGCATCCAGGACCGGCGAGAGGTCGCGGACCTCGACGCCGGCCAGACGCGCCCGCAGGCGCTGGACGAGGTGCATCTCGCGCGGCGGCCGCCCGTCCCAGGGGTCCTCGGCCGCCTGCTGGTCGGCCCGCGTGGCCTCGAACCGGTCGCCGCACCTTCCTTCGGCGGGGCTGTGCGGCGTGTAGAGGACCGCCGCGCCCCGCAGGTGGTCCGACAGGGCCTCGATGCCGAAGACGGCGTGCACGCCGGTCCGCCGCCGCAGGAGGTCGGCGTCTTCCGCCGCAAGCGACGCCCCTTCCGCGCTTCGCCCTTCCGGGCGGTGCGCGAGGAAGAGCGTCGCCCGGCGGTCGGCCGCCGACAGGAGCAGGTACGCCTGCGGCGCCTCCACGCCGCAGCAGTAGTAGAACTCGTTGGTCTGGCGGAAGACCTCGAAGCCGCGGACCGACGGGGCGCCTTGAAGAAGGGCGTGCGCTGCCGGACCGATGGCCTCGAAGATCCGGGCCCACCGCGCCGCAAACTCCTCGGGCGGGAAATCGTTCTGCAGGAGCGCCTCCTGCGCCGAACCGCCCGCCCCCTGACCCGCGCCCCCATCGGCCTCGGCCAACGCCATGGCGTATCCCCTATGTCGAACCGTCCCCAGTGCCGTGGAGGTGGCAGCGGACCATCCGGCCGCCCTCCAGCCGCGTCACGGGCGGATACACGCTCCGGCACACGGCCATCGCATGGCGGCAGCGCGGATGGAAATGGCACCCCGGAGGCGGCGTGCGCGGCGAAGGCACGTCGCCCTCCAGCCGGATGTGCTGCCTGGGGCGCCGCCGGTCCGCGCTCGGAACCGCCGAAAGCAGCGCCTGCGTGTACGGATGAAGCGGCGCGTCGAACAGCGGCTCGGCGCCGCTTTGCTCCACGATGCGGCCCAGATACATGACCGCCACCTCGTCGGCCACGTACTCCACCACGCCCAGGTCGTGGGTGATAAAGAGGTACGTCAACCGGAACCGCTCCTGGAGGTCCCTGAGGAGGTTCAGGATCTGGGCCTGGATCGAGACGTCCAGGGCGCTGTCCTTGCTCGCCAGCACCTTCCCGTCCGCGGCGAGGCATTCGAGAACGACCTTGTACTGGCCCGGTGCGAGGGAGTCAAAGTGCAGCACGTCGCGGGCGTACGCCTGGGCGTCGATCGTCGTCCTCGAGGTCTGGATCACCTTCGCCGTGGCGTCGGTCACGGTGACGAGGATCTGGTCGATCTTGCCTCTGTCGTCGTAGTTGATCAGGTCGCCGAAAACACGCAGGTAGTCCCGCTCGGCGTTGAAGCTCGTGCCGAGGGCCAGCACATCCCCGCGGTCGTCAAGCACATCGGTGGCCGGGTTGTACTGCACTGTCTCGGGCTTGGCCCCGGGGGCCCGCGCCTGGCGCTTCGTCTTGTAGTCAAAGGCCCTCAGGGCCGACCAATCCAGCAGGACCGTGCCATCCTCCGCCGTCACCGTGATCCGCACGTTGCCCTCGCCGGCCTTATCGAGTTCGGGCAAGTCGGCGATCTGCTTGTACTGGCCTTTGCGGATCTCGGCCGCACCTTCCCGCGTGACGTCGTCGGAGGCATATCGCCAGTGGAACTTGCCGTCGGCCTGCCCAAACGCCGCGAGTTTCAGACCGATCTTCCCGGTCACGCTGTCGCCGACGCTCAGCAGGTGCACGGCCGGCAGCGTCTTGGAGAGCACCGCCGCGGTGTGCGTGTCCACGACCGTGTAGGAAGACGTGCCCTCAAAGGAGCACTGCTCCCACGGCCGCTTGAAGTCGCGGGCCAGGAGGGTGCGGATGCGCTGGCCGTCGTGGAAGGGCCTGGGCGTGTCGCCGAGGACCTTGCGCGGGATGATGACCTCCATCTCCCATTCGTTCCTGTCGTTGATGCGATTCCTGGGCTCGAGGTTCGTCTGGTAGCTGCTGGTTCGAGAGTTGCCCACGTCGGGCTGGTGCAGCACGTCGTAGGCGGCCCCGGAGAAGTTCGACAGGAAGTGCGTGGTGCAGTTGAGCTGCCCGGTCAGCGGGTCGGTCGCGCCGGCCGACAGCCAGATCTCGTAGCAGTCGTCAAAGATGGCGTCCACGTCCTGGCCGCGCTGGCGGTGCTGCTGGATGGGGCGTTCTCCCTTCCTCAGCGGACTGCGCATGGCGACGTAGACATTCTCCTCGTCCCACATCATCCAGAACCGCGTCTGGCGGGTGCTGATTTTCCGCCCGGTAGACTGCACGGCCTCGTGACTGAGAGCCCCCTGCCATTCGGCGTCATCGACCTTTCCGTCGATGGTGGGTTTGCTGTGGGCGTAGGGAATCACAACGGTGGGATGCCGATATTCCTTCTGGTCTGCCGCTGCGGCAGCGCAAAGGACGCCCAAGACGAACAGGCTGGCCATGTACTTCGTGTGCATCTGGATCACTCCTCAAGATGTCGAGCCCTGCAATGGGTGTAAGCTCAGGTCCAGGATTGCTCCATGCTTGCCGCCACCAGTGTCAGCGCGACGGCCCAATTCACTGCGAGGCAGATTCCTTCTTCAGCCTTTCATCTTCTGCACCTGGACCGTGCTTCGCTTGCTCCATGAATGCACGAAGCGAGCCGACAGCTTCGCCGAGATCTCGATCATGCCGTGGTCCGACGGGTGCAGGAGATCCCGGCTGAGGCCGGTGAAGCTCAGAAGGTCCGGGCCGCTGACGAAGTGCACGTTCTTGTGGCCCGAGGCTTCGACGATTTCCTTCAGGGCCTCCCGATACGCTTTGGTGTTGGGGTTCTTCCAGAGATCGCCCGTGCCGAACGGGAATAGGCTGATGCAGACGATCGGGGCCTTGGGGTGGCTCTTGGCCAGCTTGTCGATCATGTAGCCGGCGCGAACCTTGAACTGCTCGGTCGTGAAGCCCGTACCGGCCATGTTCACCGAGATCTCCAGCACGCACAGGTTCCAGTCCAGACTCGCCATGTAGTCGGCGATGGCCGGTTCGCAGAAGGCGGTGCCGCTGGAGCCGAGGTTGATGAAGTCATACCCGAGGGCCCGGGCGGTGAGCGCATTCCATGCCAGGTCCGACCGGGTGGCGTAGGCGCCCTGGCTGATGGAGGTGCCGTAGCTGAGCATCACCGGCGCAAGTTCTTCGGGCTTGGGCGGCCGCACGTCGCCTTCGATGCCGTGGAACTCGACATCGAGACCTTGGACCACCACGCGGCAGACCCGGTTGGCGAAGCGACCCTTGGGATACTGCTCCATCAGGCTGAACATCAACCCGTGCCCATGCGGGGTGATCGGCCTGGCGCGATCCCCCGCCGACACTTTTTCCTCGCCGGCGAGAATATCCCCCCAGAACCAGAAGACGGATGGCCCTGACTTGCCACGGAGATGCAGTTTCACATCCTCGGGCTTGGTGCCTTCGTTCAGAACAAAGCGAATCTCGCTGTGCGCCGCCACCCGCATCTGCTTGGCCCCGTCCCTCTCCTTGCCTTCGGGGGTTTTGGCGTCGAGCCGGTCGCGAACTTCTTTCGGCGCTCGGTAGAGCAGCACGCCCTTGCCGTCGGCGGTCGGCTCGACGCCGCCGCAGTTCCAGAGCTGCACCTTGGCCAGCCACTCCGGCATCGCGGCGGCGTCTTGGGTGACAGATTGGGCCTGCTGGGCCATTGCAGAGTGCGTAAGCGACATCGCCAGGCACCCGGCCAGCACGGCGGCCAATGCCCACGCGCACCGGGTACGACGGGATGCGTCAAAGGGATACGTCATGGGCAAGGCTCCTATTGAGGGTCGTTGCTCGCGGTCGGCTGGGGCATCTCCACCAGGATCAGCGAGAAGTCGTGTCTCTTGATGGTCAGATCGAATACTCCCGGGGCGATGCGCTTCAGTTCGGTGGGCTTGGGCTCGACGGGGGGCTGGTTCTTCCTGCCGGTCTTGGCGGCCACGTTGCGGGCGCGCTGCTCGGCGTCGTAGGCCCGGACGTCCTTGCCCAGGCCTAGGGCCTGGAGGTCCAGATTCAGCGTGACCGTGTACGTCTCGTCCTTGCCGGCGGGGGATTCCGGCTTGGCCTCCTCGGCGGGCTTGTTCAGGCCGCGCTGGCCGGCGTC
>VGYT01000055.1 GCA_016872895.1 Planctomycetota bacterium
GGCCGCGGCTAAACACGCGCGACGCCGCTGAAGGTCCCCGCGCGGTCGCCCCGCCGTCAGCGGCGCTGGTACGCCCGGCCGGATTTGGTCGCAAGCGGCCGGCCGTTCTGGTAATCTGGCGGCCGCGAACCGGAAGGGAGGGAGACGCGATGGACATGTCCTCGCGGAAAGCCGAGGCGCAGGGGCGCGACCTCGGCTGGCTTCTCTGGGCGGGGCTGCCCGCACTGGCGGTGGTCCTGTGCCTTCTTGCGCCGCTGGCGGGCGCCGAGCGGTGGCATGCGCTTGTGCTGAGCGAGCAGACGGGGTTCATCGAGAACAGCACGGTGGTGCTGCTCGTGGCGGCGCTGGTCGTCTGCGGGGGGCTGATGGCGCGGCGGCAGTTGCCGGCGATTTCGCGGGTGCTGCTGGTTCTGGTGTTTGTCTGCTCGCTTTATTTCGCCGGCGAGGAGGCCAGTTGGGGCCAGCACTGGCTCGGCTACCGCACGCCCAAGTCCGTGCGCAAGGCCAATAAGCAGGGCGAGTTCAACCTGCACAACCTGGCGAGGTACCGGTACTGGCTGAACGCCACGCCGCGGCGCCTGATGATGCTTGTGACCATCGTGGGGGGCGTGCTGCTGCCGCTGGCGGCCCTCCGGTGGCACGCCGCGTGGCAGGCCGCGAGGCACTGGCTCTACTGGGTCGTGCCGACGTGGCGGCTGGTTCCGGCCGCGGCCGTGACCGTTCTTTCGGACTTGCCGGAGGACCTGCTGAAACCCGGGCCGCACCTGGCGCACGATTCGTACCTGGCGCTGGCCCTTTACTGGCCGGCTCAGGAGTTCCGCGAACTGGGCTTCGCGATGGTGATTTTTCTGTACGTGTTCTCGATCCGCGCGCGGCTGGGGCGGCGTCCGACCGCACCCGCGCCGTAGTGCGGTCGCGGCACGGTCCCGGCGGGTAACGCGGTGGGCAATCCTGCCCACCGCGCCGCGCTTGCCTGCCGGTTGAGGGCCTCGAAACAGCGGCGTCGAGGACGTCGCCGCGACCGGCGCGCTACTGCACCCGCGCCACGGAGTTCATTGAGCCGTGAGGGTTCGGTGCCGTCTCGGGGTGGTCCGGGTCGGCCGCCCACTGGCCGTCGATGAGGAACTTGTACTGGTACGTTCCGGCCGGCAGTTTGACTTCGAGGGCGAAGCCGCCGTCCTTCTGTTTCCTCATCGGCGCCGGGCACCACTCGTTGAACTCGCCCGCGAGCATGACTTCCTGCGCGGCGCCGTTCGGCGCGACGCTGAAACGCACGTAACCCTTACGCCTGGCTTTCTGGACCATGATCTCCCCTTCCCGACGGGGCGTGTTGGCGGCTGCCAACTTGCCCCGCATGCCGCGGCCACTCCCATGGGCCGCAGGCGCAGTACGGCGCTTGCCGGTGCAACAACGCCCATCATACGCGCCCGGGCCGATAAGTCAAGGGGCGGGCGATTTTGCGCCCCGGTTTTCAGGCGGCAGGTTACAATGATGCGCGCGGGTGCTGGACGCGGCCTGCGGCGGAAGGGTTGGCCCATGATCGACCTGCGCAGCGACACCGTCACCCGGCCGACGGCCGCCATGCGCCGGGCCATGGCCGAGGCACAGGTGGGCGACGACGTCCTCGGCGACGACCCGACCGTCCAGGCGCTTGAGCGCCGCACCGCCGAGGTCCTCGGGCTACAGGCCGCCGTGTACATGCCCTCCGGCACGATGACCAACCAGGTTGCCATCCGGGCGCACACCGAGCCGGGCGACGAGATCATCCTGGAGGCGATGGCCCACTCGTACTTTTTTGAATCGGGCGCCCCCGCGGCGCTGTCGGGCGTCTCCTGCCGCCTGATTGAGGGGCGCCGCGGGCTGTTCACCGCGGAGCAGGTGCGGGCCGCCCTGCGGCCGCGCAACTACCACTTCCCGCCCACGCGCCTGGTCTGCGTCGAGAACACGCACAACCGCGGCGGGGGGACCGTATGGCCCCTGGCGCAGGTTGAGCAAGTCGCCGCCGCCGCGAGGGAGGCCGGCCTTGCCCTTCACATGGACGGTGCGCGGCTGTGGAACGCCTCCGCGGCCTCGGGCGTGCCCGAGCGCCAGTACGCCCGACACTTCGATTCCGTGAGCGTCTGCTTCTCGAAGGGACTCGGGGCGCCCGTCGGCTCGGCCCTGGCGGGGACGGCGGCGTTCATCGAGCGCGCGAGGCGGTTCCGGAAGATGTTCGGCGGGGGGATGCGCCAGGCGGGCATCATCGCCGCAGGGGCGCTTTATGCACTGGAGCACCACCGCGCGCGGCTGGCGGAGGACCACGCCAACGCCCGGCGCCTGGCGGAAGGAATTGCCGCGATGCCAGGCATCGACCTTGACCCGGCGACCGTCGAGACGAACATCGTCATCTTCCGCGTTACGTCGATGCCCGCGGCCGACCTGGCTGCGCGGCTGAAGGCGGCGGGGGTGCTCGTCCTGGCAAGCGGGCCGGACGCCATCCGCGCCGTGACGCACCTGGACGTTTCGCGCGAGCAGATTGACGAGGCCGTCGCGCGGTTCAAGCAGTTTCTCATTTAGGCCCCGGTGATTACACCGGGGGCCGCCGGGAGGATACGACCATGAGAGACCTGATGGCTGCGCTGGCGGTATGCGGCCTGGCGCTGGGCGGCGCGGTTTGCCCGGCGGCCGAGCCGGCGGCGGCGCCGGCGAGGTTGCCCGAGGGCGCCGCGGGCATCGCCGCGAAGTTCCCCGGCGACGCCGCCATCGACAAAGACCCGCGCGTTCTGCTGCACGAAGACTTCGAGTCGGGCGCCCTGGACAAGATTCGATGGAGCGAAATCTCGAACAAGGCGGAGGCCCTGTCGTTCTCCGACGACGTGCCGGCGGCCTCGGCGGGCAGGAAGAGCCTGCTCGTCACGGCCAGGCTGGGCGCGAACACGGGGGGGCACCTGTTCCGCCGCTTCAAGCCGGGCGTGGAGCGCATGCACGCGCGGTTCTACGTCAAGTTCGCCCCGGACTGCGACTACGTCCACCACTTTGTCCATATCGTGGCCGAGAATCCGCCGACGCCCTGGCCCACGGGCGGGGCCGGCGAGTGCCCGCCCGGCGACAAGAAGTTCTGCACCGGGCTTGAGCCGTGCGGCTTCAACGGAAGGCAGCCTCCCCCCGGTGCGTGGAACTTCTATTCATACTGGTGGAAGATGAAACGGTCGGGCGACGGCAAGTACTGGGGCAACAGTTTCGCCCCGGCGGCGCCTGCCGTGCCGGAGCGCGGCCGGTGGTACGCCATGGAGATGATGGTCCAGGCCAACACGGTCGGCCAGGCCGACGGGCGCCAGGCGTTCTGGATCGACGGCCGCCTCGTGGGCGACTTCGGCGGCATCGAGTGGCGCACCGCCGCGGACCTGAAGGTCAACGCCTTCTGGCTGATGAGTTACATCACCGACCGCTGGACGAAGCACCCGGTCAACCGCGTCGGGTTCGACGACGTGGTGGTGGCCACGGACTACATCGGGCCGATTGCGCCGAAGAAGTGAGACGTGCGACACGTTCAAGCCCGCCGCGGGAGCGGCGGGCGTTCGGGGCGCGGGCGGCGGCTGCTTTCCCCCGCCGCGGCGCACAACACCGCCGCGAGCGCGCCGGCCGCGATCCCCGTCATTGCCCTGGTCATGGCGATCCGCCCGGAACCTGCGGCGGCGGCTGCGCCGCAGCCGGCGGCGGAAGGCTGAGGGTCGTGCCCAGCCTCGCCGCGCCTGCCGTGTCGCCGCCGGTGGCCAGGAAGAACCGGCCGTCGCGCACGCCGGCGTCGATGTTCTGAAGGGGCGTCGAATCGGCCGTGAACGTCGCCCGCGCCAGGGCCGACCACTCGCCGCCTGCCGTCCGCACCCAGCCGGGGCCGAAGCGCGCGCGGCGGCGCTCCGCCGGGCTCTTGCCGTCGCGCCGGAAGTCCTCGACGAACGAGTAGCAGCCCTTCAGCAGGTCGCCGCCCGCCGCCGTCCGGAACGTGGCCAGGTGCTTCCACCTGCGGGCGTCGTCCAGGTACAGGTACGCGGCGTACGCGGTCTTTCCGTCCCGGGCGTCGGCCCGGACGCAGAAGCGGTGCGTCCGGCCGACCTGCCAATCAAACTTGTACATGCTTTTGCCGCCGGTGCCCTCGCCGCCGAAGCGGCTGACCTGGACGTCGGGGTCCTGGTGGAGCACCTCCACGCGCTTCTCGGCCTCGACGCGGGCGGGGTCGTTCTGCGACCCGGGGTCCCACACCGAGAAAATGGCCACCTTGCCGCGGCCGCCGGTCAGTTCCTGGATGCCGAAGTACCCGTGCCGGAAGCCGCACACGCAGAAGTACGTGCCCGGCTGCGACTCCTCGACGGTCACCTCGTTGTAGAAGACGGCCGCCTCCGGCGCGGGATACCACAAGTGCACCGACCTTGCCGCGCGCGGCGGCCGAGGGGGCTCGGGCGGCTCGGCCGCGCGGGCCGCAGCCGCCCCGGCCAGGAGGGCCAGCGAGACGGCCGGCGCCACGACGACGAGGATTCTCGCGGCTCTCGTCATTCCTTTGCCCTCGACCTTCCGCCGCGCGCCCAACCTTATTCAGCCCTCCGCGAACACACGAGGGCCGCGCGGCGGGTGCGCGGCCCGCTCGAGCGCGCGGGCACTCGCCGGCCCGTCGGCCCCCGGTGTGTCCACCGGGGGCTGAACAGGGCGGTCACGGCGCGGCCGGCGCCAGGGTCCCTGGCGGTATGAGCGACGGCTTGAGGAAGAGGTAGTAGAGGCGCCCCTCGTTCTGCGCGCGGCCTGCGAGTTCGCCCGCCTCCGGGCCGACGCCCACGTACAGGTCGCACCGCCCGGCGGCGCGGATGGCCCCGCCCGCGTCCTGATCCAGGGCGAAGCCGGAGAGCGGCGCATCCACGATTGTGCCGCCCCGGCGCTCGGGCATCGTGGTCGAAAGAAACGCCAGGCATGCGGCCGGGTAGATGCGCTTATCCGTGGCGATCGTGCGGTACGCCGTGACCGGCTCGTTCAGGCACCCCCGCGGCCGTCCGTCCTCGACCGGGGCGAAGAAGACGTACCGCGGGTTCCGCCACGTGTACTCCGTAACTTGCTCGGGGCGGGCCTTGAAGTAGGCGAGCATCGCCGGCAGGCCGTCGCGCGGGCCGATCCTGCCGTCCTTCACCAGTTCCGCCCGCACGCTCCTGTAATCGTGGCCGTTGTTGGCGGTGTAGCCGACGGTGGCCAGCGACCCGTCGGGCATCCGCAATTTGGCCGAGCCCTGGACCTGGGCCACGTACGCCTCGAACGGGTCGGCCAGCCACGCGAGTTCCTGGCCCGCGTACAGGTTCTGCAACTCGATGGTCCGCCGGTCGGGCATGGGGCTGACCGGGCTCCCGTCCGGGCCCTTGACGAGGTCCGCCGGCGGCCCGTAGAGCGGCCAGCGGAATCGCTCCGTCCGGACGGGCGAGCCGTCGAAGATGGGCGTGTAGTACGCCGTGAAGAGCACCGTGCCCGCGTAATCGCATCCGACGGATATATAGACGTCGAACTGTTCGCGCAGGGCGGCGGCGAGGTCCGACGGCGACCTGCCGGAATCCAGCAGGGCCGCGAAGGCCCGCAGGCTCGCCGCCGCCTGCTCGTGCGTCACCTCGCCGTAGGGGAAATTCGCCCGGCTGGAAGGCTTCGCCAGGTAATTGAGGCTGTTTGCGACGGCATCCCTGACCCCGGCGGTGTCGCCGCAAGCCCGCGTAAAGTCCGGAATCTGGCGCGGGTCCGTGATCTTCCGCAGCGCAAGCGCGCCCGGCGGCAACTGCGCCTCGTAGTTCTTCTTCGCTCGCGGAATCGGCTCGACCACCTGCTCCGGCTTGTGGCAACCAGCCATGACGGCGGCCATGACGGCAACGACGACGCTGGCGGCGGCAAACGCTCTCACGATTTCTCTCTCCTCCTGTCCCGGGTCGCCCTGCCCTGCCGGGCTGGATTATGGGTCGGCCCGGCGGCGCTGTCAAGGACGCACGAGAAACGCTTTTCTTTCGGACGCGGCATGGTCACAATGGGCGGCGCCTGGGCGGCGTTCCCGGCACATCCGGCGGTCACAAGGCTGCCTGCCACGGCACGGCACGCGGCCGTGCCAGGGGCTTGCCCTGCCAGGACGGAGAGGCGACCATGACCCACTCGCACGCGGCAATCATCGGACTGGCGGCAGCCGCCGGACTCCTCGCGGCGGCGCTCCGGGCGGCGGCGCCCCCCGCGCCCCCGGCCGGTCCCGGCCCCAAGCCCGACGCAGCGTGGCTGGCCGCGCTTACGCAGCGCGGGGAGCGCAAGGTTTACCGCGGCCCGGAACTGGAGACCATCGGCATGCCCTGCGGCGGCATCGCCGCAGGCCAACTCTACGTCCGCGGCGACGGAACGCTGGCGCAGTGGTGGATCGCCAACAACGTCCCGAACACGGGCTTCGGCGACCGGTGCTACCGCACGTACCGCCCGCCGAGCCCGCTCGCGCAGGGTTTTGCCGTCCGCGCCGCGGCCGAGGGCGGCCGGCCGGTCGTGCGGCGGCTAAGCCAGGATGACTTCGACGCCATCGAGTTCATCGGCGAGTACCCCATCGCCGAGGTCCGCTACCGCTCGAAGGCCGGGCCGGCACTGCCGGTGGACGTGGCGGCCGAGGTGTTCTCGCCCTTTATTCCGCTCAGCGCCCGCGACTCGGCCATGCCGCTGACGGTCCTGCGGCTGGCGCTGAAGAACGTTTCCGGCAAGCCGGTCGAGGCGGCGGTGGCGGGGTGGCTCCAGAACGGGGTGTGCCTCGAGATGGCCCCGCGGGCCGACGTTCTCAGCCGCAACCGCGTCGTCCGCGGCCCTCCGCTCGCCGCCGTTCAGATGGACGCGACGGCCGCCCCCGACAAACCCGCGCCCGAGAAGCGCCGCGTAACCGTCATCGACGATTTCGAGGACGGCACGTACGGCAAGTGGCAGATAACGGGCGACTGTTTCGGCCCCGCCCCCGCCGTCGGCACGCTCGAGCGCCAGCAGCCGGTAACCGGCTGGCAGGGCAAGTACTTCGTGAACACGTTCCGGGGCGGCGACGGGCCGCAGGGCACGGCCGTCTCGCGGCCGCTGAAGATCACCGAGCCGTACCTGGCGTTCCTCATCGGCGGCGGCAGCCACGCGGGCAAGACGTGCCTGAACCTCCGCGTGGGCAACAAGGTGGTCCGCACCGCCACGGGGCGCGACAAGGAAGCCCTCCAGCCGGAGTCCTGGGACGTCCGCGAGTTTCTCGGCCAGGAGGCGCAACTTGAGATCGCGGACCGCGAGTCCGGCCCGTGGGGGCACGTCAACGTAGATAACATACACCTGACGAACCATCCGCCCGCGGCGTACCTGGGTCCGCCCGAGCAGCACCGCGGCTTCGGCGACATGACGCTGGCGGCGCTTGCGGGGGGCGCGGCCGGCCAGTCGGCCGGGGCGGGCTACGAGTCGGCCGACGCGGTGCTGGCCGACTTGGCCGACGACGGGGGCCTGGGCGGCGCCGCCGACGGCGGCCAGGCCGCGGCCCCGCTCGGCCGGCCGCTCCTGGGGGCGGTCGCTTCGCAGGTCGCGCTTGCGCCGGGCGAGCAGAAAACGCTTACCTTTCTCGTGGCGTGGTACTTCCCGAACCGCCCGAACTCAGGCAGGATGTACGCAAACTGGCTGAAGTCCAGCCAGGATGCGGCCGACTACGCGGCCGCCAACCTGGACCGCCTCGCCGCCGACACGCGCCTGTTCCGCGACACGTACTTCGACACGACCCTGCCTTACTGGCTGGCCGCGCGCCTGGCCATGCCGGTCTCCATCCTGGCAACCGAGACGTGCCAGTGGTGGAAGGACGGCCGCTTCTACGCCTGGGAAGGCGTCGGCTGCTGCCCGGGCACGTGCACGCATGTATGGAACTACGAGCATGCGTCGGGGCGGCTGTTCCCGGAACTGGCGCGCTCCACGCGCCTGATGCAGGACCTGGGGGCGGGCTTCGACGAGGCCAGCGGCCTGGTGGGCTTCCGCGGCAACCGCGCTTACGCCGCCGACGGGCAGTGCGGCACGGTCCTGAAGGTTTACCGCGAGCACCTCCAGTCGGCCGACCGGAAGTTCCTGGACGCCGCGTGGCCCAGGACGAAGAAGGCGATGGAGTTCCTCCTGGCGCACGACGGCAACGAGGACGGGCTGATTGAGGACGTGCAGCACAACACCTTCGACATCAACTTCGTGGGGCCGAACACGTTCGTGGGTTCGCTCTACCTGGCGGCTCTCAGGGCGGCCGAGGAGATGGCGCGGCTGGAAGGCGACGCCGCCTTCGCCGCCCGCTGCCGCGCGGTCTTCGAGAAAGGCCGCGCGCTCACCCTTGAGAAACTCTGGAACGGCGAGTACTTCGTCCAGCAGGTCCCGCCGGGCGCGCCCGACAAACACCAGTACGGCCAGGGGTGCATGTCCGACCAGGTCTTCGGCCAGGGCTGGGCGCATCAACTCGGACTTGGATATATCTATCCGCGCGAGAACGTTGTGGGCGCGCTTGCGGCCGTTTATCGACACAACTGGACGAGCGACGTCGGGCCGCGGAGCGCCGCCTGGCCGCCGCAGCGCTGGTTCGCCCGGCCGGGCGAGGCGGGCCTCTTCACCTGCTCCTGGCCTCGCGGCGGGCGGCCGGCCGAGCCCGTCCTCTACCGCGACGAAGTCTGGACCGGCATCGAGTACCAGGCGGCCGGGCACATGATTTACGAGGGGATGGTGCGCGAGGCGCTCGCCATCATCCGCGGCGTCCACGAGCGCTACGACGGCGCGAAGCACAACCCGTGGAACGAGGTTGAATGCGGCGACCACTACGCCCGCGCGATGGCCTCCTGGGGATGCCTCCTTGCGGCCGAGGGATATGTTTACGACGGTCCCGCCGGCCGCATCGGCTTCGCACCGCGCGTGACGCCCGATGATTTCAAGGCGTTTTTCGCCGCGGCGGAAGGGTGGGGCAGCCTGGTGCAGAAGCGCGACGGCCGCCGCCAGACCAATCGCATCGACGTCAAGTGGGGCCGCCTGCGGGCGCAGACGCTCGTGTTTGAATTGCCCGACGGGGCGAAACTCGCGAAGGCCGCCGTCACGGCCGCCGGCCGCGCGGTCGCCAGTGAAGCCAGGCAGGACGGCCGCACCGTTGTGCTCGCGCTGGCCGCGCCGGCCGTGGCCGAGCGCGGCCAGGCCATCGAGGCCGCGCTGGATCTCAAGTAGCAGCGTCGCGGCTCATGGGAGGGTTGTGACATGCGAATCGCGGCTGTGTGCGTCGTGCTTCCGGGCTTTCTGGGCGTGCTGCTTGCGGCGGCGGGCTGCCAGCCCGTGGTTCGCGGGCCGGACGTGGGTAAGCCGGCCGTGACGATTGAGGGCGCCGGGCCGCGCACGCTGGTCATCGGCGGCCGCACGGTTGACCCGGCCACGCACGCCATCGTCATTCCCGATGCGCCCACGCCGCAGGAGAAGTTCGCGGCCGAGGACCTCGCGGCCCACGTTGAGAAGATGACGGGCAAGCGCCTGGCGGTCATCTCGGAGGGCGCGCTTAAGAAGGAGACGCCCATCGTCGTGGGCCGGTGCACGGCGCTTCTGAAGCGCCTGGGCGCGGACGTCGATTTCGACGCGCTCGGCCTGGAGGGCGTCGCCATCGAGGCCCGCGGGCCGGCCCTTGTGCTGGCGGGCGGCAAGCGCGGCGTACTCTACGCCGTATATACATTCCTGGAGGACTACTGCGGCTGCCGCTGGTTCACCCCCGGCCGCACGATTGCACCGAAGGGGGGCGCCTACCACAGCAAGGAGTTCGACGTGCGGGACCCCGCCGGCGCGGACTGCACGGTCGTCCCCACGCGCGGCACGGTGCAAGTGGGGGCGCTGCGGGTGCGGTACGTGCCGCCGCTGGAGTTGCGGTCCACGGACTACCCGTGCTCGCGCGACGCCGACTGGGCGGTCCGCAACAGGATAAACGGAACGCAGACGCGGCTGGACGAGCAGCGCGGCGGCAAGGTGGCATACTCGCACTTCGTGCACACGTTCAACAGCATCCTGGACCCGGCGAAGGAGTTCGCGGCCCACCCGGAATACTTCTCGGAGGTCAAGGGCAAACGCATCGGCGATCGCACGCAACTGTGCCTGACGAACCCCGACGTGCTGCGGATCGCCAAGGAGACCGTCCGCCGGTGGATCAAGGAGGCGCCGCAGGCCACCATCTTTTCGGTCTCGCAGAACGACTGGGGCAACTACTGCACGTGCGCCTCGTGCAAGGCGCTGGCTGAGGCCGAGGGCAGCCAGGCGGGGCCGCTCATCCATTTCATCAATGCCATCGCCGACGACATCGCCAGGGACTTCCCGGACAAGATCATCGACACGCTGGCGTACCAGTGGAGCCGCAAGCCTCCCAGGAGCGTGCGCCCGCGGCCGAACGTGTGCGTGCGCCTGTGCAGCATAGAGTGCTGCTTCGCCCACCCGCTTGACGGGTGCGAGGTGAACCGCTCGTTCGTGGACGACATCCGCGGCTGGAACCGGCTGTGCGACCGTCTCTACATATGGGATTACGTGATTGACTACCACCACAGCATCATGCCGTTCCCGAACCTGCGGGTGCTGGCGCCGAACATCCGCTTCTTCGCCGCAAACGGGGTTCGCGGCATATACGAGGAGGCGTGCTACTTCACGAAGGGCTCGGAGTGGGCGGAACTCAGAACGTGGATACTCGCCAAGACCCTCTGGGACCCCGCCTATGACACCGACCGGGCCATCGACGAGTTCCTGGCCGCGTATTACGGCCCGGCGGCGGGGCCGCTGCGCCGCTGCATCGACCTCGTGCACCGCCAGGTGGCCGAGCACAAGGACTGGCACGCAACAATCTGGGCCAAGCCCGATGCGCCGTTCCTCGGCGCCGACGTTATCGCCGAGGCCGCCCGCCTCTTCGACCAGGCCGAGGCGGCGGTCGCGGGCGACGCGGTCCTTGCGCACCGCGTCGCGGTGGCGCGGCTGCCGATTATTTATGTGCAGATCATGCAGTCCAAGCCGGGCGACGCGGGCACGGCGGCGCTTCTTGACCGCTTTGAGCAGGTCGCACGCAAGGAAGGCGTGACCATGGTGCGCGAGCACGCCGCCGCGGGCATGCTTGACGTGTGGCTCAAAACTCAGCGCGAGCGCCTCAAGATTACACCGGCAGCCCCGCCCGCGCCGCCGAAACTCTCGAACCCGAAGTAACCGAGACCGCCGTGACGCAGGGCCCCGCCGAAGCGGCGGGGCGCCGTCGGACCGTTCGTTTAGCCGCGACCCGAAGGGGAGCGGCGGGAGGAGACGCAATGAAAGTTTCCGTGCTGACATTTGTGGCGCAGGTCCTGACCCTGGCGGCGCCGCTCGCAGCCGCGCCCGCCGCAGCCCAGGAAAAACTTACGTATATCGACCTGGTAAGACGACTGACGGACCTTGAGCGCCTGGCCGTCCTGCCCCCGCCGGGCAGCACGTGCGCCCAGTGGTCGAGTTACGACCGCGCGTCGAAGTTCGACGAGGCCGCCGGCAAGTACGTCCGCTGGGACGCCAACGGCGACGGCACGGGCATCATCCGCAGGGAGGGCGACCTGGAGGTCATGGCCGAGATGGAAGGCCCCGGGTGCATCTGGCGCATCTGGTCGGCCAGGGCCGAGGCCGGACATGTAAAGATATATCTGGACGGCGCCGCCGAACCCGCCGTCGACCTCCCGTTCGCCGGCTACTTTGACTGCAAGAACGAACCGTTCGTGTACCCGTCGCTGGTGCACATGACCGCCAAGGGCATCAACAACTACGTGCCCATCCCGTACGCCAGGTCGTGCAAGGTGGTGGCGGAGAAGGGCTGGGGCCGGTACTTCCAGTTCGTGTACGAGACGTTCCCCAAGGGGACGGCCGTGCCGACGTTCAGCCGTGCGCTGTCGGCCGGGGAGACGGCGGCGCTTAAGGCGGCCGACGGGATTCTCTCCGGCCGCCAGGGCCAGGACCCCGCCGGCCGCCGCCCCGGCGAGCAGACGCTTGCCAAAACGGTTGCCGTCGCTGCCGGCAAGGCCGAGACCGTCGCCGCGCTGGAGGGCGAAGGGGCCGTCACGGCCCTGCGCGTGAAGGTGGCCGGCCTGGCGTCGCGCGAGGGCGAGATTGCCGCGCTGCGGGAACTTGCGCTTCGCATAACGTGGGACGGCGAGGCCCGGCCGGCCATATGGGCGCCGCTGGGCGACTTCTTCGGAACCGCACCGGGCATCAACAAGTATAAATCCCTTCCGCTCGGCGTGACCGACGAGGGGTTCTACTCGTTCTGGTACATGCCCTACGGCAAGGGCGCGGTCATCGAGGTTGCCAACGACGGCGCGGCCGAGCGGCAGGTGGAGGTGCGGGTCACACGCGCGCCGCTCGCGCGCCCGGCGGAGGGGCTAGGAAGGTTCCACGCCAAGTGGCACCGCGACGCCCTCCTGCCCGCCGAGCCGGAGCGGGCCATCGACTGGACCATCCTGAAGACCGCCGGCCGCGGCCGGTTCCTGGGCGTCATGCTCCACGTGTGGAACCCCAAGGGCGGCTGGTGGGGCGAGGGCGACGAAAAGTTCTTCGTCGACGGCGAGAAGTTCCCATCCACCATCGGCACGGGCTCGGAGGACTACTTCGGCTACGCCTGGTGCACCCCGCAGGTCTTCGAGAACGCCTACCACAACCAGACGCTCGTCACGGGCAACCGCGGCCACGTCTCCGTGAACCGCTGGCACATGGCCGACAACATACCCTTCCAGAAGTCGTTCGAGGGATGCATCGAGAAGTACTACCCGAACGCCAAGCCCACGCGCTACGCCTGCGTGGCGTACTGGTACCTTGCGCCCGGCGGCAGCGATCCGTACGAGCCTGCGCCCGCGGCCGAGCGGCTCAACTACTGGCCGGAGCCCGTCGAGGCCGCGCCGCCCCCGAAGCCGGCCGGGCCGCGCGTAACCGTCCCGGGCGCCCTGGAGGGCGAGACCCTGGAGGTCATCGCCAGGACCGGCGGGCAGACGCGGACGCAGGACCTCGCCCAGTACGCCGGCGCCTGGAGCGGCCAGGCGCATCTCTGGTGGACGGGCGCCAAGCCGGGCGACAGGCTGGACCTGGCCGTCCCGGTGGCCGGCGCCGGCCGGTACCGCCTCACGGCGCAGATGACGAAGGCCCGCGATTACGGCATCGTGCAGTTATATCTCGATGATAAGAAACTCGGCGGCCCGCTGGACCTTTATAACCCGGAGGTCGTCCCGACGGGCGCGATGGACCTGGGCGTCCACGACCTTGGGGCCGGCAGGCACAAACTCACGCTCGAAATCACGGGCGCCAACGAGAAAGCCGTCAAGTCGTACATGGCGGCCGTGGATTACGTCAAACTCCAGTCCGCGGCGCCGTAGCTTCTCCTCACGCGATGTTGCGCCTGCGTGCGGGGCTACCATTCGGGCGATGAACATACTGGGCATCTCGGCGTTTTACCACGACAGCGCGGCGTGCCTGGTGCGCGACGGGCACATCGTCGCCGCGGCGCAGGAAGAGCGGTTCTCGCGCAAGAAGCACGACGACCGCTTTCCGCAGAACGCCGTCGACTACTGCCTGCATGAGGGCGGCATCGGCCCCGCAGACCTTGACCACGTCGCCTTCTACGACAAGCCCCTCCTGAAGTTCGAGCGCCTGCTGGAGACGTACCTGGCGTACGCCCCGCGCGGCTTCCGGTCGTTCCGGCTGGCGATGCCGCTGTGGCTGCGGACGAAAATCCACCTGCCGCGCGTCCTTGACCGCGGCCTGGGCGGGCGGTACCGCGGCCGGTACGTCTTCACCGAGCACCACGAGGCCCATGCCGCCAGCGCGTTCTTCCCGTCGCCGTTCCGCGAGGCGGCCATCCTGACGATGGACGGCGTGGGCGAGTGGGCCACCGCCGCGTGCGGCCTCGGGCGCGGCAACCGCATCGAGTTGCGCCAGGAACTGCGGTTCCCGCACTCGCTGGGCCTGCTGTACTCGGCCTTCACGTACTTCGCCGGCTTCAAGGTGAACTCCGGCGAGTACAAACTGATGGGCCTTGCGCCTTACGGCGAGCCGCGATACCGCGATGTTATTCTGAAACACCTGGTGGACCTGCGCGACGACGGTTCGTTCCGGATGGACATGTCTTATTTCGGATACTGCCACGGCCTGGTGATGACGTCGCGGCGGTTTGAGCGGCTCTTCGGCGGGCCGCCGCGGCGGCCCGAGTCGCCGCTGACCGGTCGCGAGATGGACCTTGCGGCGTCCATCCAGGCGGTAACCGAGGAAATCGTGCTCCGGGCGGTCCGGCACGTGGTGCGCCAGACGGGCCTGCGGAAACTCGTGCTGGCCGGCGGCGTGGCCCTGAACTGCGTGGCGAACGGGCGGCTGCTGGCCGACGGAGTGGTTGATGATTTGTGGATTCAGCCCGCGGCGGGCGACGCCGGCGGCGCCCTCGGCGCGGCCATGTTCGTGTGGCATCAACTGCTAGGCCGGCCGCGCGAGGCCGACGGCGCACACGACCGCCAGCAGGGGTCGCTCCTGGGTCCGCGGTTCACGGGCGACCAGGTGCGCGAGTTTCTGGACAGCGTCGGGGCGAAGTACCGCGAGTGCGACGACGAGGCGGCCCTGGTGGACGCCGCGGCCGGACTCATCGCGGCCGGCAAGGTGGTCGGCTGGTTCCAGGGGCGCATGGAGTTCGGCCCCCGCGCCCTGGGGTCGCGGAGCATCCTGGGCGACGCCCGGTCGCCCGAGATGCAGTCGGTGATGAACCTCAAGACCAAGTTCCGCGAGTCGTTCCGCCCGTTCGCCCCGAGCGCGCTGCGGGAGCGGGCCTGCGAGTGGTTCATGCTCGCGGCGGGGCGAGAGAGCCCGTACATGCTCCTCGTGGCGGGCGTGCGGCCGGAGAGGCGCCTGCCGCCGCAGGAACCGCCGGGCGGCGCGGCGGGCGTCGACCGGCTGCTGAAGGTCGTGCGCTCGACCATCCCCGCCGTGACGCATGTAGATTACTCGGCCCGCGTTCAGACCGTCGACCAGGAGCGCCACGGCCGCTACTGGCGCCTCATCAGGCGGTTCGAGGAGAAGAGCGGCTGCCCGGTTGTCATCAACACGAGTTTCAACGTACGCGGCGAGCCGATCGTCTGCTCGCCCGAGCACGCCTGGCGCTGCTTCACGGCCACGAACATGGACGCGCTGGTGCTGGAGGACTTCCTGCTGCTGAAGGAGGAGCAGCCCGCCTCGGGCGGGCACGAGGTCGATGCGTACCTGGCGCAGTTCGACCTTGATTAGTGCTCCGTCCCGCCGGGGATGATGGGGGGTGGCATGCGCGCGGCATCCGTTCCGCGGGCATGCATGCCCACGCAACGGCGGCCCGCCGCGGCGGGCAGGCTGTGGGCATGCCGCCCGGCTCGACTCATCTTCCTCTGCCGACGGGGGAAAAGGCACTGGTTTTAGAGCCGCTCTCCGTAAGGTCGCGGGGATGCTATGACGATGATTGAAATCAACTGGCGCCCCGACGCGCGCCGCCTGCGTGGCTTCGGCCTGGCGGCGGCAGTGGTCTTTGCGCTCCTGGCGGCGTGGGCGCACCTGGCCCACCGGCTCTTCGGCTTCGACCTGGGCGAGGCGGCCGGGCCGGCGGCAACCGCGCTCGCGGCGCTGGCGCTCGTTTGCGGCCTCCTGGCCGCCGCCTGGCCGTCGGGCCTGCGTCCGCTGTACGCGGCCCTGAGCGCCGTGGCCCTGCCCGTCGGGTGGGCGGTAGGCAACGTGCTGCTGGCGATCGTTTATTACGGCGTCGTGACGCCCATCGGCCTGGCGATGCGCCTCCTTGGCCGCGACCCGCTTCACCGCCGCTTCGACCGCCGCGCGCGGAGTTACTGGATTGACCGCCCGCCCGACGACGATATGAGAAGGTACTTCCGGCAGTTCTGACGGGCCGGCCGTCGCCGTGCATGTTTTCCAGCCGCAGTCGGTACAGCCGCGGTCGTGGCCGCGCCCGACTCGCCGTCGCCGTACCGGCGACGGCTAAACATGGCGCGGCGACAAGGCAGTCAAGGCGAAAATCATGTCGCGCAAACCGGACGAGACGGAGGCCTTCCGGCGCGAAGCCGAGGCCCCCCGCGTGGGCCTGGTGCGCGAACTGTGGGACTTCCTCGCGCACAGCAAGAAGTGGTGGCTTCTGCCGATCTTGCTGGCGCTGGCCGTCATTGCCCTTCTGGCGATCCTGGGCGGCACGGGCCTCGCCCCGTTCATCTACACGGTATTCTGAGCCCCCGGCGGGATTGATTCCCGCCCGCCGCCGCAATAGACTTGCCCGCATGAGCAGACCATGTGTTGCCGGGCGGTGGAAAGGGGGCGCAGCGGCGGCCGTGTGCCTGTACGCTGCGGTTATCGGATGCAGGCGGGAAGAAGAGCCTGTGAAATCCGAGCCTGTGGCGGCGCCCGCCGCGCTCCCCACCGCACCCGTCGCGCCCCCGGCCGCGCCGCCGCCCGCCGAGGCGAAAAAACTCGCCGCCGCGCTCCTCGATGCAGCCAGGGCCGGCGACGCCGAGGCGATCCGGCGCCTCCTGGCACAGGGGGCCGACCCGGGCGCCGGCGACGCCTCCGGGCGGACGGCCGCCCATGTCGCCGCGGCCGAAGGCAGGCAGGCGGCCATCGAGGCCCTCATCGCCGGGCACGTCGGCCTCTCCGCTGGCGACCGCGACGCCAACACGCCCCTCCACTTAGCCGCCGCGCGCGGACACAAGGCCGTCGCCGAGGCCCTCCTGGCGGCCGGCGCCGACCCGGCCGCGCGCAACAAGGAAGGCCGCACGCCGCTTCACCTGGCGGCCGCCGAGGGCCGCGCCGACGCCGTCGCCCTCCTTCTTGGCCGCGGCGCCGACCCCGCCGCCACCGACCAGGACGAGGTCACGCCCCTGCACCTCGCGGCACGGAAGGGCGACAAGGAGAGCACCGAGCGGCTGCTCGAAAAAGGCGCGGCCGCCGGCGCGCGGGCGCGCGACGGCCAGACGCCGCTGCATTTCGCCGCCCGCGCGGACCGCAAAGACGTGGCGGCCCTGCTCCTGGCGAAGGGCGCCGCCAAGGACGCGAAGGACTCCGGCGGCCTGACGGCGGCCCGCGCGGCCCTGGCCGCAGGGCACATCGCGCTGGCCGACATGCTCGCCGGCCCGGGCTCCAGGAGTGAGGCCCGCCCGGACGACAAGGGCGATCCGCTCTTTGACGCCGTCCGCGAGCGCGATTACGGGCGGCTGGAACGGCTGCTGAAGGAGGGCACCGACCCGAACGCCTGCGAGCGCGGTTTCACGGCGCTGGCCGCCGCCGTCGAGACGGGCGAGCGCGGCATAGTGGACATGCTGCTTGCGCGCGGCGCGGACGTCAACGGCCGCGCCGCCGGCCGCGACACCATCCCGCCCCTGTGCCTGGCTGCGCGGGGTCGCCCGGACCTGGTGGAACTCCTGCTCTCGAAGGGCGCCGACCCGAACCTGGCGGACTCAAGCGGCACGACGCCGCTTCACGTGGCCGCCGAGTGCCACTCCCAGGTCGTCAAGTTGCTCCTGGCGAAGGGGGCGAAGGCGGGCGCCGCCGACCGCTCCGGGCGCACCCCGCTGCACCTGGCGGCGGCCCAGGGAGCGGTGCTCGCCGGCGCCGACGACGTCGCGAACCTGCTGCTTCAGCGCGGGGCGGACGTGAAGGCCGCCGACGCCGAGGGCCGCACCCCCCTCTTCGACGCCATCAAGTCCGGACGCCGCGACATCGTTGAACTGCTCGTCGGCAAAGGCGCCGACGTGAGCGCCCGCGCCCGGGCCCGCGCCGGCGGCGGCGCGACTGCGGCCGGCCTGACGCCCCTGGCCGAGGCCGTCGTCGTCGGAAAACGCGACGTCGTTGACCTGCTCATCGCGCGCGGCGCAGACGTCCGCGCTCCGTGCGACGGCGGCACGCCCCTGCACCTGGCCGCCCGCTGGGGCCACCGCGACGTGGCCGACCTGCTCATCCGGAAAGGGGCCGACCTGGCCGCCGACAGCGACCTGGGGCGGCCCCTGCACGAGGCCGTCCGCTGGAACCACCGCGACGTGGCCGAACTGCTGCTCGACCGCAAGGCCGACCCGAACGCGAGGGACCCCGCCGGAGCAGCGCCCATCATCCTGGCCGCCGAGGTGGACCAGGACATGTTCCTCCTGCTCCTGGGCCGCGGGGCCGACGTAAACGTGCGCAGCAAGGACGGCCTGACGCCGCTGCACCTGGCCGCGCGGCTGTACCCGGCGTGGGTGGTGGAGGCGGTCCTGGGCAAGGGCGCCGACGTGCGGGCCGAGGCCCCCGGCGTGGGCACGCCCCTGGCGGCCGCCGAGGCCGCCGGACGCCGCGACGTGGCCGACCTCTTGCGCCGCCGCATGGAGAAGAAATAACCCGCGCGGCGGGCCTTCGCCCTCTGTGCCCCGTCCCTCTACATTGCCGCGGGCTTGCGGGGCACGTCGCCGAAGGCCTGGCGTACCTGCTCGTCCATCTCTTCATCGCTGACGGCGCTCGCGCGGCCTTCCTCGTACTCCTTGACGATCCAGTCGGCGATGCGGGCCAGGCGCGGATCGTCCTTGCCGACGCCTTCGGGCAGTTCGTACAGGTCCTGGATGTAGGCCAGGACGCCAGCCGCACCGCTCTTATCGGTGAGGCCGATCCGCACGGGGCGCTTCAGGAGCCGCACGGTGTCGAAGGGATTGTAGATTTCTTCATTCTTCATCAGCCCGTCGGCGTGGATGCCCGCGCGGGTGGTGTACACGTCGCGCCCCACAAGCGGGTAAAGAGGCGGGATTTCGTAGCCGATCTCCGTGCGGTAGTAGTCGGCCATCTCGCTTATGACCGAGTAATCGACGCCCTCCGTCTCGCCCCAGAGCATGGCGTGCTCCACCACCAGCCCCTCGATGGGCGGGTTGCCCGTACGCTCGCCTATCGCAAGCAGCGTGCCGTTCGCAGCGCAGCACCCGTGCAGCCACGCCGTGGTGGCGTTGACGAGCACCTTGTGGAAGTCGTTATGGCCGTGCCACTCCATCCACTCGGGCGGCACGGCCGCCTGGCGGCGGAGGCAGTAGATGATCTTGGCCACTGAGCGCGGCAGTTGGGCGCCCACGTACGGCACGCCGTAGCCCAGGGTGTCGCACGCGCGCAATTTGACGGGCGTCTCGTACTGCTCGGCCAGTTTCATCAGTTCGGCTGCGAACGGGATGACGAACCCCTCGAAGTCGGCCCGCGTGATGTCCTCCAGGTGGCAGCGGGGCGTGATGCCCTCGTCCATCGCGGCTTTGACGATATCAAGGTACATATCCAGCACCTGCTTCCGCGTCCGCCGCAACTTAAGGAATATGTGGTAGTCCGAGCACGACGTCAGGATGCCCGTCTCCCGCAGGCCCATCTCCTTGACGATCTTGAAGTCGCCCTTGACGGCCCGTATCCACCCCGTGACCTGCGGGAACTCGTACCCCAGTTCGCGGCACTTATCGACGGCCTCGCGGTCCTTCTTGGAGTAAAGGAAGAACTCGCACTGGCGCACCAGGCCCCGCGGGCCGCTCAGCCGGTGCAGGAACTTGAAGAGGTCCACCGTCTGCCCCACCGTGTACGGCGGGCGGGCCTGCTGGCCGTCGCGGAACGTCGTGTCGGTTATCCACGTGTCCGGCGGAATGAACGTCGGCACGCGCTCGTGCGTGAACGGAATCTTCGGAAACTGGCTGTACGGGAAAATCTCCCGGTACAGGTTCGGTTCCGGCACGTCCTGGAGTTTCGGGGCCTTAAGGTCGGTGTAAAACGATTGCGTGTTCTTGTCGTAGTAAAGCACCTGGCGACTCCTTTCGCGCGCGGCCGGCGTGCCTCATTATAGGCCCCGCGCGCGGACCGTCAATAATCGGCCTCAATGCGAAGTGATTAATCGTTGACGATGAACGTGCGCGCGGTAGGATGCCGGCCGGCCGGGCGGCGCCGGTCGCGGCCGCCGGCAGGGGGGTTCTGTGCCGAAGGTCAAATGCGCGCGCTGCGGCAGCGCTGCCGACCTGGTCCAGGCA
>VGYT01000056.1 GCA_016872895.1 Planctomycetota bacterium
CCCAGCGAGAGGCTCCGCCAGCAACTCCAGGTCGCGCACCCGGGCCTGTACGCGGCGCTCTTGCGCAACTGGCAGGTGGCGTCGGACGAGTGGCTGCCGGCGCTGGGGGCGAAGAGCGACTCGTTCAACTCCTATCCGCACATCCGCAACGTCGAACACTACCTGGATCGCCTGGTGCTGGCCGACGAGGGAGCGGACAAGGCCGGCGAGGACCGCATGCGGGTGCGGCTGTCGCCGGTTGAGATTTACGTGCTGCTGGCGGCGGCGCTGTTTCACGACATCGGGCGGGTGGAGGAACAGCAGGGCTCCGACAACAAGAAGACTGAGGGCGACAGGCACGGCCTGCTGTCGCGCGAAGTGATTGAGAAGCGCCACGCCAACCTTGGCATTCCGTCGTTGGAACTGGCGCGGAGCATCGGGCGCGTGTGCGCCTACCACGACTTCAAGCCGGACAGAGGGGGCCAGCAGGGCGGCGACGGCGGGAACAGCAGCAACAGCAGCGAACAGAAGGAAGTACCCGGTCGAGAGTGGCATCCGCAGACCGTGGCGGTGGACCCCTACGGCGAGATTCGGGAGCTCGTGTTGGCGGTGCTCCTGTACGTGGCGGACCACATGGACAGCGCTTCGACGCGGGTGATGCCGGTGTACCTGCGTCCGCCGGGGAAGATCGAGGTCGTGGGCGCCTTTCGCCGGGTCATAACCGGCGTTGAGGCGGACCACAAGTGCCACGTTGTTCGGACCGTCCTGGGTTCCGTTGGCGAAAGGGAGCGCGAGGAGAAGGGAAAAAAGCAGCAAAGCGCCGGGCAACCTGCTCGCGGGGCGAAGGAGCAACGGCCGAAGGCGCCCGATGGCGCCTTCAGATACAGGATGGACGAAGGCGACACGTTCCTGGGTTGGGCGAACAAGGCGCAGGAGAAGGGGCTGAACAGGACCGGCCTGCTTAACAAGACCTGCGACGTGCTGGGGAAGTTGCCCGTACTTGGGAGTTCCGTTGCTCCGCAAGAGGGCCTGATCAGGGACGTGCTCGTGAGCCTCTTGAAAGGGAATGACCCGGGAACGCGGTACTTGAGTGCGGGGTTGCCTGCCCCCATGGTGGATGACGAGAGTAAAGACAAAGAGAGTCAGCGAGTGCTCGTAAGCGATAACGTGCCCCTCCTGGCGCGGGTCCTTGATGAGGATTGCGCGCCCCTGCAATTCGACGAGTGGTTGCTGGTCCTGGGCCAGGTGAAACTGGTGCCCGGCGAGAAGGATCCCAAAGTTAAACCCGACGAGGACCGCTGGCCGGCCCGGAAGATCCTGGCCGTCATCATGGGCGATGTGCTCAACAACGTCCGGGCTCTGGCAGCCGTACAGGAGCGCCTGGCCATCGTGGGCACGCCCCTGCGGGCGTGGCTGATCGAGTTCAAGGAGCATCTTTTCAACATCTGGGGCGAGGAGACGTTCGAGCCGATATTCACCCGCGAGCACCTCAGGGAGGTTGCCGAACGGATGTGGAACCTCAGCACGCAGATATTCGGGCAGTCTCTGTTCACCTACGAGAACCTGGCCGACGACCTGCGCGAGTCCGACGTGGATAAGGTGCGGAAGGCCGTCCGGCGAGTGGCCATCGTGACGCGGGGACTCGGCGCGCCCGAAGCACAAGATGCGGGCTCAGTGGGCCGCACGCCCGAAGACGCCATCTGGGCGGGCGACCGGCAGTGGCGATGGAATACAGGCGACCACCGCGCTGGCGAAAAAGAAGCCTTGCCGCTGTGGTGCAGAGTGGTGTCGCTGGAAAAAGTCCTCGGCGAAATCGAAAAACTGGGAAGACCCGTATGACTGACCTGCCGCAGGGCATAGTGCTGGGAGAGTGGCTGGACCAGTTGCTCAACCGCGGCGAGTGGCGGTGGCAGCCCAGTTGGGCGGGGCAGGGGAGGGAGCGGCATTACGGAATCATTCTGCCCCGGGCCCTAAACCAGCCGCGCGGCGACCCTGATTCGCGATACCCCTCGACCGGTTCCGGGAACATCGTCATCTGCGGCAAAGCGGGGTCCGGCAAGTCCACCCTGGCGCTCCAGATTGCGTATGCGTGCACGCAGCCGCCGAATTGCTGCGCGGCCGCCTACATCTCTCTTGAGCAGTCGTTGGAAGGTCTTATGGTCAAGGCAGAGGGCTTCGAGTGGGCCGACGCGATGCAGGAAGTCCGCCATCTGCATCCGGCGGACGAAGGCACCACCCGCGACGACCTTGCGGACTTCCTGGCCGCGATACTGAGCCAGCCGAGGGATTGCCCCCTGGGCACATGGCAGGAAGGAGGCGGCGCCGGACAGCGCGGCGGGGCGGAGAAGACAGATCCCAGGCAGACGCACGAGAAGCACTACAAATGTGCCAGGGTCGGCCTGCGGCCTGATGCCGAGTGGGGGCCCAGAGTGCTGCTTCTTTCCTTGTCGCCGGCTTCGCCGGCCGCCTCGCGCCAGGGGGAGGCGCTGTTCCAGGAGCGGTACAGGCAGTTGGAGCGATTTCTCATTGCGGCAGAGCGACTGGACGAGAGGGCCAGGCGTAAGGCACAGGACTCGAAAGACGAGGAGAAGCAGCCGGAGGAGTTCCTGCGGCTTCCGCTTGTTTGCATCGACAGCCTGAACGTCTTCGGCTCGGGGCCGCCAGTGCGCGAGGAGTACCATCGGTTGTTCGACCTGTTCCATCGGCACCGGATGATCGGCGTTTTTACAGTGGAAGCGGGCGGCCAGACGCCCTTCGACTCCACGATGGCCGACGTTGTCATCAACCTGACGAGCGACAGGGAGCAGGGCTACTACGTGCAGTACCTGGAAATCGAGAAATCGCGCTATGTGCCGCAGGCTTTCGGACTGCACACCTTCAAGATCCTCAGCCCTAAACGTGATCAGGGGGGGGCCACGCCGGCGTTGGGCCGGCTGAGCCTGCCCGGCAAGGGGCGACACCGTGACCAATGATGCCCGAAAACCCGCGGCGCCGTCCTCCCCATGGGGCGTTGTGATCTATCCGTCCGTGCACTGGCACGTTTCCACCACCGTTCCGCGCGAGGAGGAGCAGTACAGCCAGGATCCCTTTGACTTCGGCGCTAGGTACTCCGAGCGCTTGCTTCCCAGCGATTTGAAGCGGGGCGGCGTGGTCGTGATCAAGGGCGAGCGCGGCACGTTCAAGAGCACGCTATGCCGCAACTTTCTGGCAAAGGGACTTTATGACGGCGAGAGCGTTCTCCTCATAAGCCTGGCCGACCGTCCGCAACTCGTGGATCCTGAAGAGTACAAAGAGCAGGCGCCACGGAAAGCCCAACGGCCTCCGGGGAACCGAAGAGTCGCCAAGGAACTCATCGAGCGGCCGCCGCAGGCGGACCGGCCCGAGAACCGTCCTCCCAAGCGGTTTTTGTGGGAATTGCTCAGTCCGGTCGTGGATGAGCAGGCAAAGAGATGGTCCGCACTTACGCGCAAGGAGAAGGGGCAGATACGGGCCTGGGTCAATCCCTACAGGAAGGAGGACAAGCAGCCGGCCGCGGCCGGCACACCGGACACGGGCCGCAGGCTCCTGGAGATCAACTTCCGAAGCGGCATGGTGCTGGCGGAAGAGTTCGTCCAGATTGTCCGCGCCGTGCTGGGCGAGCAGGGCAAGGATGCCGATGTTCGCGTCCGCCGCGTCGTCCTCGACGATGTCAGCCTCATCGGCACCAGTTACCCCTTGCTCAGGAAGAGCAGGACGACCGAGGACCTTTTCCTGTCGGCTTTCGTTCATATCATGCGCAACTATGGCGTTGACCTCGTAATGGCCGGCACGACGGGCGAACTGGCGGCGGCGAACGAGGCCGTATATCGGGCCACGACCCTCGCCGACGCCGTCATCTCGTGCCGTTGTTACAACGTCTTCGGCGGCCGGTACATCGTTGTGCGGGGGGAAGGCCTGATGCAGGACCTGGAGCGGGAGGCCTATCCGCAGGCGGAGTCCGTTCCGGCTGTCATCCGGTGGTCTAAGAGCAAGGACGAGAGGCCCGTGTTCGAACTCGACCTGGAGCACCTGGAAGGGCTGGTCGGGTTTGAAACGGGCGAAATCCGCCGCCCCGGCGTTCTTCTGTACGTGTTCAGCCAGTACAAGATGGATTTGACGACGGACCCGCCGCCCCCGCCGCCCTACTGGCGGAACCGTCCCGGGGTCCACGAGCGATACAACGCCTCGCTTCAGACGCTTATTGAGTCGGCCTTCGGGCGGCCCCAGGCCGGGCCGGCTGAAATTGTTGTGCGCCAGCCGGAGCCCGAGGGGAAAGAGCGGGCCGCCGCGAGAACCGTATGGCGCGAAACCGGCGAGCGGCACCCGTGGGCGCCCGAGGTTTCAATCATACGCTTCGATTCCACCGAATCCGAGGCCGTTCATGATTCCTTGAAACTCCTCGGTAGCGGCCAGCCGGTTGACAGAACGCTTCTTTACTCCGTCGACGAGTTTTGGGACACCCGTGTCGAGTTCGGGACACCCCTTACAAGTGCGCTCAAACTGGATCCCGAAGACAAGCCGGGGACCGAACCGCGGCAGAACGAGACCGATGAGAAGGCAAAGAGCGAACGGCGGAAGGAGGAGATCGCCAAACATACCGCCGAACACATCGTTCTTTGGCGCGGGGCCGCTGTCGAGAGCGTCCGGCCCTACTACGCGAACGTCCTCCTTCTTGCCTACCGGCGGGACATACTGCTGAAGCGCGAGGGTTTCAGCGGTTACGACGAGTGGCAGACGGACTGGCTTAAGGCTGCGCGAAAGTGGGCCGAGGATGTGCGGAAGTGGGTGCAAGAGTCGCAGAAGGATGGGGCGCCTTCTCCTCCTGAGCCGCATCGGCCCCCGGCGTCCTGGCGGCAGGTCAAGGCCCTGGCCGAGGTCTTGCGGGGATCGCAAGAAGTCAAACCCTCAGGGGACCCTTGCGCGTATCCGACCCTGCCGTTCTGGTTCGACCGGTCCGCGACGGAGACCCTCGCCTGCGCCCTGATGGATGCCCTGATAGCCGGAGGAGACTTCAAGGACGTCAAGAACGTGAGCGCCGTTCGGCAAGATTTCAAGTTTGCGTGGGGAGACCCGAAAGAGCGGAAGAAGTTGTATCTGCGCGAGAAGCAGGACGCCCTGTGCAAGAAGTTCATCGCGGCGCTGAAAGGCGATAGGCGCGCTCAAGGCGCCGACAACTGGCTTACAGACAGGCAGTTGGACGAACTGGTGGCCTTGACCGAGTTGTTCCACAAGACAGGCTCGCCTGACCGCCTGCGCTGCCGCCTTGTGCCCGACGCCTGCGTCTATCTCTGCTGGTACTCGCAACTGCGCGACCTGATTGATGAGTACCCGCAACTGGCCGACCATCTGGCCGTCTGTGCCTTGCCGGGCGGCGGGTTCACGGGCGATTGGTTTGTCGGCGTCGCCCGCGGGTCGGTCAGCATCGGCCTCGGACGCGAAGTGCTGGACATCCTGTGCGAGCGGGCCGAGCAGTACAAGCGGTTCGCCATCGGCGTCGGCCTGCCGACACTGCGGGCGTTCTACGAGGGCGTCGAGAGGGAGGGGGGGAATCCGGATTTCTTCGCCTGGCCGCGGGGGCTGCACGTCCCCCTGGAACGGCTTCTCCAGATACACCTTCAGGCCCTCTCGCGTTCATTCATCAAAGACTATCTGTATTTCCACACTGCACTTTCGACTGTCGCCTTCCAGTTGACCCCCATGGCGGGCGGCGGCCCGCCTTCTCCCGAGGTCATAAAGCGGAACGTGGAGCGCCTTCGCGGCCAGATTCAGATGCTTTCCGCGAAGAGCGAGGACGAAAAGAAGAAGGGCGGCGGCAACTCGAAATGACGTTCAGCGGGCGGCGGCCGACCCGATACGAACGCCAGCAAGACCGTCGCCATCGAGAACAACGGAAGGCGCCTTCGCGGGCAGATCAGGATGCTCTCGCCCTCGCCGCCAGGGGAGGACGGGCGGAAGTCCGCCGCCCGGCCGCAGCCCTGATGCGGTCCGCGGTTTTTCCTGCGCTCCCGGGCAATACGGATGTATAATTCTGTGTGGCAGGGTGGCGATGAAGGGGCAGGTGACCGATGCAGCGCCAGACGGCTCTGAAGGCTCTGATTGTGGTGCTTGGGCTCGCGGCCGCATGGGCCTGCGGCAGGCGGACATTGGCCGGTGAATCGGGCGATTCCGCCGCACCGGCCGCGCAGCCGGCGGCCCCGCCCGCGGCGCCGTCGTCGGCGGAGGTCGCGGCCGCCAAGGCCGAGAAACTCATCTCCTCCGTACGCGACAAGATGAACGATTTCCAGAAGGAGGAGTTCCACCTGGAAATGGCCTCGATGAAGTCCATGTTTGCCGCTTCACAGGGCATCAAGGACCTCGGCAAGGCCGCCGACCAGATCGCCAAGGACGCCATGACGCCCGAACTGCGCGTCTATCGGGCCGCGGTCCTCGGCGCGGCCGGCAAGTGGCACGAGTTCCAGCAGCGGTACTCCGGCATCGGGCGGACCCTGAGCACCCTGGAGCGCGACCGCGCGGGCCTTCCGAAGAAGTTGCAGGACGAGATCGACTCGCTCGCCATGCGCTTCGACCAGAAGAACCGCGGCCTCGTCATGAAGGTGGCCGACCTGTACGAGCGCGTCGCCGAGTACCGCGGGGCGCTTGCCATTTACGGCGACCTCTACAAGGACATCCCGGAGGACAAGCGCAAGGGAGAACGCGCCCTGAAGGAGAAGATCGCCGGCCTGTGCGAGAAGGTGGGCGACCCCGCCTCGGCCCTCGGGCTTGTCAAGGGCATCGTTGAAGACCGCCCCGAGAAGGACCGCTACAAGGACCGCAAACTGGGCGAGTGGCTCGGACGCCTGTACGAGAAAACCGGCGACATCGAGAATGCCCTGGAAGTGTGCAAGAAGACCCTGAACGCCGTCCCGGCCGACAAGCGCGCCAAGGACGGCGCGGCGCTCAAGAAAAAGATCGGCGAACTTGAAAAGAAACTCTCCGCCGGGCAGAAGTAGGCGGGCGCCCTGCGACCGGCGGCGCCGTTAGGGCGAAGCCCGAAACCCGAAGCCTGAATTCCGAGTCAAACGACAATCCGGAAACGCCGATTGCCGTTCGGCTCTTGATTCGGGTTTCGGGCTTCGGATTTCGCCGTTCCGCCTACGGTCCCCCCATGATCGCCTCCGGGCCGGAGCGGTCATCCACCACGCGGATGTCGTTGAACTCAAGGAGCGTCCCCTGCGCCCGCTCCAGGGCCGCCAGCCCCACCATGTAGGCGGCCATGGCCTCCATTTCACGGACCTTGGCGTCGGCCAGGTCGCGCTGGGCGTCCAGCAGGTCCTTAAGGAGCGCCGCCCCCGCGCTGACGAACGCCTCTTCGTCGCGGACGACCTGCTCGGCCGCCTGGCGCGCGGCCCGGCGGGCGCGGACGGCCTCCTCGGCGGCCGCAAGGTTCCGAACGGCGTCGCTTACGTCCAGCAGGACCTGCTGGCGTACGTCTTCGCGCGTGCGGACGGCCTGCGACTCGGTCAGCCGCGACCGCTCGTGTGCTGCCGCGCGGGCGCGGTTCCCGATGGGCACGCTCAGGTCCAGCCGCACCGACCAGTCGAACCAGCGCGTCTCGAACTGCTTGTTGACGGCGCGGTCGGCGTCGGCGGAGAGGCCGCTCAGGTTGTAACTGGCCGCCAGGTCAAGTTGCGGCAGTTTCTGGTTGCGGGCCACGTGCTCATTCACGCCCGCCTGGGCCAGGCGCGACTCGGCCTGCTGAATCTCCGGCCGGTTCTCAATCGCCGCCGCCACCGCTGCCTGAAGCATCGGCAGGACGACCGGCGCCGGCTCGGCCACGGGCAGTTCCGCGGCCGCCAGCACGGCCGGTTCCGCCAGCGGCAACTCCGGGTCGTTGATGAGCCGCTTCAGCCGGTCGCTCGTCTGCACCAGCCGCAGCCGCGCGGACACCAGGTCCGCCTGGCGCGACGTTGCGGCCGCCTCGGCCAGGCTGACGACGACGCGCTTATCTTTGCCTTCCTCGAAGCGGCGGCGGGCGATGCGCAGGTTCTCCTCGGCCGCCCGCAGCGCCTCGTCGATGGCCTGCACCTGCGTCTCGGCCACCACCAGGTCCCAGTAGGTCTGCTCGACCCCCAGGACGGCGTCCATCAGGCGGATCTTGAAGTCCGCCACGCTGATGCTGTGGTCCAGCCGCGCCAGCACGATGGGGCTGCGCGTGACGTCGCGGCCCGCGCCGCGCAACAGCGGGTGGCTGAGTGAGACCATCAGGTCCGCATCGTACTGCGGGTTCGGCTGGAAGAAGGTGCTGCTTGTGCGCAAATGCGTCCAGTCCTGCGCAACCTGCCATGTGCCGCCGGTGGGCAGAAGGCCCTCCAGGCCGGTGGCGAAGTCCCACTGGCGGGCGATGAGGGTGTCCGCGCCCGCAAGGAAAGAGCCCGCCTCCTGCTTCATGCGCCCCAGGGCGTTATTGAGGAACCACGTGGGGTCGAACATGGCCTCGGCCTCGCGCACGGCGGCCCGCGCGATGGGTGGGCCGTAACGGGCGATCTGGACGCCCAGGTTGTTCGCCAGCGCCCGCCGCAGGCATCCCTCCAGCGTAATCGGCACGCGATCGCCGCGCTTCGTCAGGGGGTCAACGAAGCCGGCGAGCGGCCCCGGGGACTTCGGCAGCGGCCTGGCGGCCCGCGCGGCGGCGTCCGCCGTGGCGGTGGCAGCGGCGCCTGAGCCTGTCCGCGGTTGGACGGCGCCCGGCGCGCCCTTCTCGCCGTACGAGGCCAGAACTCGGTCGCCCGCCGCCGCGATTGATGGCCCGCGCCACGCGCAGCCGCTGAGCACCGCGGCCAGGCATGCCCACAGCGCAACCGCCATGACGCCCCGCCTCGCGACAACGCTCCCCGGTGGTCTGCCGGCCTTCAACCTGGAACCCGGGGGGTGCCACGCCGTGGCGGGCGAAAGCATGGGGCTGGCGCGTCGGCAGGCATGCTTTCCGAGCAGCGCGAAAGCATGGCGCCCGCAAGATATGGACTTACGGACTGCTGGATGCATGATAGCCGGCCCGTCGAAGCACATCGCCCGTCAACCGCACGCCTCGCGTCGCCCCGCCCGCACGATTGTTCACACCGTATCACTATTGTCCCGATGCAACAACGAAAAAGACGAACGACAGAGAATCGAGAATAGCGAACCGGAGTTCAGCCGGCGGGTTTGCCCGGCCGGGTGGCATGCCCGCGGCATCCGTTCCGCGGGCATGCATGCCCACGCAACAACGGCGGGGGCATGCCACCCGGGCAAGGCGGCCGTGCCACATGAGCCTGGAACGTGCAACCTGTAACTTGGAACGGCAGACCGCCGTTCACGCCCGCTCGTAAGTCCGCACCATCCGCCGGGCCATGTCGCGGACGCGATCGCGCAGTTCCGGCGGTTTCAGCACCTCCACTTCCGGGCCGTAGCCCACGACCCACCAGACGATTTCATCCAGGCCGTCCACGGTGGCCGAAAAGTACACGGCACCCTCCTCGTCCCAGCGGAGGCGCTGCGTCTTGTGCCAGTTGACCTCGGCCACGTTCGGCCCTACCAGCGGGCTGAACTTGAGTTCCACCTCGTACGCCTGCTTGCCCCGCATGATGCCCCAGGCGTTGCCCAGGTGCTTCTCCAGCGAGAGGTCCTTGGGCGGCTTGAAGGGCCTGCCTGCCAGCGCCAGGTTCTTGAAGCGGCCGAGTTTGAACGTCCGCACCTCTCCGTGAAGCGACGAGCGGCCGATGACGTACCAGGCCCGTTCGTGGAACACCAGCCAGTACGGCTCCAGGCGCGTGCGTATCTGGCCTTGGTCGTGAAACGAGATGTAAATGGCGTCCATCGCCTCCCGCCGCGCGACCGCCCGCTGCACCAGCCGGTACGATTCCTGGAGGGCGTTGTGCCGCGCGACCGGCCCCGGGCGGACGGCCATGCTTTGCACCAGGCGGCCCATCACGGCCCGAAGGCCGAGCGGCAGCGTCGACTCGATCTTGGCCGCCGCGTCGCGAGCGGGCTGAAACAGGGGCAGCCGGCCTGCGCGCCCCAGTTCCGTCGCCATCAACACCAGCGCGAGCGCCTCTTCCAGCGTCAGGTTGATGGGCGGCAGGAGGCCCGTCGCGTGCATCTGGTACCCGTTCTCAGCGTGATTGTAGAAGAACGGGATGCCCACCTTCTCGATGGCCGCCAGGTCGCGGTAGACCGTTCGTCGCGAGACGCGGCACTCGGCCGCCAACTGGGCGGCGTTGAACGTGCGGCCGGTCTGAAGGAGCGTGACGATCCGCAGGACCCGGTGCAGGCGGCTCAAGTCCATGAAGTCTCCTCGAGAGGCCAGGAGCGTCAGGGCGGCCGCGAGGCCGGCGCGTGGTAACACCGGTCGCCCGTTCGGCGCATCAGCCGTACCCCTGCCGCCGCCATCAGCCGCAGGTCGCGATAGACCGTCCGGCGGCTGACGCAAAAGTGGACCGCCAGATCGTCCACACTATAGCAGTCGCCTTCGAGCAACCTCAAGCACTTAATGATGCGGACGGCCCGCCCGTCTGCGCGGGTGAACATGCCAAGCGGCACCGCTTTCCCCTTTCCGGCCGTGCGCCCCGATTGTGCGCGGCAGGGGGCCGGCGCCAAGCGTTCCGCTGGAGGGGTGTGACACGGTTCTGACAGGGGAGCGATGGCCGCCGGATTCGGCATGGCCCGGCCGGGAGCCGTCAATCGGCGCATAAAAAAGGGGTGCCCCCCGCGGGGGGAATACGAGGGGGCTTCCCCGGTTCGAGACAGGCCGATTGTACTATAGCGAGCGCGGCAAGATTGTCAACAGTTTTTGTCGGCATTGTAGGGAAGTTTTCCCCGCCACACCCGCCCGGCAGAGAACTGCATTGCGCGGCGGGAAAACCGTTGGCTTCCCGGCGGCCGCGGCTTATCGTGTCGGCGCGGGCGCGGGAAGACCGAGTCCGTCATGCCGCGACACTTGCGAGGAGGCCGAACGGTGAGAGTCATCGTCTTCGGGGCGCTGCTGGTTGCGGCGGCGGCGTGGCTGGGCGGGCGAAGCGCACGGGCCGCGGAGTTCACCATCGCCCCCGACGAGGTCGTCGGCCGCATAGACGAGAAGATCTACGGCCAGTTCCTGGAGCACATCTACCACTCCGTCAACGGCGGCCTGTGGGGCGAGATGATCTGGGACCGGAGTTTCGAGGGTGGCGCCGCCGCCGGCGGCGCAGAGTGGCGCACAGAGGGGGCCGAACTTGTCCAGGAAGGCCCGGCCGACAACGTCCGCCTCGTCTTCGGCGACAGGAACTGGACCGACTACGAGTTCACCCTCCAGGCCCGCAAGACCGGCGGCGAGGAAGGCTTCCTTGTCCTCTTCCGCGTGGTTGACGACAAGCAATTCTACTGGGTTAACCTCGGCGGATGGGGGAACGCACGCCACGCCGTCGAGCGCAGCATCAAGGGCCAGGCGCGATGGGGGACGGTCGGGCCCCGGCCGGCCGGAAAGATTGACGAGGGCCGCTGGTACCGCATCCGCGTCCGCTGCCAGGGGCCGCACTTCCAGGTCTGGCTCGATGACCAGCGTATCATCGACTTCACGGATGACGCCCAGGCCCACCTGGCCGGCCGCGTGGGCGTGGGCACGTGGCGCACGCAGGCGCGGTTCCGTAACATCAGGGTCTCGTCGCTCGACGGCAAGACGCTCCTTGAGGGCCTGCCGCCCCTTCCGCCGCAGGCCGGCGGGCTTCACTCGTGGCAGCCGTACGGTCCGGGCAAGGTGGGAACGGTGTCCGCGGCTGCGGAGGCCCTGAACGGCGAGAAGTGCCGCGAGGTCGTCTCCGACGGCGGCGAGACGGGCCTGGCTCAGACGCCCCTGGCCGTCCGCGCGGGGGAGACGTACTACGGGTCGCTCTGGGCTCGCGGCGAGGCGGCGGCCGATGGCCTTGTCGTGCGGCTCCTGGACGGCACGAAAACGCTGGCCGAAAAGACGCTCGCGAAGACCGGCGACGCGTGGCACGACTTGCTCTTCGAGTTCAAGCCCGACGCCGGGTGCGACAACGCCACCATCCAGGTGGGCCTGCGAGGCAAGGGCCGCGTGTGGTTCGACCAGGTTAGTCTCATGGCCGAATCGTCGCGCAAGACGGGCGGGTTCCGGCCGGACCTCCTGAAGGCGATTGCCGACCTGCGGCCGCCGGTCATCCGCTGGCCGGGCGGGTGCTACGCGTCGCTGTACCGCTGGAAGGACGGCATCGGCCCCCAGCACCAGCGCGTGAAGTACCCGCGGCCCATGTGGGACGACGTCGACGTGAACTCCTTCGGCACCGACGAGTTTCTGCGCCTCTGCCGCGCGGTCGGGGCAGAGCCGCTTATTGTTATCAATATCGGCATGCACGATCCGAAGGAGAATCGCTCCTCGTACCTGCGCGACGCCTGCGACTGGGTCCGGTACTGCAACGGCCCCGCCGCGTCGGAGTGGGGCGGGGTCCGGGCCGCAAACGGGCACCCTGAGCCGTACAAGGTCCGCTACTGGGAAATCGACAACGAGACCTGGCGCCTGGCCCCGGACGAGTACGCCGCCGCCGTCCGCGAGTTCGTCCCGGCCATGAAGAAGGCGGACCCGGGCATCATTGTGGCGGCCTGCGGCAGCGGAGGGCTCGGCCCCGCGGGCCGCGGCCAGGAGTACAACCGCGCGGTCATCCGCGACGCCGCGAAGCACTTCGACTACATCAGCACGCACCATTACGAGAACCCGGCCAACTACGCGAGCGGCCCGGAGCGGGCGGAAGCCTTCCTCCGGGAAACCGGCGGCATCATCGCCGCGTCGGCGAACCCCGGGGTCCGCATCTACCACAGCGAATGGAACGCGCAGAGCACCGACTGGCGCACGGGCCTGTATGCGGGCGGCCTGCTGAACGCCTTCGAGCGCTTGGGCGACATCGTGGGCATGGCGGGCCCGGCGCTCTTCCTGCGCCACGTGTCGGCCCGCGCGTGGGACAACGCATTCATCAACTTCGACCACCGCATCTGGTTCCCCGCGCCGAACTACGTGGTGATGAAACTCTGGCGCGTGCATTACGCCCCCTTGCGCGTCAAGATGACCGGCGACGCGGGTCCCCTGAGCGCCGTGGCGACGAAGGCCGAGGACGGAAAGACGCTTTACTTGAAGGCCGTGAACCCGACCGGCGAGGCGGCGGCCGTGGCGCTCGTGGCGAAGGAAGGTTTCGCCGTGGGCGGGGCGAGCATGCAACTGGTGGCGGCGGACACGCTCGATGCGCGCAACACGCTCGACGAGCCGGAGCGCATCCGCCCCATAGCCGCGCCGGTTGAAGTCCTGGGGCAGACCGTCCGCTTCAGCCTGCCGCGGTACTCGGCTGCCGCCGTGACCATCCGGCGGCGATGACGCGCGCGGCAGCACCGCGCCGGGGTCTGCCGGCCTGCCGCGCGCCTGTGCCTGAGGAGGAGGAATCGTGAGAAACACGTTCCTGGCTGCGGCAATTGTGGGCGTGCTGGCCGCGGGAGCGTCGGGCGAGGCGCCGCCCGCCACGGCCGGCGGGGCGGAGCCGGTCAAGGTCGGCGATGTTGTATTCACCGCCGACTTCGACGGCCCTGCGCCGCTTGAGGGCTGGAGCGCTGGCGCCGGGAAACTGGCCGCCGACGCGGGGCAGGGCGGCGGCCGCGCCCTGCTCATCGAGCGGCCCGCAGGGGCGCCCCCCGCCTCGGCTTTTGTCGAGGCGCCCCTGCCGGTCGAGAAAGTGCGCGGCTGCACGCTCATTCTCTCGGCCTCCGTCAAGGCCGAGGCGGTATCCCCCAAGCCGCAACCCTGGAACGGCATCAAGTTCATGGCCCCCACGGTCGCGGGCGAGCACAGGGCCTGGGCGCAGGCCGAACTCGGCACCGGCACGTTCGACTGGCAGCGCGTCTCGTGGCAGACGCACGTGCCGCGCGATGCCAGCCGGATGCGCCTGGTTCTGGGCCTTGAGAACGTGACGGGCAAGGCCTGGTTCGACAACGTGAAGGTGACGGTCCGCCGGCCGCCCGCCGCGCCCGCGGCTGCGCCCGCCGGCCCCGCGTACACGGGCCACGCCCTGCCCAGGCTGCGGGGGGCCATGGTCTCGCCCGATGCGAAAGAGGAGGACCTGCGAGTCCTGGGCAGGGAATGGAACGCCAACCTCGTGCGCTGGCAACTGTGCGGCTTCAAGCCCCGCATCGACACGGGCGACCTTGCGGCGTACGACGCCTTCCTGGAATCGCACCTGAAGCGGCTCGACGCGGCCCTGCCGCTGTGCGAGAAGCACGGCCTTCTGGCCGTGGTGGACCTTCACACCGGGCCCGGCCACTGGGCGCCGCCGGGCAGGAGCCTGTTTACAAGCGCGGCGTGCCAGAAACGATTCGTCGAGATATGGCGGCAGATTGCTCGCCGCTACAAGGACTCCAGGGCCGTGTGGGGCTACGACCTTCTGAACGAGCCGCTTGAAGGCGCGGTGGCCGAGGACGTGGACGACTGGCAGGGCCTCGCGGAGCGGGCCGCGCGGGCCGTCCGCGAAATCGACCCGCGGCGGGCCATAATCGTCGAGCCCGCCCCGGGGGGCAGCCCGGCGGCGCTGGCGAACCTCCGGCCCCTGCCGGTGCCGCACATCGTATATAGCATACATATGTACTCTCCCGGCATCTTCACCCACCAGGGCGTGCACGACGACGGGAAGCGGACGTACGTGTACCCCGGTGCGGCCGAGGGGCGCCAGTGGGACAAGGCGGCACTGGAAGCGGCCCTGCGGCCCGTCGCGGAGTTCCAGAAGACGTATGGCGTACACATCTACATAGGAGAGTTCGGCGCCGTCCGCTGGGCGCCCGATTCAAGCGCCGGCCGCTACCTGGGGGACCTCGTCGCAATTTTCGAGGCCCGCGGGTGGGACTGGACGTACCACGCATTCCGCGAGTGGCACGGCTGGAGCGCCGAGCACGGCCCCGACCGGGCCGACACCAGGCCCGCCGCCCAGCCGACCGACCGGCAGCGGCTCCTCTGCGAGTGGTTCGCCGGGAACCAGAAGCCGCGATGGTGACGCCCGGCGCATCGTGACGGCCGCGGCGCGGGCACCACGCACCGGGCGGGGCCGTCAGCGGCCGAGAATTCGGCGCATGCTTTCTGCCAGCGCCGGCACCTTGTTCCGTACGACGTCCCAGACGATGTCAAGGTCCACGCCGAAATACTGGTGGGCCAAGATGTTGCGCAGTCCGGTAATTCTTTTCCATTTGACCTCCGGGTGCGCGGCCCGGACCGCCTCCGGCACGTTCTTGGCCGCCTCTCCGATGATTTCCAGGTTCCGCACGACTGCATCGAGGGTCTTGCCGTCGGCCGCCAGGGCGTCGCGGCTCATGCCCCCAACGTAAGCGCCGATCTTCTCGCGGGCTTCCAGGATGTCCTGCAAGTAAACGTCACAATCCCGGCGCATAGACCGTCTCCCGCAGGACCTTGTCCCTGAGCGCCGGCTTCAGCGCGTCGGCCAACACCAGGTCAACAGGACGGCCGAACCACTGCTCGAGCAAATCCTTAAGGTCCATGTAGGCGTCGAAACTCTTCGTCTGGAACTCGACGAGGAAATCCAGGTCGCGGGGGGGGAACTGCGCCGCCGTGCGCGGCTGAGCCGAAAAGCCCCAGTCGGCGCACCCCCATGCGCCGCAGCACGTCGCGGTTCTGCGCAAGCCGGTCCAGCACTTCCTCTTGCATCGTGGGCATGTCCTTTTTCTCCGCGGTCGCGCCAATCTATGCGCCGGAGGCGTGCCGAGCAAGCCCGAGCCTGCCCCGCGCGGCCGTGCCCGCCCGGCCGTGGATTACTTCCCGTAGCACACCACCCGACCCCCGCGGAGGGTTACGATGATTCGCCCTGCGCGGTCAACGCAGATGCCCCAGCGGACGGGCTCGCCCGGCAGGGGCTCCGACCAGAGTTCCTTGCCGCCCTCGTCGCGGGCCACGAGCGACCATGTGCGGCCGGCGGCGCCCTTGCCCTCCACGAGCGTCAGGCGCGCGCCGGCGGCGGTCACGGCCTGCGGGTCCCACTGGACGCCCTTGTCGTAAACGGGGCTGGCCGGGTCGCTGTAAAGCGGCTGGCCGCTGACCGTGACGGTGCCGTCGGCCAGCGCCAGTTCCCGGCCTCGCGGCGCCTGCGAGCCGCGCGCCGTGGGCGCCGGGCTGAGGCACGTGCCGGTGGCGGCGTCGAAGACGGCGGGCGATACGGCGTCGCCACCCGCCAGGTACAGTTTGCCGCCGTCCAGGAGCATCTCGCCCTGGACGGCCACGCCGCGCCGCGACCACGGGTCAAGGTGCCCGGAAGTGTTGTTCTGCCACTTGAGGCGCCCCGTGGCGGCATCCAACGCATACACATGCGTGCCATCGAAGTTGTTGATGCCGGCTGCCAGGTACGCCGTGCCGCCGTCCACGAGCACTCCCGCGGCCACGGGCCAGGTGTCAAGAAGTGCGCCGTAAACGCAGATTTTGCGGGGCAGTGGCGATGCGCGGAACCGCCACAGGCGGCGGCCCGTGGCGGTCTCCAGGGCGTAGGCCCACCCGTCGCCCGAGCCGACCAGCGCGCGGCCGGCGGCGATGGCGGGCGGGTAGCGGATCGCCCCGCCGGTGATGGCGGTCCATCGCGGGCGGCCCGTGCCGGCGTCGAGGGAGCGGACGATGCCGTCCGACCCGCCGAAGAACACAAGGCCCCCTGCGGCCACCGGCGCGGTGGGCTCAAACGGCTGCTTCGGCGCAAACTCCCACTGGCGCGAGACCTTGCCGGGGACCTCTGCGGCCGAGCGGGCCGTGCGCCGGACGTCGGCGCGGTACGCGGGCCAGTCGGCAGGCGACTCCGCCACCGGCGCGACCTCGGCGGCGCGGTCGGGCGCCTCCAGCCGCTCCGCGTCGGTTGCGGCGGCGTCGAACTTGAAGTTCCCCGCGGGCGCGAGGGCGATTGCGCCGAACATCTGGAGGTTGCAGTCGCACGCCCAGGGCGACCAGTACAGGTGGCCGCTCGCCGCGATGACGCCCACGTGGCACTGCGGGCGCATCGGCGTCATCCACTGCATCTGGGCGGTTGCAACGTCCAGCCGCGCTGTGCCCTCAAAGGCGCGGAAAAAGACGCCGTCGGCCGTGCCGGTGGTGCGCGTGCACGCGCGGCGGGATACGTCGAACGCGGCCAGCACGGAGCCGGTCATCGGGTCAAGGCGCTTCGACTGGCCCGTCTGGTTCTGCGGCCCGATGGCGTAAAGGCCGTCGTCGCGAATGACAACCTGCATGTCCTTGACGGGATACGTCCACATGAGCCGGCCGTCGTCGGCCGACACGGCGGTGACCCAGTTGACCTGCGGCCCGACGAGGTACAGGGCCTTTTCGGTGCACTTGAGGTACACGGTGCTCTTCCACCCGCCGACGTAGCCGTGTCCGGGGCGGTAGGGGCCGATGGCCTCGAAGAGGTCGCGGTCTCGCTGTGCGGTGCGGCGCCAGAGTTCGCGTCCGGTGGCGGCGTCGAGGGCCGCCAGGTACTTGCCGAACGAGGCGACGTACACGCGGCCGGCCTTCAGGGCCAGCGCGCGGCTGTCCATCGGCTCGTCTTCGTGATGGCGCCAGAGGACCTTGCCGGTCTTCGGGTCGAGGGCCAGGAGGTCCTTCGCGAAGCCCCACTCGTATTCCGATTTGTTATATCCTTGCGAGATGCCGGTCCACGGCCAGCCGTGGTTCGTGCTCTTCCAGCGGGCGTCGGGGTCCAGCGGGTCCGGTTTGCCGACGAGGGCCAGGAGCGTGCCGCCGTCAAGTGCCATCCACTTCCAGAAGGGGCCTTCAGTCTGGTCGGCGGGGGCCTTCAGTTCGCCCATGACGCGGCCTGTGGCGGGGTCGAGGAGTTTGCACGACTCATCGTCCGCCAGGTACAGCGTATCCGGCGTGGCGATTATGGTGGAGCGGTCGACCATGATGCCGGGCGTGAGGGGCCGCTTCCAGAGGAGGCTTCCGTTGTAGCCGCTGAGGGCCACCAGCGTGTTCAGCCACGGTTCCTCGCGCTGGTGCCAGGCGACGTGGCCGAGGGCGAGGAAGAGCCGCCCGGCCGACGCCACGACCGCCTGCGGGGCGGGGGCGTAGCGCGGCTCGGCGATGAACTGCGTCAGGTACGGCGCACGGGCCGCGCGGTCGGCCGACAGGGGGTTGTTGTCCGGGCCGTGATAGTGGTGGGTCCAATCGTCAACGCCCGGCGGGAAAGGTTTCGTCCATTCCTCACCGCGGCCGATGATGGCCTTGCCCTGCGGCCGCAGGACGCGCAGGATTTCGTCCTTCGGCGCCCCGGCGGGCCCCGCCGGGGCGCGGACTGCGTCGGCCGTGTTGTCCGCCAGGTGCAGCCGCGAGGGGCGGCCGTGCTCGACGTAGATGCGCGATCCCAGGAATCCGGCCGCCTCGACCGCGCGGGCCGCCGCGTCGGCGTCGGCCGCGCTTGAGAATTGCACATAAATGATGAGGTCGGTCGCGCGGGCCAGGTCGAGCGCCTGGCGGCAGTTCTCGTCCTCAAGAAGGACCACGATGCCGCGCGATGCGCCGAGGCGTTCTGCAAGGTTCCCTGCGGCCGCGGCCTGGGCCGCTGCGGCCTCGGCCCGCGACGCCGGCGGGTCGGCGGCTCTTGCCGCAGGCGCAAGGCACGCCACCACGGCGGCTGCCGCGAACAGGGCAGCCGCGGATCGCACAAGGCTCACACGGGAGAACGCGGGACGCTGCCGCATGCGAGGTCTCCTTAACCGTTCAGGGGAAAGCCCGGCTTCGGTCACCGCCGACTGTACCCGGCGCGGGCGGCGGCGTCAATGGCTCAGGGACGAGACGGAATAACTGCCCCCGCCGGCAATGTCCGTCAACCTTCACTTTGTGGATGCCATGCTTTTGCGCTGCTCGGAAAGCATGTCCACCGTCGGCCGGGCGCATGCTTTCGCTTGAGCAGGGCGGGGCAACGCCCCGGCTCCTTCGAGGGAATGCCCCGCCTGCCGGCCTGCGGGCAGGCCGGGGCGCTGCGCCGGCCTGCGTTCTGGAAGGTTGACGGACTACTTACGCGCGGCGGGGGTGTTCGGCGGCGTGTAGTGCTGGCCGTATTCCTGGAGCGACTTGACGGAAAGGCCGTGCTTCTTCATGGCCTCTATGCCGCCGACGAACGCCGCCGCGGCGCTCACGGTGCTGATGAGCGGCACGCCGTGCGCGATGGCGAGCGTGCGGATGGCGACCTCGTCTTTGCGCGGGGTCTTGCCGCTCACGGTGTTGATGATGAGGCGGACGTCGCGGTTCTTTATCATATCGACGATGTTCGGGCGGCCGACGCTGATGCGCTGGAGCATGCGCACGCTCACGTCGTTGCGGGCCAGGGCCGCCGCCGTCCCCTCGGTGGCCGCGAGGTCGAAGCCCAAGTCCTCCAGTTTCTTGGCGATGAAGATGATGTCGCGTTTGTCGGCGTTGCGGACCGAGATGAAGACCGTGCCTTCCGTCGGCAGGGCGTGCCCGGCCCCCTGGAGCCCCTTGGCGCAGGCCACGCCGAACGAAGCGTCGATGCCCATGACCTCGCCGGTTGATTTCATCTCGGGCCCCAGCACCGCGTCCACGCCGGGAAAGCGCACGAACGGGAAGACCGACTGTTTCACCGCGAAGTGCTCCGGCACGATCTCCTTCGTGAAGCCCAGTTCCTCCAGCGTGCGGCCGAGCATGATCTTGGTGGCGATGTTCGCCAGCGGCACGCCGATTGCCTTCGAGACAAAGGG
>VGYT01000057.1 GCA_016872895.1 Planctomycetota bacterium
GAACCACATATCGCTTGTTCATGCCGATCCTCCCCGGTATCCTGACCCCCGTGTGAGAATCGGCTATTCACACAAACTAACAACATCAAAAGACGACGGGTACTACAGCCAGGGGATAATCGGCACCGGTATCGCCGGCGGTTTGTCGGGCATCGGCAGGCTGGGCGGGCCTTTGGCGGGCGACGGAGCGGAAGGCTTTGCGCCGGGTTCCGCAACCTCCTTCGCCGCCGCGTCCGTGGCGGGTGCCGGCGCAGACGTGGGCGGGGCGGACGGCGCGGGCGCAGGCGGCGCGGGGGGCGACGTGTCGCGCGGCTTATCCAGGCCCAGTCTCTGGAACATCGCCTGCTGCGCCTTGCGGGCAGGGTTGGCCTCGGCCGCATAGTCGAAGCGGGCGCGGAACGGCCCTTTCCACCTGGCCCAGACCTCGCCCTTCAGGCCGAAGACTTTCTCATTGACCATGTCCTTGACGTTGATCGACTTGCCGGCCAGGACGACGTTCCGCAGGTACGACCCGTCGGCCACCTGCGAGTCCACGGCCTGGATGATGCGCGACCCCTCGGCGGCATACGAGAGCGCGGTGCCCTGCTGCTCGAGGCCCTTCATTTCCTCAAGCGTTCCCGGCACGTGGAACACGAGGTCCAGTTTCATGCCGGCCACTTCGGTCGTAAGTGCGCCCTTGGTGTCGCTGTAGCGCTGGCGCATGTCTTTCATGCGCTTCGCCATCTCTTCGGGCGAGGGGATGCGTGAGGGCTTGGGCGCCTCCGCCTGGGGCTTCGAGCGGGCCAGGATCAAGAGGAGGGCGTTCGTCCCGTCCGGCCCGAACTGGATGCGCGAGCGGTCGTCCGGGTAGATCCGCACCTTCGCGAGGTCCTTGAAGTAGGCCGTGCCCTTGAATCGCACCCGGCCGTCGGCGGCCCGCTCGAACGACACGTCTTTCCACGCGTCGATGCCGTAGGAACGCTTGACGAGTTGTGTTACGCACTCGCGCATGTCGTCTTCGGGCGACGAGGCCGGCGGCGTTTCGTCCGGCTTCGGCGGACGCCTGGCCGGCAGCCACGGGGCGCGGCTGGGGAAAAGCAACTCGCCCGTGACCTTGCCCGATCCGTCGGGGTTGAACGTGAAATCGGCCTTGCCTTCGAAGCATCCGACCACGAGCACGGCGGATGCCAGGACGGCGGCCAGTCTGGTGTATCGCAGCATGCGAGCACCCCGGGGGCCGTGCGGCCCGTTCTTCCCGTTAAGCAGTGTAACGCCACCGTATGTTTTCGTCAATTTCGGCCGTGCCCTGCTGCGCGGTGGGAATTCTGATGACGCCCGGCGCGCGGGCGCCTACACTCCAATCGGCGGCGGAGCGGCGACGAAAGGAGACTCATGCGCAGACGGCGCAGATTTTTGCGGGGCGGGTCTCCGTACCCGCCGCGCAAAGGTGCGTTGCCGCGTGCGGCGCAGTGGGTGCGGAGACCCACCGCGCAAGGCCTCGCGGCTGCCGTTGTGCTTCTGGGGGCTGGCGCTGCGCTTCTGGCGGCGGGGGCCGCCACGGGCGCGCGCGGCGAAGCGCCGAAGCCGCAACCTGCGAAGGTCAAGACGCAGGCGAAGCCCGGCGGGCCGGAGGTCGTCGCGCGGCCGGAGCCGCTGCGGGACCTCGGCCGGCGGCACAAGGTGCGCCTGGTTTACTTTGTGCCGAAGGACCGCCGGCCCGCCGACCGCTGGGCCGAGAAAATCCCCGTCCTGATGACGTTCGTCAACGACCTCTACGCCCGCGACCTGCGCGCCAAGGGCTACCCCGCGGCGGGCATGGACTTCGAGTTCCAGGACGGGCGGCCCCTGGTGCACCTCGTCGCGGGCAAGGACGCGGCCGCGGAGTACAGCGGAGAGCCGAACTTCGAGCCGCAGCGTCAGTGGCGGCGCATCCTGCCGGAGGTCGAGGCTGCTCTCGGCAGGGCCGCCGAGAACCTGTACGTCGTCTTTGCCGAGACGTACGCCGATGGTCCGGCGAAGTTCGAGTGGCCTGGCGGCATGGCGCTGGGGGCGCGGTTCTCGGCGTCGGGCGGCGTGGGGATGTTCTCGGCGTGGATACTGCGCGACGAGTTCTGCGCAACGACCGTTGAGGGGCAGTTGCGCCTGCTGGCCGATGATACGCCCATCTCCGGGCGGACGGCCCTGCACCGCCTGAAGCCCGACAGCCCGCGATTTGAGTTCATCGAGGACGGGTTCGGCGCCGTGGCCCACGAACTTGGCCACGCCTTCGGCCTGCCGCACGACCGCCGCGCCGACGACGTGGAGATCATGGGCAACGGCTTCCGCCACCTGCGGAACAATTACCTGGCGACGCCCGGTCCGAAGGCGGGGTTCATGGCCGACACGGCCCGCATGCTCCGCTGGTCGCGGTTCCTGGCCGACGACGTGGACCTCGCGGACGCGCAGCCGCCGGTTGCCCGCATCACGCACCCGGCGAAACTCAAGGTCGGTGCCACGACCATCCTCCTCGGCGGCGAGATAACGGACGACAACGCCCTGGGGGCCATCCAGTTCTTCTCACCGCGACACGACTGGGTCCTGGGCGGCATGGACCTTGCGGGGCGCGAGGTCCGCCTGAGCCACGTGGTGGTCGTCCCGCCGCTGGAGAAGGGCCCGCTGGAACTGGTCATCTCGATCATCGACCGCGGCGGGAATATCGGTATCGTGCGGGCGAAGATGGAAGTCGAGTAACCCGTTCGTTTCGCGCCGGTCGAGCCGCGACCCGCCTGCGGGCCGTAGCCCCTACGGCGGGGCGAGGGCCCGTGAGGTCGCGGGCACGCTGTGCTGGAGGGGCGCGGATTGAGCCGTGACCGCAAGGTTGCGGGTACATCGCGCCCGGGCGACACGCCCGCGCGCGGCGGCAGAGTGCCCGCGGGCGGACATGTTGCGGTGTTGCTTGACCGCGCCCGGCGGCGCGGATACGATACGTCACGATGGAGAAAGCCCGACCGCCCGAGGCCCCGGCCGTTGCCATCCGCAAGGCGCGGATGAGCGACATCGAGCCCATCTTTGCGCTCGTCACGGAGTTCTCCCGCCAGGAGCGCATGCTGCCGCGCAGCCGCGCGGATCTCTACGAGGGCCTGCGCGACTTCGTGGTGGCGGACCTCGGCGGCCGCGTCATCGGCTGCGGGGCGCTGACCATCGAGTGGGACAACCTGGCTGAGATCAAAAGCATGGCCGTGGTGCGGCGGCACCAGCGTCGCGGCATCGGGCGGCGGCTGGTGAAGGCGTGCCTTGCAGAGGCGCGGCGGCTGGGCATCGGGCGGGTGTTTGCGCTGACGAGTTCGCCGGCGTTCTTCGAGCACCTCGGTTTTGCGCGCGTGCCGCGCGAGAGCCTTCCGCACAAGGTGTGGTCCGACTGCATCAAGTGCGCCAAGTTCCCCGACTGCGACGAGACGGCGGTGGCGATCGAGGTGCCGCCGCGCGGGCGGCGGTAGCGGCGCGCCCAGGACCGGCCGGGGGAACGCTGCGCCACGTGACTGTGGCACGGCCGGCTTGTCCGGCCGTGGCGGGTACCATGCTTTCGCGCCGTTGCGAAAGCATGATCGTGTGAGGCCCGATCTCATGCTTTCGCCCGCCAGGGCCTGCCCGCCGGCCGGCAGGCGGGGGCGGGGCGCCTGCCGGCCAAGCCGGCCGTGCCCCCCGCACCGGCGCCGCCCTCCGTCAGTTCACCTCCAGCGCGTCGGCCCCCGGCAGCGGCGGGAACGGCGCCGTCGGCAGCGCCTGGTACCAGAACGCAACCGAGGCGATGTCGTCCTGGAGCGGCAGGTACCGGCGGCCCGACCGCCAGCCCAGCGCCTGGATGGTCACGCGCAGGTCTTTCTCGAACCGTATCGGGTCCGTGATGTGCCACCGATACATGCCGAACCGTTGCTGCGACTGGTACAGCCCGTCGGGCCGCAGCACCTGGTGCAGGCCCGCGTACGGCGTCGTGAAGGGCTGGTACTGCTTCGTCTCCCTGTTCTCGAAGTTGTACGAGCCGCAGAAGTAGTCCTCGGTGCCCGTGCCGCAGATGGTGGGGAACTCCCGGTCGCCGTCGAGGTAGAACTTGATCTCGCCCTCGCCCCACCAGCCGCTGTTGTGGACGCCCCAGGCCATGTACGTGCCCACATAGTGGCCCCGGCCCTTGACGCCTTCGAGGATGGTGTAGACCTGCTTGTAGGGCAGGGGATTCGCGCGGCGGAACTGGGCGTGAAAGTAAGCGGCGTCCGGCGGCACCTCGGTCAGCGTGTAGTTTATCTGGTAGTAGAGGACCATTGGCTGCGCGTCGATGTTGGTCATCGTCATGCGGCAGCGCTTGCGGAAGGGCATCTCCCAGTAGCAGTTGAAGGCGCTGCCGGGGTTCACGCACACGGCCAGCGACGACATGGGGGCGAACTTACCCCAGCCTATGCAGAAGAAGTCGCCCACGGGGCACTCGACCGAGGGCTGCTCCTGGCCGTCCCAGAAGATGCGCAGGATGCTCTTTCGCCAGTCGCCGGTCGGGGTCATCCAGATTTGCTGGATGGCGCCGGAGCCCTGGATATCGGCCAGGACGGCCGCCTGGCCGGCCTCGATGCGGATGGAGGGCGAGATCTTCCATCCGCGGCCCAGGTCGCGGGCGGCCGCGGCCCCGGTGCCCTCGGTGGCCATGCCGCCCTTGCCCTTTTCGCCGGTGAAGTTCTCCGGGCTGATGGACCGTGTCTGGGCGCCGGACAGCCGCGAGAGGTTCCCCATGTGCAGGCCCAGGCCGCTAAAGGCGGGGGCGGGCTGCCCCTCGCCCGCGACGGCGAGCGGCCCCGCCGCCCCAACCCCCAGAACAACCGCCACCGCCAGCCGCAACATTCTCGAGCGCATGGCCTGCTCCTCTCTTCTTCGGGAACCCATCCGGCGCATCGAGGCCGCCGCCGTGGCCGCCCGCCGGCTGACCAGTATGCGCGCTGGAAGAGCGCATCTCAAGCGCACATGCCTCAGGCAGAAGATGAGACGAGGTCCCGCCGCCGTTCAAGCCGCAATCGGTTCAGGCGCTTTCCTTGACGGGCTTGGCCAGTTGGAAGATGTCCGCCTCGCCGCGCACCACCTCGGCCGTGACGGTGTAGCGGTAGCCCTTCGGGCGGTTGGGCAGTTCGAACATGATGTCGAGCATGAGGTTCTCGACGATGGCCCTGAGGGCCCGCGCGCCGGTGTTCCGCTGCATGGCCCGGCGGGCCATCTCGCGCATCGCCTCGTCGGTGAACACCAGTTCCGCGTCCTCCATCTTGAAGAACTTCTGGTACTGCTTGACGAGGGCGTTCCTTGGCTCGGTCAGGATGCGGCAGAGGGCGCCTTCGTCCAGCGGCATCAGCGGGACGATGATGGGCAGCCGCCCCACGAACTCCGGGATCATGCCGTAGGCGATGAGGTCCTCGGGCGTAACCTGCCCCAGGATGTCGCGCGTGCGCTGGAAGCGGTCGCCTTCCGGGTGGCGGCCCTCGACGAAGCCTATCTGGCTGCGGCCGATGCGGCGGGCGACGATCTCCTCCAGCCGCTCGAACGTCCCGCCACAGATAAACAGGATGTGCGTCGTGTCGACCGGGATGTATTGCTGCTCGGGGTGCTTCCTGCCGCCCTGCGGCGGCACGTTGGCGATCGTGCCCTCGAGCATCTTCAGCAGCGCCTGCTGCACGCCCTCGCCCGAGACGTCGCGGGTGATGGAGATGTTCATCATGGTGCGGCCGATCTTATCTATCTCATCAATGTAGATTATGCCGCGCTGGGCGGCCTCGATGTCGAAGTCCGCCGACTGGAGCAGTTTCAGCAGCAGGTTCTCGACGTCCTCGCCCACGTAGCCGGCCTCCGTCAGGGTGGTTGCGTCGCCGATGGCGAAGGGCACGTTCAGGATGTGCGCGAGGCTCCGCGCCACCAGCGTCTTGCCGCAGCCCGTTGGGCCGATCAGGAGGAGGTTGGACTTCTCGATCTCCACGTCGTCCTCGCCCGCGTCGCCCAGCGACAGGCGCTTGTAGTGGTTGTGCACCGCCACGGCGACGGCCTTCTTGGCCTGGTCCTGGCCGATGACGTAGAGGTCCAGGAAGTCCTTGATCTCGCGCGGGGTGGGTATGCGGCCCACCGACGAGGGGCCGCGGCGCGTGCGGCGCCGCTCCTCCTGCACGACCGACTGCGCCGCCTGGATGCAGTCGGGGCAGATGTGGACGCCCCTGGGGCCCTCCACCAGCGGGCCGGACTCGCGGCCGCTGCGGCCGCAGAAACTGCACACTGCGCGGCGTCCGCCCGGGCCAGTGCCGTCAATCTTGGCCATCCGATTCGCTCCTCTCCGGGCGGGGGCCCGGGTCTCCCGCGTATTTTATCGTCCGGCGGGGCGGTTTGTCTTTGTCCGAATTTGCGCCCGCCATGCCGCGAAGAATCGCGTCGTACTCCTCCTGGGAGATTTCGCCCGCGTCGCGCTGCCGCCGCAGTTCCTCGGCGTCCAGGCCGCCGCAGCCGCCGCCGCCCTTCTGCATCCGGGCGCTCCACAGCCGCACCAGCGCCAGTAGTGCAAAGACCGCCAGCACGCCCGCCAGGCCCAGCACTGCCAGGGCCATCAGTTGGTCGGGCGAGAAGCCCAGGTCAAGGTCCGGTGCGTCCATGGCTGAAAGCAAGAAAGTACCTGAGTGCCTGAGTGCCTGAGTGCCTGAGACTGGCGGCAGCGGCGGTCTCGGCGGTTAGCCAGGCCGCTTATTCCTGCTCCTCTTGGCCACCCGCACTAGTGCTGTCAGGATGGCATCGAGTTCAGGCATCCGGTTGCGCAACTGAGAAAGCCCCGCGCCCTTAATCCAGCCGAACCGCCTGGTCAGTTCTGCCTGCGACTGCAACTCGAAAAGGCTTCCCCTTGCAATTCCCAGGAAGCGGCAAAACTCGGCTTGCTGCCCCCGTCCAAACCCTTCGGCAATGTCCGATGGAACACTGACGGCGGATCGCCTCATCTGGGCAACAAGTCCGAATCTCTCTTCGACCGGGAAGTCCTTCGTGGCGGAATACACCCGCTCCGCCAGTTCCATGCTCTTTTGCCACGCGACAAGATCTCCTTAGGTTCCCGCGCCTAGCCCGTTCATTATGTCCTGCCGGCTATCCTGATCTCAGGCACTCAGGTACTCAGGTGCTTTCTTTCTTCGGCGAACGGCTCATCAGGTCGGCCAGCGCGTCCGGGGCGGGCTTGCCCTCGAACAGCACGGCGTACACCTCCTGCGTGATGGGCATCTCGACGTTGTGGCGTGCGGCCAGGGCGGCGGCCGAGCGTGTGGTCTCGACGCCCTCGGCCTCTACGCGGCCCATTTCGCGCAGGACGTCCTTCAGGTGTCGGCCGCGGCCGATCTCGCGTCCCACGCGCCGGTTGCGGCTGAGATTTGAAACGCACGTCGTCACAAGGTCCCCCAGGCCCGCCAGGCCCGCGAAGGTCTCGCGCCTCGCGCCCATCGCCGCGCCCAGGCGAGTCATCTCCACCAGGCCCCGCGTCACGAGGGCAGCCAGGGCGTTCGAGCCTAGGCCGAGGCCGTCGCAGATGCCCGCCGCGATGGCGATGACGTTCTTCAGCGCCCCGCCCAGTTCCACGCCCGCCGCGTCGTCATTTGTGTAGATGCGAAAGTACGGCGTCGCGAAGGCGGCCTGGGCGAGCACGGCGGCCTGGGCGTCGCGCGAGGCCGCCACCACCGTCGCGGGCAGCCGCTCGGCCACCTCGCGCGACAGGCACGGCCCCGACAGCACCGCCAGCCGCCGCCGGCCAACGACCTGCGCGACGATCTCGCTCGGCCGAAGGAGCGTCCCCGACTCGATGCCCTTGACGACGCTTACGTGCACGGCCTCCGGCGGCAGCGCGTCCTTGACGCGCGCAAGCACCCCGCGCAGGTGCCGCGAGGGCACGGCGATGACCACTAGGTCCGCCCCGGCGGCCGCTTCGGCGGCGTCGGTCGAGACCGTCAGGCCCTTCGGCAGGCGGAAGCCGGGCAGGAAGCGCTTGTTCTCGCCCGTCCGCGTCATGTCGGCGGCGTGCTCCTCGAAGGCCGACCACATGGCGCAGGCGTAGCCGTTATGGGCCAGGAGCATTGAGCACAGCGTGCCCATTGCGCCGTCGCCGATGATTGCCGCATGCTTTGCCATGTCGTCAATCCGCGGCCGTTCCGTTCGAACGCAGAGGCCGCAGAGAACGCAAGGAAAGGACATAATATTCTTCATAACAACTCATCTTTGTCCTTCTCCGCGCTCTCCGCGCCCCCCGCGTTGAATCGAACGTCCGGCGCCCTTACGCCTGGACGGGAGCGTCCAGGTAATGATACAGCGTGTCCCGGCGGACGGGCGTGCGGCCCGCGCGGCGGATGGCGGCGGCCATCTCGCCTGGGGCAAGGGCCTGGCCGTGGCGGCCGCCCGCGGTGCGCGTAATGTTTTCCTCCAGCAGCGTCCCGCCCAGGTCGTTGACGCCGTAGCGGAAACTCTCGACGGCCGCGTCGAGGCCCAGTTTCACCCACGACGTCTGAAGGTTCGGCAAGAGCCGCGCGAAAAAGAGCCGCGACACCGCGTACAGGAGGAACACCTTCTCTTTCCGTACCATCTCGCGTATGCCGCGCGCCTTGCCCAGCGGCGTGCGGTACGGCACAAAGGGCAGCGGAATGAACTCCGTTATGCCGCCCGTGCGGGCCTGAAGGTCGCGCAGGACTCGCAGGTGCACGGCTATGTGCTCCGGCCGCTCGACGTGCCCGAACAGTATGGTCGATGTGCTGCGGATGCCCATGTCGTGGGCTGTGCGAACGATCTCGACCCAGCGTGCGGTGGGCAGTTTAGACGGGCAAATCTCCTGCCGCACCTCGTCCACCAGGATTTCCGCCGCCGTGCCGCAGAGGCTGCCGTAGCCCGCCTCCAGGAGTTTGGCGAAGGTCTCTCGCACCGCGAGGCCCGCTCGCTGCGAGTACCACTCAATCTCCATCGGGCTGAGGGCGTGGATGTGCACGTGCGGCAGTGCGCCGTGCACGGCCGCGAAGATGGCCAGCACGTGGTCCAGCGTGACGGCCGGATTCAGGCCGCCCACCATGCACACCTCGTCTATGCCGGGCGTGCGGCGGGCCAGTTCCACGGCCTGCCTGGGCGTCAGGACGTAGGCCCCCTCGTCTTCGGGCGCCACGCGGTAGGCGCAGAATGCGCACGTCCCCGTGCAGGCGTTTGTGAAATTGATGTTGCGGTTGAAGACCCAGGAGACGCGGCGGCCGTTGATGTCGTGGTTCAGGCGGTCGGCGGCGGCGTGGACGGGCGCGCGCAAACCCGGCGGCAGCGCCAGGAGCGCGGCCGCTTCTTCCTCGCACAGCAGGTCGCCCGCGAAGGGCTTCTTGAGAATCCGGTCCAGGTCCATGGGCGGCATCGCCCCCCGCCGGGGGCGGCTAGCACACGTCACCTCCTTCGGCCGCAGTCGAGTATACCGCTTCCGTCGGCGGGGGTCAATTGCCGCGGGGCACCCCATGACGGGGCATTGCCGCGAATCCTTCTTGCCGCTGGCAATCCCCCGGCGGGCGGATTATACTCCCTGCCGCGCATCTCGGGTCCCGGACAGGAGGATGCTCATGTTAGAGCCTGGCCGCCGCGCTCTCACTCGCCGCCGTCTTCTCCAAGGTGCAGCCTCAGCCGCCGGTGCCGCCGTGGCAGCGCCGTACGTCATTACTTCGACCGCGCTGGGCGCCGAGGGGCGCCCCGCCGCCTCCGACCGCATCACGCTGGGCTTCATCGGCACGGGCGGGCGGGGGACGGCCCTCCTGACGAACTTCCTGGGCCTCTACGAGTCGCAGACGGTCGCGGTCTGCGACGTGAAGCGCCCCATGCGCGAGCGCGCCCGGCAGATGGTCCACCAGCATTACGGCAAGGAAGGCTGCGCGGTGTACAACGATTTCCGGGAGGTCTGCGGGCGGGCCGACATCGACGCCTGCGTCATCGGCTCGACCGACCACTGGCACGTGCTGCACGCGCTGGAGGCCGTGCGGTCAGGTAAAGACATATATGTAGAAAAGCCCCTGGGCCTGAGCATCGAGCAGGACAAGGCGCTCCGCCGGGCCGTCCAGCGCTACGGCCGCGTGTTCCAGTTCGGCACGCAGGAGCGGTCCAGTTGGAGCACCCGCGAGGCCTGCCAGATCGTACGCAACGGGTGGATAGGCAAGGTCCGCCGCATCCTGGTCGGCACGCGGTACAGCCGCTCCGCCCCCAACTTCCCGCCCATGCCGGTGCCGGAGTGGCTGGACTACGACCTGTGGCTGGGTCCCGCCCCGTGGGCGCCGTACACCGATAACCGCGTCTCCAACGGCTACTGGTTCCACATAAGCGACTACTCGCTGGGCTTCATCGCGGGCTGCGGCATACATACCATCGACATGGCGACATGGGGCAACGGCACGGACCTCACGGGCCCCGTGGAGGTGCAGGGGGCGGGCGAGTACCCGCGCGACGGCCTCTGCGACTGCGTGACGGCCTGGAGCGCGGACCTCACGTTCGCAAACGGCGCGGTGATGAACTTCACCGACGGCGAGAAGAACCCCCTCGGCGTCCGCTTTGAGGGCACGGACGGATGGGTCTTCGTCAAGGAGCGGCACCTGGGCGGCACGCTTGACGCCGAGCCCAAGGAGTTGCTCAGGAGAACGCCTGCGCCGGGCGACCTGCACCTGCCCGTCAGCAACCATCACCAGCAGAACTTCCTGGAGTGCATCCGGACCCGCGCACAGACGGTTGCGCCGATTGAAGTGGCCGTGCGCTCCGACACGCTCTGTCACCTGAGCGACATCGCCATGCGCCTCGGCCGCAGACTGCGGTGGGACCCCGACAAGGAAGAGTTCCCCGGCGACGACGAGGCCAACCGCATGCTCACCCGCCCGATGCGCAGCCCGTGGCGGCTGTGAGAGGCTGTGTCATAGCGTGTGCGCGGCGGTTCTCCCGAGCCGCCGCGCTCGCAGTGAATGCAGGCCGGGGCAGCGCCACGGCTCCTTCCAGGGAAAGCCGGTGCGCTGCCCCGGCCTATGTTGCGGGCGGCGCGTGGCGTCAGCCGATGCGTCCGACCGGCCGGCTTGTAGCCGTCAGGTTCTTGTCGAAGTTCTCGGCCATTTCTGCAAGGCGCTTCACCACGTCGGGATGCTGCGCAGCCAGGTCGTTTTGCTCTCCGATGTCGGCCTCCAGGTCGTAGAGGGCCGGGGCGAAGGGCTGGTCCGCCGGAGCGCCCTTGGCCGGCCTCATGAGCGGCGTCCTGGTGTGGCACTTCCACTTTCCGCATCGCACGCCCGACATGACGCCGTACGCCGAGTAGTGGTAGAAGGCCTCGTGCGGCGTCTTTGCGCCCGGCTGTCCGGAGATAAGTGGCCAAATGTCTTTTCCGTCGATGATGCGGTCGGCGGGCGCTTTGCCGCCGGCCAGGCGCGCCAGCGTGGGCAGCACGTCCATTACGGATGAAAGTCCGCCGCACTGCGCCCCGGCGGGTATGCGTCCCGGCCAGCGAGCGATGAAAGGCACGCGCTGGCCGCCCTCCCACGTTGTGCCTTTGCCGCCCCTCAGGGGCGGGGCGGGGTGGCCTGCCGGGCCGTTGTCCGACGTGAATATGACCAGGGTCCGTTCGTCGAGGCCGAGTTCCTTGACGGCCTTCAGGATTTCGCCGCAACTCCAGTCTATGCACTCCACCGTGTCGCCCAGCAGGCCGCCCCGGCTCTTGCCCTTGAATCGCTCCGAGGCAAATAGCGGCACATGTGGAAACGTGTGCGGCAGGTACAGGAAGAACGGCCGGTCCTTGTTCGCCCTGATGAACTTCAGGGCCTCGTCGGTGTACCGCTCGGTCAGCGTGGCCTGGTCGGCGGGCCACTCAATGACCTCTTCGCCGCGCATCAGGGGCGGCTTGTCGCGCTCGTACGGGTCCGTCCTGGCCGCCTCAAGCGTCTTTCCAAAGTTGAACCTGGCGTCCTTTGCGAAGGTCATGCCCTCGGCCACGATACCCATGTCGTTGCTGTACGGGATGCCGTAGTACGAATCAAACCCCTGCCGCGTGGGCAGGAAAATCGCGTGGTGCCCCATGTGCCACTTGCCGATGCAGGCGGTGGCATAGCCTTGGGCCTTGAGGACCTCGGCCACGGTGATCTCGTCCGGATTCAGGCCCGTCTTAGACTGCGGGAACAGGACGTGCACGTGCAGGCCGAGGCGCTTCGGGTAGCAGCCGGTCATCAGGGCCGAGCGTGTGGGGGTGCACACGGGCGAGGCGGTGTGAAAGTCCGTGAGTTTCATCCCCTCGGCGGCCATGCGGTCGATGTTGGGCGTGCTGATGGTCTTCGAGCCGAAGCAGCCCAGGTCGGCGTAGCCGAGGTCGTCGGCGAAGATGAAGATGACGTTTGGCGGCCGGTCGGCGGGGGCCGCGCCGTGCGCCGGCCTTCCCGCCGCCGCGGCCGCGGCGCCCGCGCCGACCGCCGCCAGGAACTCCCTCCGCGTCAGGCCCTGCGATTGATGTTTCATCGTGCGTCCTCCTGTGGATGTGATGTGCGGCCCCGGCGTGCGCCCTCCGGAGGGCGGCATGGTTGCGCTGTTCGCGCGGCCATGCGCCTGCCGGCGGCCGACGCATGGCGGCCCGCAGGGGTGGCCATGCCGGCCGCTCTCTGCCGGCCCTCGCAGGTTGAAACCTGAGCAGCGGCGCCAGGTTCCGAGGGATTGCCCGCCGCGCAGACTGACGAGCGGCGGCGCAGGGAGCCTCAGCGCCAGCCTTCGGCCACCAGCAGCGGGACGTGCTCGAACGGGCTGACGGGTTCGCCCTCGTCGCGCACCGGCACGACCGAGATGGAGCGTGCGCGGCGCTGAAGGAAGTACCCCATCTGGAGCGACCATGACTCGATGTAAGGCCCCTCGCTCCACGGTCCGCGCGGAGGCGGGGGCACGACGATGGGGACCTCCCCCGGTTGCAGAAACCGCGGGCATCCCACGAGCCACACGCGGCCGCCGGAGGCCAGCGTGGCGGCCATGCGCTCCAGCACCGGGCGGATGGGTTCCGGCTCCTGCATCTTTTTGCGGAAGAGGTCGTAGCGCTGGATGGGCAGCGGTCCGAGGTCCGGCAGCGTCGTCCAGGGCGCTTCGCCGCGGTAGTACCGCGTGAAGGTAACGCCCGGCCACCAGGGCATGACCACGATGAGGTCGTTCCGCTCGGCCACGTTCTGGAGTTGTGCCGCGATGCGGTCAACGTTGGTCATGCGCACGTGGGCGTCGTGCCACACGGGGCCGGCGGCCATCGCGGCCAGCAGGATGGCGGCGGCGATCCGCACGATGCGCGCCGCGCGGCCAGCGCGCACCAGCGGCCCGAGCGCCGCCTCCAGCAGGACGGCCGCCAGCGCCATTCCTGCAACGTAGTACCAGGCCTTCAGGGGTACGCGGCCGATCAGCAGGAAAGCAGCGTAGCAAGCGATGGCGAACACGAGGGCCGCCCCGGCGAAGACGGCCATGTAACGGTTCTCCTTCGGCGAGCGGCGGAGCGCACCCCAGGCGCACGCTCCCAGCGCCAGGGCCGCCAAGGCCACCCACACCCACGCCATTCCCCGGCCTGCCGCGTCGGCGGCCTCGGCAAACTTCCAGAACACCGCCCCTGCGCTGACCGGGAACCTGACGAAGTCGTTCCACCGGCTCTGCCGCAGGATGGGGTCAAGGTAAGGCAGGAGTGTGACGGCCGCGATAACGCCGATAATAATGAGCGCGACGGCGGGCCTCCACCGGCGGCAGACGAGGCCGGCCAGGCACGATGCCAGGCCCAGGCCCAGCAGGACGGCGGCGTTCATGTACATCGACTGGACGGCCAGGATCGCCGCTGCGCCTGCCACGACGATGTTCCGCCGCGTGGGGTCCCGCGCCATCCGCGCGACCACTCCCAGCATAAGAAGCATCCAGAACGTGCCGAAGCCGTAGCCGCGGATCGAGTCGCCGTAACGGAGGACCGTCGGACTGAGGCCCGCTAGCACGAGGGCCACGAGCGGCACGCCGCAGCCCGCCCGGCGTCCGCTCCACCACGTCAGGCCCACGATGCCCAAGCCCACGATGCAGCCCAGCACGCGCAGGCCGAAATCGGCCTGCCCCGGCCCCAGCGCCGTCCAGGCGCGCAGCACCATGTGCCAGAAAATGGGGAACGCCTCGTGCTCGTTGTAGTGCCACAGGTCGGCCAGGGTGGGCATGTTGGCGAGGTTGAGGATCTGGATTTCGTCCCGCCACAGCGGGCCGATATTTGCCAGAAGCAGCAGATGGGCGGCCGCGATGAGGGCCGTCAGCGCAATCGCGGCGACCCACTCCGCGACGCCGAGGGCGCGGTCCGCGGGCGGGGCAGGGGGCGCCGCGGGCGGGCAAGGGGACGTTGCGGGCGGCTTGGACGATTTCGGGTCCACGCGATCTTCCGCTTTCGGACCGCCGCGAGTCGGCGGTCAGACGTTGCCGAACGGGCTTCGCGGCAGGATTTCGTAGGCCTTGATGAGTTCGGCGATACCCTGCTGAAGCGTGCGTCGGGCCTTGAAGCCGGCCGCCTCGATGCGCGCGTTGGAGACGATGTAGTCGCGCTTGTCTGGGTCCTCACCGGCTTTCGATTCGGTGACCACCAGGTCGGGCACCTGGCGTCGGATTTCTTCGCACAACTCGCGCTTCGACAGGTTGGCCTCCGACAGGCCGACGTTGTACACCTGGTCGCGCATGCGGTCGAAGTGCGCCAGGCAGTGCAGGAAGGCGTCGGCCGCGTCGCACACGTGCAGAAAGTTGCGCTTGAAGTCGGCCTGGAAGAGCATGATGTACCGGTCGCGCACGGCCCGCAAGACGAAATCGTTCACCAGCAGGTCGGTCCGCATCCGCGGACTGGGGCCGAACACCGTAGCCAGCCGCAGGGTGATGGCGGCGCCGGAGTCGAGAACCGCCTTCTCGGCCTCGGCCTTCAGCCGCCCGTACAGGCTGACCGGCCTGAGGGGCGTCTCCTCGGTGCAGAACTTGCCCGCCTCGCCGACGCCGTAGCCTGAGTTCGTCGTGGGGTAGATGACGGGCTGGCGCGGCGAGCGGCACCCCAGGATTTCGCGGACGGCATCGACGATAACGGTGCGGGCGCCCACGGGGTCCTTGTTGCAGAGCGGCGCGCCAGTCAGGCAGGCCAGGGGGAGGACGGCGTCGGCCTGGGCCACGCAGCGGCGCACCAGGTCGGCGTCGCGGGCGTCGCCGCGGACCACCTGGAACCGCTCGTCCATGCAGCAGTCCAGGAGCGTGGCCTGGCGGTACATGAAGTTGTCGAGGGCCGTGACGTGGTGGCCCGCCGCCAGCAACCGCGGCACCAGGACCGAGCCGAGGTAGCCCGCTGCGCCGGTGACGAAGATCCTCACAGGATGCCTCCTTGCGTTTGCGGTCAGGCCGGCCCGCCCGGGCGCGTCCGCGCTGGGCGGGGGCCGGTCGCCCGGGGGCGTCTGCGATGCGCGGGCCCGGCCCGGCGGTCCGCCCCCGAAGCGTTTACGCCTTGTCGCCCGGCGCCGCGGCGGCCGCGGGCCGGTAGCGGCGCCGCGGGATGAAGGCCTCCAGCACCAGTTGTGTCAGCATGGCCAGGCCCCAGCGTATGATCTTGAGTTTGCGTTTGCCGCCGATGCGTTTCGGTTCGTCTCCGGGAATCTCTCCGACGCGGAACCCCGCGCGGGCTGCGCGGGCCGACATCAGCGGCTCGATGCCCATCCGGGCGAAGAATATCCGGGCCGGCCACTTGATGAGCGGCTCTTGGGGCGAGTCCAGGCGCAGTTCGCGCACCAGGTTCGTCCGGTATCCGCGGTACATGATGATTGCGTCGGTGTAGCGGGCGCCGTGCAGCAGGTTCACCAGGCGGGTGAACATCCAGTTGCCGAAGCCGGTGATGAGGTCGTCGTCCTGGCTTTTGGCGCCGCCCAGGTAGCGGGAGACGATGACCATGTCGTAGCCTTCGCGGAGTTTGGCCACCAGTTCGGGCAGTTTTTCGGGAAGCGAGTTGCCGTCCGGCGAGAAGGCGATGGAGTAATCACCGCGGACGTGCGGCAGAGATTCCTGGTACGCCTCGCAGATGCCGTGGGTCGGCTGGAGGAATACCTCGTAGCCCTGGCTGCGGCACCAGTCGGCGGTGCCGTCGGCGGAGTTTGCATCGACGATGAGTATCTGCTCGAAGAGCGACCGGTCCACCTTGGGCATGACGGCCGGCAGGCTCTCGATTTCGTTCCAGGTGAACACCAGCAGGGTGAAGGTGGGCGGCTTGTCGCTGGGCGTGGTCATGCGTGTTCGGGCCTCTCGTCGGCGGCAAGGCGTTTCATAGCGCGGCCTCGGAATTCATCGCGTGCGCTTTGCGGCCCGCGGGCGGCAGCGGCGGAAGCGCTCCGTCAGCCCCAGCCGCTCCAGCGCCAAGAGCAGCGCCGCCATGCAACTCAAGGACGGATTGCGGCCGCTGCGCATGTAGCGGAACGTCTCGGTTTCCGAGAGTGTGCAGACCCGGACGGCCTCCAGTTCCTCGCCTTCCGGCGGCCGGGCGGGCCGGCATCCCTCGGCCAGGAAGAAGTGGACCTGCCCGCAGCCGTAGTTGCTGTGCGGCCGGAAGCGGCCCAGGCGGGTCAAGCGGCGGGCAGCGAACCCGGTTTCCTCGATCAGTTCCCGTGCGGCGGCCCGCCGCGGCGTCTCGTCCGGCTGCCGCATGCCCCCCGGGAAGATGAGGCACGTCTTGCGGAAGCCGTGATTATATTTCCGCAGCATGATGAACCGCCCGCCCGCCGTGCGGGCGATGACCGTCACGTAGTCGGGGAACTGCACCTGGTGATAATCGTCGATGACGCGCCCGTCCGGCAGCCGCACACGCTGCCGCACGATGCGCAGCCACGGCCCGGCGGCGTACACCTCCGATTCCTTCAGCACGCGCCACGGGCGCAAGTCGGGCAGCGGGGCGTGTCGGCAGTTCGGTTGGCCGGTTCGCTTCATGGTGGTGACGGGGCAGCCCGCGGGGCGGCCCGCACTCTTGTCAATCTCCGAGCAACTTGCGCTTGAGTTCGATGCGGGTCATGCGCTCCACGTGGTCGCGCGCCGCCGGGCCGAACTTTGCCTCGATGCTTCTTAAGTACCGCGGGTTCGCAAAGTACGCGGTGAAGGCGTAGTCGCGGAACGCCAGCACGTCGGCCGCCGACAGGTGTTCCGTAGGCAGCGGCAGGAAGTCGTACCCCTGCTGCGCGTAGCCCGTCCACGTCTCGGGCAGCGGGATGCCCTTGGCAAGCGCCTCCTGGTACAGGTCCGACCCCGGCGGCGCCATGGCGCAGAAGAAACTCGGAAATGCGCAATTCAACTCCATCGCGAAGTTCAGGTTGTCCTGCATGGTGTCCCACGTGTCGCCCGGGAGGCCGAACATGAAGTTCGCGCACAGGTCGATGCCTGCGTCGTGGATTCTGCGGACGACCCGTCGGACGACGTCGCGGGTGTACCGGCCCTTGTGCGCGCGGCGGAGCACCTCCTCGGCAATCGACTCGATGCCCAGTTTCAGCCAGTTGAAGCCCGCGCGCTTCAGCAGGCGCAGTTCGTCGTCGCTCATGGCGTCAACGCGGTCAACCCGCGCGAAGGCGCAGAAGTTCAGGCCGTAGTTCCGCTCCACAAGGCCCTCGGCGATGGGCACGTAGTGCTCCGGCTTGAATACAAATAGTTCGTCAATCAGGTTGATATGTTTGACGCCGTACTGCGCGGCCAGGACGCCCATCTGCCTCAGCGCCCACTCCGGCGACCAGTAGCGGACTCGCCGGTCGCCGAACGTGGCGTGGATGGCGCAGAAGGAGCACCGGTAGGGGCAGCCCAGGCTGGTGAACATCGATGCGTAGTGGTTGCGCGTGTCGAGGTCCTGTAGGCACATCCAGTTGAACGCCCTGTATCCGCCGCCGGCCAGCGGCAGGAGGTCCCACGCCACGTCGCCGAGTTCGCCCGTCAGGTCGGCCACGTTCGCCGCGCGGCCGTTACGGAGGACCTCGCCGCCCTCCTTCCACCACAGGCCGGGCACCTCGCGCAGCGGCTTGTCCTGGAGGAGGTCGCGCAGCGTATAGAACCCTTCGCCTTGGACGACCATGTCGCAGGCCTCTTCGCGCAGGGTTCTCTCCGGCAGGGCGGAGGGGTGCCACCCCGTCAGGATGAGCCGCACGGCGGCGTCGCGCTGCTTGACGGCCCGGCACAGTTGCCCCACGCCGGTCATGATGGGCGTGCATGTGTTGGCCTGCTGGCTGTACACGACGATGGCGGTGTATCGGGCATTGCTGCGGCCGATGGCCTCGGCCGTCACGGCGGCGTCGAGGTTCAACAGGTTGGCGTCCAGGATATCGACGTGGAATCCGCACTTGCGCAGGTATCCGGCCGTTAGTGCGGCCCAGAACGGCGGCTCAACGGCCGCGAACTCGCCGCCCAGGTCCTGGTACACGCGCTTGCGTGTCCCGCCCACGTTGACGAGCAGGATGTCGAGGTCGTATGCCATCGTTCTTGTTTCCGCCCGGCTTGCGGTGCGCTAACGATGTTCGTGGGTGCCGTGCTTTCCGCGGCGCTTGCGAAAGCATGGCCGTGCGATGCCCGGAGTCATGCTTTCGCAAGCGAGAGCATGGCGCCCGCAGTCTCATTCAGCGCTGCCGCAAGCCTCCGCGCCGCGCCGCCTCGCGGCACACGTCGGCAACCGCCTCCGGGCCGAAGCGGTACTCCTGCCGCAGCGTCTCGCGCCGCAGGTTCCCCAGGGCGAAGGCGTCCGGCGGGCCCAGGCGAATCACGTCCACGTCGCGCCCCTTCTCGTTCCGCCACGCCAGGACGGCGGCGTAAAGGCCGCCCAGCGGGCTCGCCTCCTCCACCACCACCAGCGTCCGCACCTGCCGGGCCAGGGCGTCGAGCGCTTCAGCGTCCACCGGCTTTATCGTGTGAAACTGGTAGACCAGCGGCCGCACGTTCTCGGCCGCCAACCTGTCGGCCGCATCCAGCACGGCGGGGGCCATCTCGCCCGCGCTCAGAACGGCCAGGCCCTCGCCGTCCCTCAGCCGCCGCGCGCGGCCAAGCACGATGGGGTCGGCCGACTCGTACGCCGGCTCGCCGAACTTGCCGATGCGCACGTACGACGGGCCGTCAACCTTCAACAACTGGGGCAGGAGCCCCCGCATCTCGTTCGGGTCTCCCGGCACGACCACCGTCATGCCCGGCACAAGCGACATCAGGGCGACGTCGTCCGGCGCGTGGTGCGACACGCCGCTCGTGGAGTAGCAGTACCCGCCGCCCGCCCCCACCAGGATCACCGGCAGCCGCGGGTAGCCCACGCAGAACCGTATTTGCTCCAGCGGCCGGCCCGTCATGAACGAGGCGATGGAGTACGCCAGCGGGCGGAACCCCTCCAGCGCCAGCCCCGCTGCGGCGCTGACCAGTTGCGCCTCGGCTACCCCCACGTTCACGTATCGCGGGCCGAAACGGGCGATGTAGGCGTCGAAGACGCCGTATCCGAGGTCGCCCGTGAGAAACACGACCCGCGGGTCCCGTTCGGCCATCTGCATCAGGGCATCGACGAACGCTCGCCGCATCGCTCATGCCTTCTCGTGAATCGGCCGTGCGCCCAGTTCGGCCAGCGCCCGCTGGAGTTCTTCGCGCGAGGGCTTGCGGTAGTGCCACAGCACGTCGCCTTCCATGAATGAGACGCCCATGCGCGTCCGCGCCACGATGGCCGA
>VGYT01000058.1 GCA_016872895.1 Planctomycetota bacterium
CCCGGAGTCGGGGTGGGAGGCGGCGAAGGCGTCGATGCGCATGGTGCGCGAACGTTTCTGGTCGGTGCTGGGGCTGACGCTGCTATACTGCCTCATCAGTTCTGCGGCGAACCTTGCGGGCCTGCTGGCGTGCTGCGTGGGCGTCCTTTTCACGACGCCCGTCGTGCTGTTCTGGCAGATGGCCGCGGTCACGTACCTGTACCGGTCGTGGACCGGCCGGCCGCTGGGTCAAGGAGCGTAAAATGAGCGCCGATGCCGGAACGAATCTTCCGTCCGTGCCGCCGGGGGGCTCGCCGGGCGTCATGGACGCCGTGCGGATGGGGTGGCGGCTGCTCGCGCAGGATTTCTGGCAACTGTGGCTGGCGGCGCTGGTGGTGGTGGGCATCCTGGGCGGGATCGAGGTCGCGCCGTGCATCTCGTGCCTTGCGCCGGTGGCGGGGGTGTTTCTGTGGCCGGCGATGATGGCGGGGCTGTTCCTGGTGGTGCGCGACCGGGCCGACGGCGCGGCCGTGCGGTTCAACCGGCTGTTCACGGCGTTCCAGCGATGCTACTGGCCGGCGGTGGTGGCGGGGCTGCCGGTTACGCTGACCGGCCTGGTGGTGGGGATACTCTCGTTTGCGGTGCGGTTCGCGCTGGGCATGGCGGTGGGCATGTGGGGCGGGATGTCGGGCCGGTTCTCGGGGCCGGCTCATTTCAACGAGCAGATGGCGGCGCTTTACGCGGCGGACGGGGCGGCCGTGGTGGCCCAGAAGGCGGTTGAGGGCATCGTGGGCCTGTTCTTCATGTTCGCCATGCTGGCCATCTGGGAGCATCCCGGGGAGGGCTGGCAGGCGGCGCGGCGGTCGCTCGGGCTGGTGACGGGCCACTTCGGCGCGGCGCTGGGGTTCGGCCTGGTTTTTGCCGGCCTGTGGCTGGCAGCGACGGTGGCGGGCGTCCTGGCCTGCTGCGTCGGGCGGTTCTTCACGATGTCGGTCTTCCAGGCCTGGCACGCCGGCGCGACCCTGTACCTGTACCGCTCGTGGACGGGGCAGGCGCTGGTGCAGCCGCCGGCGGCGGAAGTTGCGGCGGGCGGCACCGTCGAGCCGCAGCCGTGAGGCTGCGGGCATGATTGAGCGCGCATGACGGCGACGGAAGCGGGCAGCGGCGTTTCGCGCGGCGACCGGGCGGGGCACGCCGTGACGGCGGCGCTTGCGGCCGCCGTCATCGCGGCGAGTTTCCTGGGCGTGGACCGCTGGCGCGTGCCGGGCCTGGAGTCTATCGGCGGCGAGGGAACAAGCATCTGCATGCTTAAGCGCATGACGGGGCTGCCGTGCCCGACGTGCGGCCTGACGCGGTCGTTCTGCGACATTTCTCGTGGCCGGTGGGGCGAGGCCGTGGGGCATCATCCGCTGGGTCCGGCGCTGTACGCGCTGGTGCTGTTCGTGCTGGTGCGGTCGGCCGCGGCGGCGGTCGCGGGGCGCAGGCCTTTCTCGCGGACGGCGCGGTTCCTGTTGTGGTCGGTCCCGCTCCTGGTCGCGGCGGCGGCAGTCATGTGGGCCGTGCGGGTGGCGGGCATGTTTTCCAGCGGTGCGGCCGCAGAGGCGTGGCGGGCGTCGCTGCTGGGACGGCTGTTTGCGGCGGCGGGCTGAACGGCCGTTACGTCCGCAGTGCTTCCATCGAGAGGATGCTCGCGGGCAGGACGATGAACACCGGCAGCCACGCGGCCAGCAGGGGGCTTACGTGGCCGGCGTTTCCGAAGGCGTTCGAGGCGAAGGTGACGGCGTAAACGCCGACGCCGAGCCCCACGGCCACGCCGATGCTGGCGAAGTAGTTGCGGTCTTCGCGGCCGGCGACGAACGGCAGGCCCAGGAGCAGCAGCAGGACGTTCATGATGGGGCCGGTTATATGCTGATGCATTGATACTTGTATCTGGTGCCGGTTGGTGCGCACGGGGTCCTCGGCCAGGGCGCGCAGTTCGCCGTAGGCCATGTAGCGGTAGAAATCGCCGGCGCGGTGGCGCTGGATGTCGTCGGGGCCGATGTTGGTGGCGTAAAAGTCCACGGGGTCGCCTTCGGGTCCTTCCGGGGCGCGCAGGAGGAACTGCTCTTCCTTGAGCGGCGGCAGCCTTACCCCTTTTGCCAGGCGCCAGCCGCGGGCCTGCGGGTCCCAGCGTGCCGACTCGGCCTCGATTGTGCCGCGAGGCTGGAACCTGGAATCCCTCAGGAAGATGCGGACGCGTGCCAGGAACAGGGGCGTGCCGTCGTCCTTCAGGCGCGCCTGGGAAAGCATTTCGTGCGTCCGGGGGTTGTAGAGGGGGGCGTAAATAATGTTGTTATTTTCGTCGCGAATGAAATCGACGGAGAACTCCTTGCGGACCTCCATGTCGTCGGGGCTGCGCGCCAGTTCGGCCGAGATGGCCGGGATGATGAGTTCCTGGTTGACCACGTAGAAGGCGTCCAGGGCGAGGGCCGCGGCGATCATGGGCCAGAGGACGCGGTACAGGCTGACGCCGGCGGCCTTGATGCCCACGAGTTCCCGCGCCCGGTTCAGGCGCACCAGCGCCGCCGCCGCCGCCACCAGCAGCGACGGGGCCGCCTCCAACTGGAAGTAGTCGAACATCTTGTAGAAGTAGTACTCGGCGATGCCCGACAGGATCGGCCAGACGCCGGCCTCGCGCGCGGCCGCCCGGAGGTCGAGAAACTTGTTTACGTTGATGAACATATCTAGAATGAGCGACAGGCCCATCATCGCCGCCAGCACGATGGCCAGCGACGCCAGGAACGTCTGCACGATGTAGCGGTCCAGTATCTTCATCGCCTGCCCAGGAGCCGGTCGCGCAGCCGCACGGGGTGCGCCCAGACCCACGCTATGGCCGCAAGCGCCGCCAGGCCCAGCAGCGCCACCAGGACGTTCGGGGCCCAGATGATCCACATGAGGTCCTCGGGGTTCCTGACGGCGCGCGAGGCGGCCTTCTCGGCCACCCACGTCATCAGCCACGAGCCGAGCCACGGCGCAAGCGCCACCCCGAAGGCCGTCAGAAGGTGCCCGCTGTGGAACCGCAGGCCCAGCCCGGCCCCGACGAGCACGAGGCCCGCGCAGCCCAGGGCGGTCGCCAGGCGCTTGTGCATCTCGGCCATGCAGGCGGCGCGGACCGCGTCCTTGAAGTACTGCACGGCGGCCTCGGGGGTGCCTTCCTTGAGCATCCGCACGCGGTCCGCCAGTTCGGGGTGGGCCTGGATGAGCATCAGGTGCCACAGCGTCAGGTCGTCTTCCTTCCGCGGCACGAACGTCGGCAGCGGGATCGTAAGGGTGTGCGTGCCGCGAACAGGCAGCGCGTGCAGTTCGTCGACGACCATGGCGTCCCAGAGGGCCAGTTTGGCCTCGTTGCGTTCGGCGTTGAACTCCACGCGGCCGTAACGGGCGTAGCAGTAGGTCTGCCCGTTCGGGCTGCGATACTTCACCGTGGGGCCGTACAGGGTGGTGCCGGCCACGCGGTCCACGGTCAACTGGACGCTGGCTTCCTTGACGTTGATGTGTCCGTCGGCCAGTTGGGTGAAGAAGTGGCGCTCGATGTCGGCCAGGGCGAGGCACTTTGCGGCGTAACTGCTCTGCGGAAGCGGCCACGCCGCCAGGGCCAGCGACAGGCCGCCGCCCATCAGCGCCAGCAGCAGCGCCGGCCACAGGAGGCTGGATGCCGGGATGCCGCTGGCCCAGCAGGCCATGACCTCGCGGTCGGCCGCAAGGCGGCCGTAGATGAGCGTCGCCGCCAGCACCGCCGCCAGCGGCAGCGCAATGTACACCGCCACGGGCACCGACAGGGCCATGTACACCAGCGACGTCAGCGGTCCGAGGCCCTTCTGCTGTAGCGCCGCCAGGACCAGGCCGAAGCAGACCACGGCCGACACCGCCGCCAGCGCCAGGGCCAGCGCCTTGAGCATCTCCTTCAGGATGTAGGAGTGAAGGATGCGCATGCACACACTACCCCCGCGTCGCCGGAGCGCCCGCGACGGCCCTGACGATAACAGAAACCCGGCGGATAAGCAACCGTGGCGGAAGGATGACGGTTATCCTATAATCCCGCCATGCTCCGGCCCCTGCTGGTCTCGCTGAGGCAACTGATTCTGCCGGCGCACTGCGCGGCGTGCGGGCGGGCGTTGAATGGCGACGGCCGCATGCCTCTGTGCGCCGCGTGCGGACGGGCGCTGGCGGCCCTCTTGGAGCGTCCGCACTGCCCGCTCTGCGGCCGCAACGCGGGCCCTTACGCCTCCGGCCCGGACGGGTGCCTGTTCTGCCGCAACTACCCCGTCAGGTTCGATGCGGCGGTGCGCGTGGGCCCGTACGAGGAGCCGCTGCGGGGCCTCATCCTGCGCTTCAAAGGCCAGGGGCGGGCCGACCTGGCGCCCTTCCTTGGTCGCCTGCTGGCCGAGCGGGTCGCCCTTGCGCCCTGGGCCGACCGCGTGGAAGTGGTCGTGCCTGTGCCCCTGCACTGGACGCGGCGTGCGCGCCGGGGCTTCAACCAGTCGGACCTTCTTGCGAGGGAGGTGCGGCTCGCGGGCGCGCGGCAGGCGGCGCGGGGGCGCCTCCGCCGCACGCGACCCACGCCGCATCAGATGCTCCTGCCGTCCGCGCGGCGCCACAGCAACGTGCGCGGGGCGTTCCGGCCGGGATGGTTCGCGGCGGGCGTGAAGGGCAGGGGCGTCCTGCTGGTGGACGACGTGATGACCAGCGGCACGACCATCGCGGAATGCGAGCGCGCCGTGCGCCAGGCGGGCGCAGCCGAGGTTTACGTCGCCGTCCTGGCCACGGCCGACTACGATGATCCGGGGCCGTGGTGAGCGCTCGGGCGGAACCTGCGCAAGCCGCGCGGACGACCTGGCGCGGCGGGTCTCCGCACCCGCCGCGATAGAATCGCGATAGAACCGTGGAGGTGCGATCATGAGAGCGACGGCCGTGGCGTGCGTCCTTCTGTTGGGCCTGGCGCAGCACGCGGGCGGCGCGGCGGCGGCGCCGGCGCCGCAGGTCGAGTGGAAGCAGGTGGACGGGACGAAAGTTCCCGTCCCGCCGCGCGTCCATCCGCGGCTGTACCTGCGGCCGGAGCACGCGGCGCAACTCAAGGGCCGGCTGGAGAACCCGGTGCTGCGGCCGGTCGCGGCGCGCCTGGAGGCGATGGCCAGGAACAGTTCGCAGTTCAGGGCCGAGTGGGACGCCCTGCGGTTCCTCGTTGATGGCGACCGCGGCCGCGGCCGCGCCACGGTCGAGGCCGCGCTCGGACTGCTGCGGGCGTCGAAACTGCCCGACCGCCAGGACGCCTGCCGCGTCACCGGCCGCATGATGGTCACCGGGGCGATCGTCTACGACTGGCTCTACCCGCTTCTTGGCGCCGACGAGAAAAAGGCCTTCATCGCCGAACTGGTGCGCCTGGCCAAGACGCAGGAGTGCGGGTATCCGCCCAGGGGCCAGGGGTCCGTTACCGGCCACGCATCGGAGGCGATGATCATGCGCGACATGGTGTCCGCCGGCATCGCCATCTACGACGAGTTCCCCGAGATGTACGACCTTGCGGCGGGGCGCGTCTTCCGCGAACACCTGCCGGCCCGCAACTGGCTCTACAACGGCCACGCGTATCACCAGGGCGATTCCTACGGGCCGCACCGCTACTCCTGGGACACCTATCCCCTGTTCATCTTCGACCGCCTGGGCGCCGGCAACGTGTACAACCCCGAGCAGCGGTGGGTGCCATACCTGTATATGTACCTGACCCGGCCCGACGGGCAGCGCCTGCGGGCGGGCGACACGTTCGCCCACAGCGCGGCTCGCGGCAGGCCGTGGGGCGTTTACCTGGGCGCCCTTCTTACGGCCAGTTACTACGGGGACCCGTACGTGCTCGGCCACGCCCTGGCCCAGGGCGGAATCGGCGACAGCGAGGCCCTGTTCGAGTTCCTGTGGCGCGACCCGGCCCTCGCGCCGAAACCTCCGGCGGACCTGCCGCCGGCGCGCTACTTCGGGCCGCCCTTCGGCTGGATGGTCGCCCGCACCGGCTGGGACGACGGCGCGGCCATCGCCGAAATGAAGATAAATGTGTACAACTTCTGCAACCACCAGCACCTCGACGCGGGCGCATTCCAGGTCTATTACCGGGGAGCGCTTGCCATCGACTCCGGCCTGTACTCCGGCTCGTCCGGGCAGTACGGCAGCCCCCACTGCACGAACTACTACTGGCGCACCGCGGCCCACAACTGCCTCCTGATCCACGACCCGGCCGAAGTGTTCAGCCGCAGGAGCGAATACGGCAACGACGGCGGCCAGCGCCTGCCCAACGGCCGCTCCGAGCCGCGGACCCTCGACGTGCTGCTCGAACCCAAGAACGGCTACCGCACCGGAGAGGTGCTGGCCCGCGGCTTCGGCCCGGACGCGCGCACGCCCGACTACACGCTCCTTGAGGGCGACATAACGGCGGCCTACAGCGGCAAGGCGAAGGAGGTGCGGCGGTCCTTTGTGTTTCTGAACCTGCGGAGCCCGCAGGCGCCCGCCGCCCTGGTCGTCTTCGACCGGGTCGTCTCGAGCGATCCCTCGTTCCGCAAGTTCTGGCTCCTGCACACGCTGGAGGAGCCGCGGCTGGACGGCCCGACGGCCGTCGTGGACCGGACGGAGCACGGCGAGCGCGGGCGGCTGGTTCTCAGCGCCCTTCTGCCGGACGCGGAAGACCTCAGCCTTGAGAAGGTCGGCGGCCCCGGCAAGGAGTACTGGGTCTTCGGCCGCAACTACGCCAACGACCCGGAGCCCGGGCGCAGGGAGCGGTCCAGCATGGAGACCGGCGCGTGGCGGATCGAAATCTCGCCGAAGAAACCGGCCGAGGAGAACCGGTTCCTCAACGTGATGCAGGTTACCGACCGGCTCGCCCCCGCCGCGCTGCCCGTCCAGCGGGTCGATGCCGGCGACCGCGTCGGCTGCCGCATCGACGGACCGGGCGGCGGGTGGATGGTGCTGTTTCGCCGCGACGTCCGCCTCTCGGCGCAGCCTCAGTCGTTCGAGGTTGCCGGCAAGGGAACCTGTCGCGTTCTCGTGACCGGCCTTGCACCCGGCGCCTGGCGGGCCCGCCGCGCAGGCGGAAGCGAGGCGAGGACAGTCCAAGTCGCCGAGGAGCAGGGCGCAGCCTGGTTCGAGGCAGCGCCGGGCGCCTGGACCCTGAGCCGCGAGTGACGCCGCTCAGACGCCGCGCGAAGTTGCGTTTATGAGCAGCCGCGCGTTTTCCTACCATCGGGGCGGCGCGCGGCTTATAATGCGCTCTTGATGCAGGTCCGTCGCGGGAACTTCGCATGAGCCTGATACCGTTCGGCCGCCAACTGAAGAGCCTCAGTCGGCTGAGCCACGTGGCGGGCGTCCTTAGCCGCCACGGATACGGCTGGCTCGTCCTGAACCTCCACCTGGACCGCTTCGTGCCGTTCCGGCGTCGGCTGCTGCGGCGCATGCCGAGCGAGGAAGAAACCCCCGGTCCCACGACGGCGGCGCAGGTGGCGCACGTCCTGGAGGAACTCGGGCCCACGTACGTCAAACTTGGGCAGGTCCTGGGGACGCGCTCCGACCTGATGCCGCCGGAGTTCATTGAGGAGTTCCGCAAACTTCAGGACCGCGTCAAGCCGTTCCCCACGAGCGAGGCGCGAGCGGCCGTGGAGCAGGAACTGGGCGGGCCGGTGGACCGGTTCTTCGATGAGTTCGACGCCGGGCCGTTCGCCGCCGGCAGCGTCGCCCAGGCCTACGGCGCACGCACCAGGGAAGGCGTCCGCGTGGTGGTCAAGGTCCGCCGCCCGGGCATCCGCGAGATGGTCGAGGCCGACATGACCATCCTGCGGCGCCTGGCGGAACTGGCCGAGCGCTACGTGCCGGAGTACCGGCTTTTCCGGCCGGTGCTCCTGGTGGAGGAGTTCGCGCAGACCGTGCGGCGCGAGATGGACTTTGTGGCCGAGGCGTCAAACACGCAGCGCTTCGCCGAGGCGTTCCGCGACGCCCCCGCCATCCGCGTGCCGCGCGTTCTCTGGAACCTGACGACCGCCGGCGTGCTGACGCTGGAGCGGCTGGAGGGCATCCCGATATACGACCGCGAGGCGCTCGCGGTCGCGGGGGCCGACCGCCGCCGCCTTGCCGCCGCCCTGGCCGACTGCTTCATGCGCCAGTACTTCGAGATGGGCCTCTTCCACGCCGACCCGCATCCGGGGAACCTTGTGGTCCAGCCGCCAGGCGTCATCGGCATCCTCGACTTCGGCCAGGTGGGGCGCATGAGCGACGCCATGCGGGGCAAACTCGGCACCGCCCTCATCGCCGCCCTCCACCGCGACTTCGACATCGTGGCCGACGTCATGGACGACCTCGGCGCCCTGCCCGACGAGGTGGACCTGGAGCGGCTGAAGGCCGACCTCTCGGCCCTGGTCGATAAGTACGCGGGTGTCCCCATCAAGCGCGTGAACCTCAAGGCGCTCTTCGAGGAGATTTCCGCCGCCGCGCGGCGCCACCGCGCCATCCTGCCGCGAGACTTCGTCCTTCTCGGTAAGAGTCTCGTAACCATGGGCGGCGTGGCGCTGGACCTTGACCCCGACATGAGCATGGTGGAGGTTGTGCGGCCCAAGGTCCAGGCCCTCGTGACCGAGAAGGTGTCGCCCCGGCACGTGATGCACCAGGCCGTCACGAGCGCCTACCACCTGGTGGCGCTGGCCGAGCAGGGGCCGCGCGAGTTGCGGAACCTGGCGCGAAAGGTCCTCCGCGGGCGGCTCCAGATAGTCTTCCGGCACGAGAACCTGGACCGCTTCATCACGGAACTGGACCGCTCGAGCAACCGCATGGCGTTCGCCATGGTCGTGGCCGCGAGCATCCTGGGGTCGGCCATCCTCCTCCAGGCCCGCACCGGGCCGAACGTGCCGGGAACCGAAATCCCGCTCATCGGCATCCTGGGCTTCCTGGTTGCGGGCTTCCTGGGCGTGTGGCTGGCGGTGGCGATCCTGCGCTCAGGCCGGTTGTGATGGCTGCTGCCGCGCCGAGAGGCTTCTTCGCAAGCAGGTGTGGCACGGCCGTCTTGCCCGGCCGTGTTATCGGAAGGGAATCCCATGGACCGGCGACGCCTTGTGGTTTTTGCGGCCGCGTGCACGGCGGCGTTCTGGGTCTCCCCCGCCGGCCGCGCGCCGGCCGAGTCGGCCCCAGGCGCAATCGAAACGCAGGAGTCGGCGTGGGACGTCTTCGCCGAGGGCCGGAAGGTCGGCCGCGCGCGCTTCAAAATCATGACCGTGCGCGACCTTGCAATCATCGACCAGGAGTTCTCGGCCTCCATCAAGGGCAAGGAGACCGCCTTCGACAGCCAGGTGACTTACCGCGTCGGTCCGCCGCCGCGGCCCGAGCGCGCCAGGGTGAGCACGCGCCTGGGGCAACTGAAACTCATGGAGGGGACGCTCGCCTTCGGCGCCGGCGGCGTCAAGGCCGACGTCTCAGGCTACGCCGACAAGGAGCAGAAGCCCCTCGTCACCGCCCTTCAGGCGAGCAAGGACGTGCCCGTGCCGCAGGGCGTCGTCCTGACGTACGCGGCGCTGATGTTCTTCGCCCCGCGCGTGCTGCCCGAGCCGGGCCGGGCGAAGGCCGCGTACATGGAGTTCCCGGCCGACCTGAACTTCCCGGACATCGTCTTCTTCAACCCCGACTGCGTTCTCTCGCGCAGCGAGCCCGGCCCCGACGGGCGTACCGAGTTCGCCCTGCGCCGCATGCTGGCCGGCGGCAACGCCATCGACTTGGCCGTCATGACGGTCGATAAGGCGGGCAAGGTGCAGGAGGTGCGCCTGCGCCGGTTCACCTTCCGGCCGGAAGGCGCCCCGCCGCCCGCTGCGCCGGCGCCCGCGAAAGCCGGGCCGCCCAAGTGACGGCAGGCGCGCAGACCAGGGTTATCTCCCTGGCGCCCCCCGGCGTACTCGCCGGGGGCTGAGTGTCGGCGGAACGCGCCGGGAGGCGGCGTTCACGGCGACTTGGCGCCGGCGACGGAGGCCTTCAGGCGTCCGGCCACGAGGCGCTCAAAGTCGCCCGTGCGGCGGGCGGTCTCCAGGAGTTCCAGCCAGTCCACCTTGCGGAGGCCCTCGAAGACCGTCCGCGTGTTGAGCGTCACTCGCACCGGCCGCGCGAAGTCCAGTTTCTCGGCCGGCAGTTCCACCTCCACCTCGCGGATGTTCCTGGCCATGACGGCCACCATGTTCTGTCCGGGCGGCAGGCGCACGGTGAGTTCAAACGCCTGCGACATAAGGAAGTCGCGCTTCACCTTTCGCGGGTCCTCGGGCCTGGTGAGGCGGACGCTGTGCGGGGCGCTGAAGTCGAAGTCGGCCTTCGCCAGGGCCGTCGCGCGTGCGGCCCACGCCCGCCCCTGCCACAGGTGGTGGAAGATGAGCCGCCCCTCGGCCGGGAACGCCTCGCGCTGCGCGCTGCGCACGAAGGCGCGGAACCTGGATGAGTCGGGCTGGAAGCCGTGCCCCTGGCCGGCGTACTCGACGGCCTCGAAGCGGCGGGCCGCCAGCCGCTTCATCTCGGCCGCAACGTCGCGTGATAATGTGTTGATGCCTTCCTTCTGCCCGGCCTCGATGTCGTTTTCGCCCCAGTGATGCTGCACCCGCAGCGCGAGCACGTTCGGCAGGTAAAGGATCGCCGCGGCCGCGCCCGCCTCGGTCATCGGGTAGCAGGCCATCGGGGCCGCGGCGCCCCACTCGCCGGGCGAGAAGAGCACGGTGGCCCACGTCGTGTAGCCGCCCTTCGAGAAGCCCGTCAGCACCGTGCGGTCGGAATCGACGTTTGCCCGCCGCCGCACGTCGGCCAGCACCGCCAGCGGGTACTCCATGTTGATGCGGGTCGGCTCGAACCGCTCGCCCTGTGGCGCCTCGGCCGCCGCCGCAAGGACCTGCTCGGCGTCCGGCCCCATCCAGCGCTCAAGCGCGTTGAGCGCCCCCTCTCCGCTGCCGCCCGTCCCGTGGCAGGTGACGACCAGCGGCCAGCCGCGCGCGGCGTCGGCCGCGTACGCCTCGGGCACGCGCAGCACGTAGCGGACGGGCGGCGAGTCGGCGTCGCCGGGCGTCTGCAACTTATGGCGACCGGCCGGGAGGGGCGGACGCGGCGCAGCGGCGTGGAGCATGGCCTTCAGGTCGCCCCACGATTTCGGGGCGGCGGCGGCGAATCTGGCCGCGAGGTCCGCCCGCCCGGCCGCATCGGCCTCCGCGAAAAAGGCCCGCACGATGGCCGCGGCATCTGCGCCGCCGGGCGCGGTAGCCGCCACCGTTGTCGCCTGGGCTGCCGGCGGCCCGGCAGCCTCGCCGGCCCACAAGTGGCTGGACGCCGCCAGCACGACAGGAGCAAGCCACAGACGCATGGTCGATGCCTCCGCCTTACATGCTACTGGCGCCATCGCGCCGCGCCAAGCGCTGGCGCCAATACGTTGACCGCCGCCCCGCTATTCGTTAGGCTGCACGGCCAAGGAGAAGGGCGTATGCCCCGGCTGCGGCTCATCAGCCCCGTCAATCCGCTGAACCACCTGATGGAGAGCGACATTGCGCGCCGTGTTACGTTCGGGCGCAGGGCCGTCTTCATGCCGCTCGGCCTGGCGGTGGCGGCGGCGGTCGTGCCGCGATCCTGGCAGGTCGAGATCATCGACGAGTGCGTGCGGCCCGTGCGGGTTGCCCGCGACGTGGACTTGGTGGGCATCACGGCCATGACTTGCCAGGCGCCGCGGGCGTACGAACTGGCCGATGCGTACCGCCGGCTCGGCGTGCCGGTCATCCTAGGCGGCATCCACCCGTCGGGCCTGCCGGAGGAGGCGCTCGGGCACGCCGCGGCCGTGGCTGTGGGCGAGGCCGAGGGCACGCTGCCGCGAATGATTGCCGACTTCGAGGCCGGACGCCTGGGCGGCGTGTACCGGGCCGAGGGCGCGGTCGAGATCGCCGCCCCGCGCCGCGACCTCCTCGACAAGAATGATTACCTTGTATGGAACGCCGTCCAGATCTCCCGCGGATGCCCGCACAGGTGCCGCTTCTGCACCACGCACGCGATGTACGAGGGGCGGTACGCCATGAGGCCGCCGGACGCCATCTGCGAGGAGATACGCGGCCTCGGCGCCAGGCGGGTCATCTTCGCCGACGACAACGTCGTCGGCCATCCGCGATGGGCCCGCGAGTTTTACACGGAACTGGCGAAACTCAAGGTCGGCTGGTGCGGCCAGGCAACCATCACGGCGGCCCGCGACCCGGAACTGCTGCATCTGATGAAGCGCAGCGGATGCCTGGGCCTCATCGTGGGCCTGGAGAGCCACAACCCGGAGAGCCTCCGCCTGGGCAACAAGACTTACTGCCATCCCGATGAATATATGTCGCTTCTGAGGCGGATGCGGGAGGCCCGCATCGGCACGTGGGGCTCGTTCCTCCTGGGCTTCGACTGCGACACGGTCGGGTCGCTCCGCGAGACCGTGGCCTTCGCCCGCCGCGCCCGCCTGGGCATCACGTGCTACCCCATCCTTACGCCGTATCCGGGCACGCCGCTCTACGGCGACTACGAAAGCCAGGGGCGCATCCTGACGAAGGACTGGTCGAAATATAACGGTACGACCGTCGTGTTCCGGCCGGCGCGCATGACGCCGCGCGAACTGGCCAACTGCCAGATGGCGGCGTTCCGCGAGTTCTACTCCTGGCCCAGCATGTGGGAGCGGCTGGACCTGTGGCCGCCCCAGAAATGGGCGTGGATCATCAACGCCAGCATCAACCAGGGCTTCGCGTACTACTACCGCAGGCAGAAAAAACAGATGCCCGACTTCCGCGAGGCGCATCAGTGGGAGGCCGAAGTCGAAGTCGGCGCCGCGAAATGACGCTGTTGCCTGGTCAGCCGCCCACTGCGGCGGGCGCTCCCGCGTCGGGGGCGCCGGCGGCGGGCGGCGACAAGCAAAGGAGGTTTGCCATGCCGCTTCGCATCGGTCTCGTCGGCCTGGGCATGATGGGCACGACGCATTACAAGTCGTACCAGGAGGTTCCCGAGGCGCGGGTCGTGGCCGTCTGCGACCCCGACGCCAGGAAACTCGCCGGCGACTGGTCTGCCGCGCTGGGCAACATCGACACGGGGGCCGCGCAGCAGACCGACCTGTCGGCCTTGCGCAAGTACACCGATTTTGCCGCGCTCGCCGCCGACCCCGAAGTGGACATTGTGGACCTGTGCGTGCCCACCAACCAGCACGCCGGGATGGCCCTGGCGGCCCTTGCGGCGGGCAAGCACGTATTCTGCGAGAAGCCGATGGCGCGGACGTCGCGCCTTGCGCGGCAGATGATCCGCGCGGCGGGGCGGGCGGGGCGCATGCTGGCCGTCGGCCACGTCCTTCGGTTCTGGCCCGAGTACCTGATGATGAAAGACATGATCGACAGCCGCCGCTACGGCGCCGTGCGGGCCGCCTACTTCGTCCGCCTGAGCGCCCGGCCCCTGTGGTCGTGGGACAACTGGATTCAGGACGCCGAGCGCAGCGGCGCGGCGGCCCTGGACCTGCACATCCACGACACGGACACGGTGCTGTGGTTCTTCGGGCGGCCGGCGAAGGTGGCGGCGGCGGGCATGTTCGAAGGCAGCGCCGTCGCCCACATCGTAACGGAGTACCGCTTCGAGGGCGGGCCGCTCGTGGTGGCGGAGGGCGGGTGGAATTTCCCCGCCCCGTACCCGTTCCGCATGGAGGCCCGCATCCTGTTCGAGCATGCCGCCGTGGAGTACTCCAGCCTGCGCACGCCCGCGCTGACGGTCTACGACGGCCGCACGGGCAAGGCCGAGTCGCCGCCCGTGCCCGCCGCCAGCGGATATACCGAGGAATTGCGATATTTCGTTGATTGCGTGGCGGCCGGGCGCGAGCCGGAGCGCCTGCGCCCGGCCGACTCGGCCGCCGCCGTCGCGCTCGTCGAGGCCGAGGTCCGCAGCGCACGGGCCGGCCGCCCCGTGGCCGTAAAAACGTAGGAGCGCGGCTCGAACTTTGCGGGCGGGTCTCCTGACCCGCCGTGCGGCGGAGCGCGTGGCACGGCCGGCTTGTCCGGCCGCGGCCACCGAGGGGGGCGCGCTGTCTGCGGCCCGCGTGCTTGTTGGGCGCAAGGGGGAACACATGCTCAAGGAATTGCTCGAAGAACTGCTGGAGTCGGGGTCGCAGGCCTCGCCCCGGCAAGGACTCGTCCGGTCGCTCCTGGCAGAGTACCAGCGGTTGTCCGGCGAGGTGGAGGCTGCCGAGCGGCGCCTGGCGGAGCAGAAAAAACGCCTTGAGGCCCTCCGCGAGGCCCTGCGCAAGGCCGGCGCGGCGCCGCCGGCCGCGGCCCCGCGCATCACGCCGGAGGCGGTTGTGCGAATCATCGAGGCGCCCCTTGCGCGGCCGGCGGGCGCCGGCGCCGCCGCAAGGGCGCCGGGTACGCCGCCCCCCGCCAAGGCGGCGGCGACGCCGCGCCCCGCCCAGGCCGCAGCGCCGGCGGTCGCCGTCGCGCCGGGCGCTCCGCAGGCCGGCGCGGCTGAAGTCAGCGAGGATGCGATGGGCTTTGACGCCGCGGGGCAGGCCCTGCGCGCTCCCGTTGCTGCGGCCAAGCCCGCACCAGCCGGCGCAGCCGCGCCGGCCGAGGAGCATCCCGCCGAGGAACCGCTTGCCGAAGAAGCGCTCGTCGAGGGACCCGCGGAGGCGGCGGTAGCCGCGACGCCTGCCCCCGCCGACGACCTCGATGCAGCAGAGCGGCAACTGGTCGCGGCCCTTGATACCGGCCGCCAGGCCCTCGCCGAACTCGACCGCTGCGTCGCCCTTGCGCAGGAACTCGCCAGGGCGGGCGCGTGGCGGGTCGTCAAGGGCCTCGTCTCGCCGCGCAGCCCGGAGCACGCGAGGATCGACGAGGCCCGCCGCGCGGCCGGCCGGGCGCAGGCGCTCCTTAAGTCCTTTGACCGGCAGGTGCGCGCCCTGCGGGGCCGCTTCGGCGAGCGGATCGAGGCGGCCGAGGTGGCGGACCTGGCGGGCGACTTCGCCCGTGCGCTCGTTGACCCCGCGCGCGAGGGGCCGCCCGGCCGCCTCGCCGCCGACGCCGCCCGCGCCGCGTACCACGACGTGCGCCGCCTCTGCGCGCGGCTGCAACTTGAGGCCATCGCCGTGCGCGCCCGCCGCGCGGCTGCCGTGCGCCGGGGTCGGCTTGGGCCGAGAAGGTGAGCAGGCGGGTGCGGAGACCCGGCGCGCGACATGAGGTGAGAGCCATGAGGCGTTCCGAGAGCGCGGCTTCCTGCGGCCTGTGCTTGGTCCTCGCTGCGGTGCTTGCGGCGTGCGGCGTGGAGGCCCGCGCAGCCGATGCGCCGTGGCAATGGCTGTGGGTTTACGCCCCGTGCAACTTCCAGGTAGATAAGAACGTTGATGAACTCCTGGCTCTGATGGAGCGGGCGAAAAAGGCCGGCTACAACGGTATGCTCGTGGCCGATCACAAGTTCGGCCGCTTACAGGACCGGCCGGAGAACTACTACCGCAACCTTGCCCGCGCCCGGCGCGCGGCCGAGGCGCTGGGAATTGAAATCATCCCCGCCGTCTGCCCGGTGGGGTACTCAAACAGCATCCTGGTCAATAACCCGCACCTGGCGGAGGGCATCCCGGTGCGCGACTGCCCCATGCTGGTTCGCGGCGGGCGGGCGGGGGCGGCCGACCAGCGGGACCTCCTCGCGGGCGTCGGCGGCTTCGAGGAGGACAGGGGCGGCCGGCCAACCGGATGGAATTATGTTGACCCGTGCGTTACCCGCGACGCTTCCGTCGCGCATTCCGGCGCGGCCTCGGCACGCCTTGAAAAGTTCCGCGATGCCGCCGCGCACGGCAACGGCCGCGTGACGAAGAAACTCACCCTCGCCCCGTGGCGCCAGTACCGCGCGGACCTGTGGATAAAGACGCAGGGCCTGTCCAGCCCGGGCGACGTGCGCGTGGCCGTCATATCGGCGGGCGGCAGGTCGCTCAACTTCACAAACCTGGGCGTGCGGGCGACGCAGGACTGGACCGAGCACCACGTGCTCTTCAACACGCTCGACAGCACGGAGGTCAATTTCTACGCGGGCATCTGGGGCGGGCGAGACGGCACGCTATGGCTTGACGACGTAACGCTGCGCGAGGTCGCCGGCGTCAACATGCTCCGCCGCGAAGGATGCCCCCTGCGCGTCACGAGCGACGACGGCCGCACCGAGTACGCCGAGGGCCGCGACTTCCTCCGCTGGGAGTATCCGAAGATGGGCCGCGTGCCCTGGCCGGGCGAGTATGAAGTCGTCCATCCCGAGCCGCCGCTTGTTCTTATGCCGGATTCGCGCATCCGCGAGGGCCAGATGCTGCGGGCCTCGTTCTACCACACGGTGGTCATCCACGACGGGCAGGTGTGCGCGTGCCTGACGAGCGACGAGGTGTTCCGGCACATGGAAGAGCAGGTGCGGCTCATCCGGCAGCACCTCGCGCCGCGGAAGTACTTCATGAGCCACGACGAAATCCGCGTGGCGGGGCACTGCGGCCTGTGCGCGGCCGGGGGCAGGACGGCCGGCCAGGCCCTGGCCGAGAACGTCCGCCGCTGCACCGAACTCGTGCGCCGCGCCGAGCCGCAGGCCGAGATTTTCGTATGGAGCGACATGTTCGACCCCAACCACAACGCCCGCGACAAGTACTACCTGGTCGGCAGCACGCTTGAAGGCTCGTGGGAGGGGCTTGACAGGAGCGTGAACGTTGCAGCGTGGTACTTCGGCAAGCGCAGCGAGTCGCTGGAGTTCTTCTCGCGCCGCGGCCACAGGATCATCATGGCGGGATATTACGATGCGTCGGACGTGAAGGCGAACGTTGACGGCTGGCGGTCCGCCGCCGCGAACTTCCAGGGCGTCTGCGGCATGATGTACACCACCTGGCGCCGCGAGTACAAGGACCTTGAAGAGTTCGCCCGCCTTGCGGCGGCCCCTCGCTGAGTGCCCGCGGAGGCTACGGCCGCAGCGGCCGAGCCTCGCCTGAGAGCATCCGCAGCCGCAGGCTGTGGAAAATGACCTTGCAGCCCCAGGCGCCCAAGCCCGGCTGCCTGGAATCGGCGAACGTCCATCCGGGCGTCAGGGCCGACTGGGGGCCGCTCCAGGAGATAAACGGGGCGCCGTCGCGCGTGACTTCCACCTGGGCGTTATCGCCCTGCACCAACACCTTGACGTGGACGGCATACGCGCGGCCGTTCTGGAGGGCGGCGTCCTTGACCGTTGTCTCGTTGGCGTCGCCGCCGCGCCCGTTGATGCGCGTGAGGCCGCTTGCGGCACTTGCCCTGACGCTGAAACACAGGCCGACGCTCGCCGCGCCGACCGGCAGGGCGATCATCACGGCGTTGTCTCCGGCGGTGCGCATCAGCCGGGCATCCAGTTCATAACTTCCCGCGACGGCCAGAGGAACCGCGAGTCGCCGGTCGGGCTCGCCGCCGGCGATGGCCAGCGCAGTCCCTTGACGCTCCCATTGCCCGGCCAGGGCGTCCTTTGCTGGATCCACGAGCGCTAGAAGGTCGATCCACTGCTGGGCCGCCGGCGCGGGCTTGGCCGGGCTGAGAGCCTTGGTGGCGCCGCCGGGCGGCGGGCGCAACGGCCGAGCCTCGCCTGAGAGCATCCGCAGCCGCACGCTCTTGAAGACGACTTCGCCGCCCCACGCGCCCAGCCCCGCGCACTTTGAGTCCGGCAGCCGGTACGCGTCCCAGACTGTGAGCGACCCCTGCGGCCCCTGCCAGCGGAAGTAAGGCTTGCCGTCGAGTTGCACGTCGATGTCCGCGGAACCTTTATCGGCGCGCACGGTCACTTCGAGGGCATGTGGCTCGCGCATCTTCAGCGGGGCGGGGGACACCATCGTGTCGCCCTTCTCGGCCCAGAACAGGCCGCTCCGCTGGCGCACATCTTTGCCGATCAGGAGGGCGGTCGCGCGAGACCTCACGGGCAGGATGAACGCCACTTCGTTGTCTCCACGCATCTGGGCGAACTCTACCTGCAACTGGTAGTCCCCGTCGATGGCGACGGGGATCGCAAGCCGAGTGCTGCCCGGCCCGGTCATGACCAGAGAGCCCTCTTTCAGAGACCAGTCGCCGAGGACGGCATCGCGAGCGGGGTCAACGAGCGCCAGGAGGTCGATCCACTGCTGGACCGGCGGCGCAGGCTTTTCGCGCGGCGCCGGCGGCTTCGGGGTCGGGGTCGGCCGCGCCGGAGCGGACAGTTTGGCCGCGGCCTCCTCTATTTTCGCCAGGGCCAGGGTTGCCCGCGTGCGGTCGAGGTCCTGGGCGGGATGAACCTCAAGGAACCGCTTCAAATATTCTTTTGCGCGAGCATACATGGCGGCCTTGGCGGCGGGCGGCGCGGTCTCGGCCAGGCCGCGGTACCAGTCGGCCAGTTCCGTGCAGGCCACTTCGGGCGCGGCGGCAACGCCCTTGGCCGCCGCGGGGACGTACTTCAGGAGTTTCTCGTCGGCCGCGCCCTCCAGGTTGCCGGCGGCCTCGGCCGGGTCGTCCATTTCCACCAGGTAGAGGCGCACGAGGCCCTCCCGTGCAGCGACGTTCCTGGGGTCTCTGGCGAGCATGGCCTTGACGTCGGCGATCTGGCGTGCGACCTTCATTTTCATGGCGAGTGCGTCGGCGCGGGCGTCGATGTCGGCCCGGCGCGGGCTGTCAGTGGCCGCGGCGACCGTCTGCATGCGGCGGCAGAGGGCTGCGGCGTCGGGCAGGGCGCCGGACTTCTCCTTGGCCTCCAGGGCCGGCAGGAGGCAGGCCAGGAGCGCTTCGCCCGCCGCCTTCTTCTCGTCGCCGCGGGCCGCATCGAACTGCCGCTGCCGCAGGTCGAGCACGCGCTCCGCGCACCACGCGGCGCGGTCCGCCGCAGCCTGTGCCAGGAGTTCAAGGGCGGCGGCCGCCGTCGGGTAGCCGGTCGGATTCGCGCAGCCAAGTTCGTACGCCTTCTCGCACAGGACGGCGGCGAAGGCGGGCTGGCCCTGCGCCTTGCGCGCGGCATCGAGGATGCGCCCCGCCAACTCAACGTCGTCGCGGGCGTCGGGCGTGGCCCGCACGCTGCGGATGTCGTTGCCGAAGAGCGACTCGACGGCCTGGGCGGCGTCCTCGGCGTCGGCGGCACCGGCGGAACCGGCGGTGGCCGGGCCGAGCAGCAGCGCGGCACACAAGGCAAAGGGGACAAGTGCTTGGGGCCGCATGGCGTGCCCTCCGGTTCGGGAGCGCTTAAGCCTGCGTATGGGCCGGAAATAATAGTACCCGCCGCCCGGTCGCTTCGCAAGAATGCGGGCGCGGGCGCGTCCGCGCACAACCATGCTTTCGCAACGGCCCGAAAGCATGGCGCCCGCGGCGCGGCGCGCGTATATGACGGCCGCGCGGGCGCTCCGCAGGCAAACACTGTTCCCGGGAACGCCCCGCGGGTAGAATCGCAGCGACAAGTGAATCCCAGGGAGGGGCCGACCATGACCAGATCGCCGGCTGCCGTCGCGTGCGTACTTGGCATTATTGCGGTCACCGCCCCGGTGTTGGCTGCCG
>VGYT01000059.1 GCA_016872895.1 Planctomycetota bacterium
GTGTTTTACGAGCCGGAGGTCAGTCGCAATGAAACGCGCAGCAGGCCTGCTGCTGGTGGCCGCGGCGGCCCTCGTGGCCGCCGGCTGCGCACGCCCGACCGAAGTGCGGTTCCCGAACCCCATGCCGCTTCCAACGAGCGACCGGGTCACGGTGGAGCAGGTCGCCCGGCGCGTGCTCCTTGAGTTGCGGTTTGAACTCGTGTACCCGGCCTCCAAGGAAGGCCGCGTGGTTACCGAGGCGCTGACGGGCGACTCGTGGTTCGAGTTCTGGCGCGGCGACACGGTGGGCGCTTTCCAGCGCGTGGAGTCCAGCCTGCACACCGTCCGCCGTACCGCCTCCGTGACGGTCGCCCCGGAAGGACCGGGGGCGCAATTGGCCGTCAAGGTGACCAAGGAACGCCTGAGCGCCCCCAACTTATCGCCGCAGAGCATCGGGCAGACCTACGACATCTTCAGCCCCTCGAAGACCGACCTTGCGCGGTGGGACGAGTTCAAGGAGACCCGCTACGCGTGGCTCCCCATGGGCCGCGATGACGCCCTGGAACAGCAGATCCTCCAGCGCATCCTTGCCCGGCTGGGCAGTGCGATGCCGAGATGAGCCGCCCGCCCGCCGCGGCCGCGCCTTCGAGGCCTCACCCTGAGCGATTGCTCCGCCCGGTCGGCCGACTCGGGCGCCGCGGCCGGCCGAAGCCCCACCGCCGGCGGGAACCACCCGCCCGGCCGTGCGTCTATGCTCTCGGCTGCAAGCAGCAGAGGCCCCCACGCCAACCTCGGAAAGGACTCGCCCGATGAGAGCGGCGGCGGTCATTGTCGCGGCAGCGGCTCTGTGCGCCCTGCTCGCCCCTGCCCCGGGCACCTTCAAGGCCGACCGCGTGTCGGTGACCTACTCGGGCATAGGCGAGCCGCAGGCGGAGGCAATCGGCCGCGCGGCCGCGGCCGCGCGATGCGCCGCCGCCGACCTCGGATACGACATGCCCGAGGGCATCAGCATCAACGTTACGTGCGGGGCGGACCAGCGGTCGCGCCTGTGGACCGACGGCCGCGACCACTTCGAGTTGACCGCGCAATCGGAGAAAGACTTCCGCAAGCCCGCCGAGAGCGGCATATTCCACCTCTACGGCATGTGCCACGAGGTCGGCCACCTGGCCCAGTACCGCCTCATCCCGAAGCACGACTGGATGACCACGGCGGCCGCCGAAGGATGGGCCCACTACCTGGGCTCGCGCCTCGTGGATGCCGTCTACGCCCGCGAAGGGCCGGACCTTTGGCCCGACAAGTACGATTACCGCGCCGACGGCATGGCCCGCCTCACCCGCCAGTTATCGTCCGCCAGGCCGGACGAGGTCGCGGCGGGCGCTGGCCTGTGGCTGGAACTCGCCGGTATCGTGGGCGAGAGGGGCATCCCCGCCATCTTCAGGACGTGGGGCGCCGCCGAGGCGGACCCGGCCGACCCCGGCCCTGCCCTCGGCAAGGCACTGCTGGCCACGAGCAAGGACCCGCGCCTGGCCGCCTGGTGGAAGAAGGCCGAGCCGGTGTTTGTCCAGAAACGCGAGCGCAGCGCCTTTGCCGCCAAGACCGCGACGCCCGCGCAACTGGCGGGCAAGCCCGCCGAACTGGCCCATGACGACGGCACGCCGGCCGGCAAGATGAGCCTGACGGGCAGCGGCCACGCCGTGCGCTTCGACGCACCCTCGGCCGCAAGTTACCTCGTCGGGCTGCGCATCTACGGCTCGCGCTACGGGGCGCAGCAGCCGCCCGCCGAGAACTTCCACCTGTGGCTGTGCGACGGGCAATTCAAGGCCATCGCCGATTTCGCGCTGCCGTACTCCGCGTTCGAGCGCGGCGAGCCGAAGTGGGTGGCGCTGCCGGTGCGGCCAACTCTTGTCCCGCAGAGGTTCTTCGTGTGCGCGGGCTTCGACCCGTCCAGCACCAAGGGCGTGTTCGTGCACCGGGATGCGTCCGCCGGCGGAGACTCTTTCTGCGGCCTGCCCGGCCAGCCGCCGCAGCCATTCGCCGCCGGCGACTGGATGGTCCGCCCAACGCTCGACCAGGCGAAGGCCGGCCCGGGAACGCTCCGCAAGAAGTAATGCGACCGGGCAGGCGCCCTCGGGCGCAATCCTCGATGCCCCTTCCTTTTTGCCTCTTTTCGGTTATCCTAGCGGAGGTGGGCGCGGCCCCCTTGGCTGGCGCGGTGCGCGCGGCGGGGGCGCGCTACGGTCGAATCGAGAAATCGAAAATCAAGAATCTAAAATGTCTCTATGACCACCCCCGCGATGCAGCAATACAAGCGCCTCAAGGCACAGTACCCGGACGCCGTTCTCTTTTTCCGCATGGGCGACTTCTACGAGATGTTCTACGAAGACGCCCGGCTGGCCTCGAAGGTGCTCGGCCTGGCGCTTACCAGCCGCACGAAGGGCGAATCGGCCGTCCCGATGGCCGGCGTGCCGTACCACGCCATTGATTCGTACCTGGCCAAGATGATCCGCGCCGGCTACCGCGTGGCCATCTGCGACCAGGTTGAGGACCCCGCGCTGGCGAAGGGCCTGGTCAAGCGCGACATCACGCGCCTCGTCACGCCCGGCACGCTCACCGACGATGCGCTGCTGGAGGAAAAGGAGAACAACTTCCTGGCGTCGGTCCACCTGGACGGGCCGCGAGCGGGCCTGGCCTGGGTGGACCTCTCGACCGGCAAGTTCTGGGCCAGGGACCTGGCGCGCGGCGCGCTGCTGGATGAACTGACGCGCCTGCGGCCGCGCGAGTGCCTCGCGCCCGAGGGCACCGCCGACGCCGCGCCGGACCTGGTGCGGGCCGTCCGCGAGGCCACGGGGGCCCTGGTGTCGGAGCGGTCGGCGTTCGTCTTCGACCGGCAGGAGGCCGAGCGGCTGCTGACGGCCCACTTCGGCGCGGCCTCGCTGGAGGGGTTCGGCGTGGCCGACCTTGCGGGCGGCATCGCCGCCGCCGGGGCCGTCATCGACTACCTCCAGGAGACGCAGCGCACGGGCCTCGCCCACATCCGCCGCATAGAACGCGTCGAGAGCGGGCAGTGGCTATATCTCGATGAGACCACGCAGCGCAGCCTTGAACTGGTGGAGACCCTGCGCGATCGCCGCCGCGAGCACAGCCTGCTGGCGGTGCTCGACCGCACGGTAACCGCGCCCGGCGGGCGCCTGCTGCGGCAGTGGATTCTGTGCCCGCTTTCGCGGCGGGAGGCCATCGAGGCCCGCCTGGGCGCACTTGAGGAACTCCTCGCGGAGCGCGAACTGCGCGGGGACCTGGCGCGCCTCCTGGCCGACACCAGCGACGTGGAGCGCATCGTCGGCCGCGTGGCCACCGGCCGCGCGGGGCCGAGGGACCTCCTGGGCCTGGGGCGCACCCTGGCCCAACTGCCGGCCCTCAAGGCGCGATTGACGGCCCGGCGGAGCGACCTCCTGTCGGAAATCGAGGCCGGCCTGGACCTGGTGGGCGAGGTGCGGGAACTCCTTGCCGCCTCGATCGCCGCCGACGCGCCCGCGCGCCTCATCGACGGCGGCGTCATCCGGCCCGGCTGCGACGCCGAACTCGACCGCCTGCGCGCCGTGGGCTCCTCCGGCGCCAGGTGGCTCGCCGAGTTCCAGGCCGCCGAGGTGCATCGCACGGGCATACCGAGCCTCCGCGTGGGCTTCAACAAGGTCTTCGGATATTACATCGAAATAACCAACACATACCGCGACCGTGTGCCGCCCGATTACGTCCGCAAGCAGACCGTCAAGAACGCCGAGCGATACATCACGCCGCAACTGAAGGACCACGAGGTCGAGGTCCTGTCGGCCGAAGAGAAGGCCGGGGTCCTTGAGGCGCGCCTGTTTGAGGACGTCCGCAGCCGCGTGGCCGCCGAGATCCCGCGGCTCCAGAAGACCGCCGACGCCCTCGCGCGGCTGGACGTGCTCGCGGCCCTGGCGCGCGCGGCCTCGGAGCGCGGCTACACGCGGCCGCGCATCGTCGAGGAGCCGGTGCTGGAAATCCGCGACGGGCGGCATCCCGTCCTGGAGCAGGTCCTGGGCTCGGAGTTCGTGCCGAACGACGCGGCCCTCGGCGGCGGGCACCCGCGAATCGCCGTCATCACCGGGCCGAACATGGCAGGCAAATCGACATACATACGCCAGGTGGCGCTGCTGGTGCTCATGGCCCACATGGGCTCGTACGTGCCGGCGCGAAGCGCCGTGGTGGGCCTGGCCGACCGCATCTTCACGCGCGTGGGCGCGGCCGACGAACTTGCGCGCGGCCGTTCCACCTTCATGGTTGAAATGACGGAGACCGCCAACATCCTCAACAACGCCACGGCCCGCAGCCTCGTCATCCTGGACGAAGTGGGCCGCGGCACGAGCACGTTCGACGGCGTGGCCCTGGCCTGGGCCGCCACCGAGCACATCGCCCGCGGCATCGCCTGCCGCACGCTCTTCGCCACGCACTACCACGAACTCACGGAACTGGCCGACCTCCTGGAAGGCGTGGCCAACTTCAACGTGGCCGTCCGCGAGTGGCAGGACCAGGTGGTCTTTCTGCACAAGATCGTCCCCGGCGGCACCGACAAGAGTTACGGCGTCCACGTTGCGCGGCTGGCGGGCGTGCCGCGCGAGGTCGTCCAGCGCGCCCGCGAGATCCTTGCGGAACTGGAGGCCGCCCACCTGGACGCCGACGGCAAGCCGCGCATCGCCCCCGCCGCGCAGGGCGAGCAGGCCGCCGCACGCCGCCGCAAGGCCCGCGGCCAGGCGCAACTTGCGCTCTTCGAGGGCGCCGAGTCGGCCGTGGCCGACGAACTCAGGCGCATGGACCTCGACCGCCTGACGCCGCTGGAGGCCCTTAACAAACTGCGGGAACTGAAGGACAGGCTCGGCTGATTGCGGATTGCAAATTGCGGATTGAAGGGCGCGCGGCCGGTGCATGCCGCGCTTCTTGCCGTTCAATCCGCAATCCGCAATTCGCAATCCGCAATCGTATGTGTTGACAGTCCGCCCCGTGGCTGACACAATACCTGCCTGGCAGGTCAAGGGCGGGGCTCGGCAAGGAAAGGCGCTTCATCCATGTCGGACGAACTGTACAGCACGCGCACCAGCGACGGCGTCAAGGTCGTCACGTTCCAGCAGACGCACATCCTCGACGCCGCCACGATTGAGCGGATGTCGGCGAACCTGAAGGAACTCATCGACACGGCGCCGGAGGGGCGGTTCCTGTTCGATTTCGACCGCGTGGGCTACCTGTCGTCGAACGCGCTGGGGATGCTCATCGGCCTTCAGCGCCGGGTGGCCCAGCGCAAGGGGCGGCTGAAACTCGCCGGCATCCACCCCGAGGTCATGGAAATCTTCCGCATCACGAAATTGGACACGGTCTTCGATATCTACAAGGACGCCAACTCGGCCGTCGAGACCTTCCGCAAGAACCTGTAGGCGCCGCGCGGCCATGCCCGAGCGACTGCCCAAGCCGCTGCTGGAACTGGCGGACCACGGCCGCGTCCGCGTGATGCGCATCCGCCCGGCCGAGGTGTACCAGTCCGACCTCATCGAGCGCCTGGGCCGCGAACTCCGCGGCGCCGTCGAGGCCGCAGGCGCAGGGGCGTCCTTCGTGCTGGACCTCTCCTGCGTCACCTTCCTGACGAGCGCCGCCATCGGCCTGGTGGCCAACATCTGGGCGCACCTTGACGCCCGCGGCTACCCGTTCGCCCTGGCGGCCGCCACGGGCGAGGTCTCGCAAGTCATCCGGACGGTGCGCCTGGGCGAGATCATGCCCGTCTTCACGAGCGTCGAGGAGGCCCTGAGCGCCCTGCGGTGCCGATGATGGCCGGCGACTGGACCATCCGCGGAGGCTCGCTGCTGGACGAGGGGGGCCTCCGCCGCGCCGACCTGGCCCTCTCCGGCGGACGCATCAGCCGCATCGCACCCGCCCTCCCGCCCGCCGCAAGCGACCTGGGCGCGGCCGGCCTGGCGGTTGCGCCCGGATTCATCGACATACATTGCCACAGCGAGTTCTCGGCCTTCGTGTACCCGCGGGCCGACTCGAAGGTCCTGGCGGGCGTCACCACCGACGTCTCGGGCAACTGCGGGGCGTCGCCGTTCCCGCTCACAGGCGAGTTCCGCCGGCGCCGCCAGGACGAGTGGAGCCACTACGGCCTGACCATCGACTGGCAGTCGGCCGCCGAGTATTACCGGCGGGCCGAGGCCGCGCCCTCAAGCGTCAACCGGGCCATGCTCGTGGGCCACGGGGCACTGCGCGCCGCCGCCCTGGGCTACGCCGACCGCCCGGCCGACGGCCGCCAGCGCCGGCGGATGCGCCGCCTGCTGGAAGAGGCCCTCGATGCCGGCGCGTTCGGCCTCTCCTCGGGCCTCCTCTATCCGCCCGGCTGCTACGCCGACGTGGAGGAACTGACCGACCTGGCGCGCGCATGCGCCGCCGGCGGCGGCTATTACACCAGTCACATCCGCAGCGAGGGCGCCGGCCTCGTGGAGGCCGTCGAGGAGTTCCTCGAAGTCCTCCGCCGCTCCGGCGCACGCGGACAACTCAGCCACCTGAAGGCCGCCGGCGCCGACAACTGGCCCAGAATGGACGAGGTCCTCCGCCGCCTGCGTGCCGCGCGCGACACCGGCCTGGCCGTCGCGGCCGACCGCTACCCGTACCTGGCGAGCATGACGGACCTGGACTCGATGCTTCTGCCGAAGTGGGCCGTCGCCGGCGGGCGCGAGGAGGAACTCTCGCGCCTGACCGACCCGACGACGCGCCGGCGCCTTGCCGAGGAGATCCGCGCCCGCATGCCGGAGCCGGACTTCTTCGACCGCGTGCGCATCGCGTCGGTCCCGCCCGGCGGCAGCCAGGCAGCCGTCGGCAGGACCCTGCGCGAACTGGCCGATGCCGCCGGCCGCGACCCGCTGGATGCGGCCTTCGACCTGCTCATCGAGCACCGCACACAGGTATCATCCATACATTTCTCGATGAGCGAGGAGAACCTGCGCGACATCTACCGCGAGCCGTACGTTGCCGTCGGGTCGGATTCCGGCCTGCGCGGCCTGCCCGCCGAGGGCGGGCCGGCCGGGGGCGGGCCGACCGGGGGCGGCCTCGCTCACCCGCGGGCTTACGGCACGCCCGCCCGGTTCCTCGGCACGTACGTGCGGGACCTGGGCCTGATGGACTGGCCCGAGGGCATCCGCCGCCTCACGAGCCTGCCCGCCGACGTCGTCGGCCTGAAGGGCCGCGGGCGCCTGGCAGAGGGCGCCTGGGCCGACCTGGTGGTCTTCGACCGCGACCGCATCGCCGACCTGGCCACGTACGAACGCCCGGCCGCCGCCCCAGCCGGCATCCGCCACGTGTTCGTGTGCGGCGAGCGCGTCGTGGCCGACGGGCGGCACACGGGGGCCACCCCGGGCCGCGTCCTTCGCCGAGGAGATTCATGAAACCGCGCATCGGCATCACAAGCAACCTGACGGTGCTCGACGGACGCCTGCGGGCGCACCTGGCGGCGGCGTACCTCGATGCCGTGGCGGCGGCGGGCGGCACGCCGATTATCCTGGCCCCGCCGCCGGACCCCGCCGACGCCCCCGCCGCCCTCGACGCCGTCGCCGCGCTGATTCCTTCGGGCGGCGCCGACGTTGACCCGCAACTCTGGGGCGAAGCGCCTCACCCCAAGACGAGCATCCTCGACCCGCGGCGCCAGCGCTGGGACCTGCGCCTCATCGCCGAGGCCGACGCCCGCCGCATGCCCGTCCTCGGCATCTGCCTGGGTTGCCAGGAGATGGCCGTGGCTCGCGGCGGGCGTCTCATCCAGCACGTGCCCGACGAACCGGGCGCACGGCCGCACCACGGCGGCGACGCCCACCCCCGCATTACGCACCCCGTGGCCATCGAGCGAGGGTCGCTCCTGGCACGCATCGTCGGCGCGGAGAACCTGGACGTCAACAGCAGCCACCACCAGGCGGCCCGCGAGCCGGGGCGCAGCATGTGCGTCGTCGCCCGCAGCCCGGACGGCATCATCGAGGCGATTGAGGACCCGTCGCCCGGCCGGTTCTTCCTGGGCGTCCAGTGGCACCCGGAGGACATCGCGGACCAGCTGCGGCACCGGGCGCTGTTCGAGGCGCTTGTGCGCGCCGCGGCGGGGACGCGCACGTAGGCCGGCGCACGCACGCAGGCCGCGAAGTTGCGTTCGCGGCCCGATCTCACAGGTCAGGGTCATGGCCGACCCCGCTGAGAACCTGCCGGCAGCCTCGGCGCCGCGCCGCACTTATCAACCCCTTGTTCCGGCGGCCGCGGCGCTGGTGGCCGGAATCCTGGCGGGCGAGTACGCGGGCGGCAGCATGGCCGCGTGGTGTGCCGCCGCGATCTCCGCGGCGGCTGCCTGGGGCATTCTGTGCCTGCGCCGGGCGCCCGACCGCACCCTGCTGCCGTTCGTGCTGGCAGTCGTGGCGGCTGCCGGCGCGGCCCGGTACCGGTCAATCGCCGACCCTCCGCCGCACGACGTGGCCCGCCTGGCGGAGGTCGGCCCGCGCCCGGTCGTCCTTGAAGGCGTCATCGTCCGCTCGCCGCGCCAGTCGTCGCCGCCCGGCGACGTTTTCCTGCCCGGCGCGCTGAAGGGAGACGCCGCAGGCGCCCCCGCCCTGCGCGTGTTCGCCCGCAGCACGCTGGTCGTGGAGAGTTCGCGCGTCCAGGCGGGAGGCCGGTGGGTTCCAGCGGCCGGGCAGGTGCGCACGGTCATACGCGAGGGCCTGCCGGCCGACGCCGCGGCCGCGCCCGACCTCGGCGACCGCATCCGCGTGCGCGGGTTCCTGCTGCCGCTCGGCGGGCCGGCCAACCCCGGCTCGTTCGACGCGGCCGCCTACCTGCGGCGGCAGGGCGTGCGGGCCTCGTTGAGCACCAAGCACTGGGCGGCCGTCGAGACGGTCGAGCCGGCGGCCGACCGCCTCCGCTGGGCCGTCGGCGCGATGAGGCGCTGGGCGCTCGCGCGGCTGGAGGGGCTGGCGAGCCCCGAGGGCCGGGCCGTCGCCGCCGCCATGCTCTTCGGACGCCGCGACCTCATGGACTTCGACTCCGGCCACATGCGCGGCGACGAACTGGAGCGGGCCTTCGTGGCCACCGGCACGGTCCACTTCATGGCCGTCTCGGGCTTCAACGTGGCGCTGGTGGCGGCGCCGGTGCTGATGCTGCTGCGGCTGGCGGGGGCCGGGCGGCGGATTTCGGCCGCCGTCGTGTCCATCGTCGTCCTGGCGTTCGTCCTGGTGACGGAACTGGAGCCGCCCGTCCTGCGTGCCGCCATCCTGGCGTGGGTCGTGTGCCTGGGGTGGCTGCTGGGCAGGCATCCTATAAATCTCAATACTTTTGCGGCGGGGGCGCTGCTGGTCCTGGTGATGCGGCCGGCCGACCTGTTCTCAACGAGTTTTCAACTGACGTTCCTGGCTGTGCTGGGCATGATGTTCCTGGCCGGCCGCGTGGAAGGCGCCGTCGTGGGCCGCTTCATCTGGGTGCTCCCCTACGCCGACCCTGCCGTGCCGCGCGGCGGGCTCTGGTATCGCACGGTCGTGCAGGGGACGTTCCTTGTGTCGGTGGCGGCGACAATGATGACGCTGCCGCTGGTTGCGTACCGCTTCCACCTGGTGGGGTGGCTTGCCCCGGTGGCCAGCACCGTGCTGGTGGCGCTTGTGTTCGGGCTGACGGTGGGCGGCATGGCGCTGGTGGCGGTCGGATGGGTGGCGCCGTGGCTGGGCGCGGTGCTGGCGGCCCTGGTGGACGGGCTGGGCCGGACCATCGCGGCGGTGGTGCTCGCGCTGGCGAAGGCGCCGGGCGCGTACTTTCACGTGCCGGACTTCTCGCCGACGTGGCTTTTAGGCGCATACGGCCTCATGGCGGCGTGGGTGTGGCGCGACCGCCTGGGGATTCCGCCCCGGCGTCTGGCGATGGCGGCCCTTGCGGCCGCGGCGGCCTTCGCCTGGTCCACCGGCCACCGCGCACCTGAGAACCTGCGGGCCACGTTCCTGGCCGTCGGCGACGGCAATACGACGCTCCTGGAACTGCCCGACGGCCGGTGCCTGCTGTACGACGCCGGGTCGGCCCTGTCGTACGCGCGGGCGGCGGAGACGGCGACCGCGCCGGCACTGTGGTCGCGCGGCATAACGCGCGTGGATGCGGCGTTCCTGAGCCACGCGCACTTCGACCACTTCAAGGACGTCCTGCCGCTCGCCGACCGCTTCGGCGTGCGGCAGGTGTTCGTGCCGCCCACGTTCATGCGGAAGCGCCTGCGGAGCGACGACGCGGTGGTGGAAGCGCTCATGTCTCGCGGCGTGCGAGTGGAGTTCTTCGGCGCCGGCGACCGGCTGGCCGGCACGGATGCGGCGGAGGTGAGCGCCCTGTGGCCGCGAGGCCCGCAGGCGATGGGCAAGGCCATCAACGACGGCTCGCTCGTGCTGGCGGTGGAGGCGGGCGGGCGGCGGCTGCTCCTGCCGGGCGACCTGGAGCCGGCCGGCATCGCAGAACTGCTCGGTGAACCGCCTGACGACGGGGTCGCGCCCGATCTCCGGGCCGACGCCCTTCTCTGGCCGCATCACGGCCACGACCCGGATGCCGTCGGCCGCCTGGCCCGCGCAAGCGGCGCCCGCGTTCTGGTCGTCTCCGCCGGGCGGCCGCTGCGGCCGTTTGAGCGGCCCGCCTGGCTGGCCGAGCAAGGTGCAGCGTGTTACCACACGGGCGAAGCAGGAGCGGTAACGCTTGAACTGCGGCCGGCCGGCGTGCGCGTAACCACGTTTGCCGCCGGCCAGACGGTTGACATTGACGCCACTGCGCCGGAGACGCCGGCGGACCGCCTGGCCGCCGAGGCCGAAGATTAGGCGGGGCCGGTCGCCCCCGCGAGGGTGGGCCGGAACAGGGGAAATCGCCTGTTGCCGCCCCCGTTTTCGCGGGCTTGCGTCCGCGGCTGGAGTTCAACGCGGCCCTGCCGGTCCGGTGCGGCTGACAAGCGCGCGCAGGCAATCGCGGGCCCGTCTGCGGCCACCCGCCGGCGGGCGGCGCCGCCGCAGGCGGCCTCTTTGCCTCCGCCGCGCGATGTGGCGCCAAAGGACGACTATCGAACAAGGAACGCCCCGTGTCCATTGCCGAAGTGTGGCCGGCCGCCTTCATCATTCGGTGTTGGGTGTTCCTTGTTCGATATTCGCTTCTTGTGCCGGGTCGCCTCGCCGGCCCAGGGTCGAAGGCTCGCCGTGGCGAGCCTAAAAAACGCTTGCCTGGTCCGAAAAAAAGCGGCATGATTACCACCCTTAGAGTGTCCAAGAAACCGAGGGCGGTGCGTATACTTCATCTGCGCCGAGCCGGCAAGAAAAAGATTGCGAATATAAGCACGGCCGTTTCTATACCTAGGCATGCGAGCCCACATACCAATGCTGGACCGCCTGCCTGGGACCGTGACCTTGTGCATTCGCCCAGCAAAATCAAACCGTAAGAACCGAAGACGAGCAGCCCGACGGCCGTCAGAATGAATAGCGCCGTACGCGTATCCTCAGGGGACCATATTGTTGTTGGCAGAACGCCCTTGCGCACGGCCAGCATTGCGGATACAAGAAGCGCCGCCGCAAGGGCCAAGCATATGATGCCTGCCAAGGCCGGAAGCCACGCCCCGCCAGACCATAAGTCAGTGGCCCTATGGATGAAAGACAGAGCGGCAATGGCCAGCGCAATCACGCCGACCAGCATCAGGATCAGTAATTCTCTCATATCTATGCCCCCTAAACTTTATGGCCTGCTGTACCGCCCTCGGTTTCTTGGACACTGTGACGGTGGTAATCATGCCGCGATGTGCGCCTGGGAGCAAGCGTCTTTTCGTGCCCCGGTGCATCCGCGCTTTAGTCCGCCAGGACGAGGTTGTCGGCGTGGACGACCTCGTCGTAGGTCTTCTCGCCCAGGACGGCGGCGAACTGCGTCGTGCGCAGGCCCTTGATTCTGTCGATATCTTGCGATGAGTAATTCGTCAGGCCCTGGGCGACGGCCCTGCCCTGGGCGTCAACGACGGCCACGACGTCGCCGGCCTCAAACGCTCCTTCCACCGCGGTGATGCCCGATGCCAAGAGACTCTTGCGGGCGTTGAGCGCCCGTGCGGCCCCGGCATCGACGACGATGCGGCCGCGCGGCCGGCGCGCGAGGCCGATCCAGCGCCGGCGGGCGGACATCTTGGCGGCCTTCGGCAGGAAGAGCGTGCCGACCGGCTCGCCCGCCAGGAGGTCCAGGAGGATGTCGGGCCGGCGTCCGTCGGCGATTGCCGCCATCTCGCCCGCGCGGGCCACCAGGGCCGCCGCCTGCAACTTGGTGGCCATGCCGCCCGAGCCGAGGGGCGAGCGCGCGGCGTCGGCGGCCGCCATCGCCTCGTCGGCGTCCTCGACGATGTCGAAGAGCCGGCGGCGGGCCTTGTCGCGGAAAACGCCCTCCACCGTGGTCAGGAGCACCAGCAGGTCGGCCCGCAGCAGGTTCGCGACCATGGCCGCCAGGACGTCGTTGTCGCCGAAGCGGATTTCATCGACGCTCACGGTGTCGTTCTCGTTGATGACGGGCACGGCGCCGTACGCCTGGAGGGCAGCGATACAGTTGCGGATATTGAGATACCGTGAACGGTCCTCCACGTCGCCCCGCACCAGCAGTATCTGTGCCGCGCGGCGGCCGCGGCGCTTCAGGGCCTGGTCGAACATCATCATCAGTTTCGCCTGGCCCACCGCGGCGCAGGCCTGAAGTTGCGGAAGCGCGCCGGGCCGCTCCGCCAGTTCCAGGTCGCCCATCCCCGCGGCGATGGCGCCGCTGGAGACGATCGCCACGCGCCGCCCCTGGCCCTCCAGGGCCGCGACCTGGCCGGCGATGCGCGCAATCCGGGCCTCGTCGAGCAGGCCCTTTTCGTCCGCCAGGACGTTCGTGCCAAGTTTGACGACGACGCTCCGCACGTGCTGCATCAGGGCCTGACGCGTTTCGCGGGTCATGGCGGCTGTAACCTCGTTTGTGCGTGCCGGCGCGGCTGGCCAGGGTTCAGCAGCCAAGCGCGTGGCGAACCAGGTCGATGTTTCGTGCCGTTGCGCCCTGCATGCGGCGGATGGCGGCCCTGGCGGCCTCGCCCATTTGACGGCGCCGCCCAGGATGCGTCAAGAGGTCCAGGAGCACCGCCGCAAGGCCGTCGGCGTCGGCGACGACGCGCGCGGCCCCGGCCCCGGCCATCTCCGCCGACTCGACCGGAAAGTTGAACATATGCTGGCCCCACAGCAGGGCCTTTCCGAGCGCCCCCGGCTCCATCGGGTTGGAGCCGCCGACGGGCACGAGGCTGCGGCCGACGAACACGGCGTCGGCCAGGGCGTACCACTTCAGGAGTTCGCCCATCGTGTCGCCGAGGATGACGGGCGGCAGCGTCTTGGGCCCCTGCCAGCCTACGCTGCGCGAGCGGCGCACTACGCCGCAGCCCGCCGCCAGCACGGCCTGGGCGGCCGCGTCGAAGTTCTCCGGCCTGCGCGGCACGATGACCAGGCGCAGCCGCGGGAACGCGCGGCGGACCTCGCGGTACGCGGCCAGCAGCACGTCTTCCTCGCCCGGGCCGGTCGAGCCTGCCACGAGCACCTGCTCGCCCTTCTCGATGCCGACCTCGCGCGCGAGGTCCTCGGCCCCGGACACCGTGTCGGCGAACGTTACGCCGTCGTGCTTCATCTGCCCCGTGACGCGCAGCCGCGAGGCCGCGGCGCCCAGGCCGGCCAGCCGCTCGCGGTACACCTCGGCCTGGACGCCGATTGCGGCGGCACTGTTAAAGACCGCAGCCATCAGCGGCCGGATGATGCGGTAGCGGTCGCGGCTCCGTTCGGTCAGGCGGACGTTGACGGCCAGCACGGGCACGCCCAGCAGGTTCGCCAGGAGGAAGAAGTTCGGCCACCATTCCGACTCCACCTGGACGACCGCCGCCGGCCGCACGCGCGCCAGGGCCAGGAGCACGCACGGCGCAAGGTCCAGCGGAAAGTAGAACACCGGCCGGCCGGGGAAGAGTTTCTGCGCCCGCTCGCGGCCGGTCATGGTCGTGGTCGAGACGACAATCTCGGCATCGGGGTATGTCGCCGCCAGCGCCGGAACGAACGTGCGTGCGGCCTCGACCTCGCCGACGCTGATGGCGTGGACCCAGAACCGCCGAGGCGTCTGCGCGGGGGGTCTCCCGACCCGCCGCGCACGTGCGCCGACCTTCGGCACAAGCCCCCACCGCTGCCAGAAGCGATGGCGGTACTTCCGCCGCGTGATCACAAGGAGAAGGTAAACCGGCCACGCGAAGAGCGCCGCCGCCGCGTACACGGAGTTCACCAGGAGCAGCCAGCCCAGGTTGCCGAGCCTGCGCGTCATAGGATGAGCATGCTACCAGCGGTAAGGCCGCCTGGCGAGAGTTTCCCGGCCCGACCGGCCCCGCCTGAGGCGGCCAAGCCGCAGGCCAGGGCAAGCCGACGCATTGCACGGGCGGACAAGCCGGCCGTGCCACATCGCCTGGCGATGCCTGCCCCTGTGAGCGGCTCCGCGATCCGCTCGCGGCCGCTGTTTTGCCTTGCATGCGTTGGCGGCCATTGATAGATTGCCGTCGGCAGGCAAGGCGACGGGCGGGCGAATGGACGACACCTTTCTGGCGTGGTTCTCCTCCTGGACGGTGGGCGTCTTCTTTCTGGCCCTGGGCCTGTGCGTCGGCAGTTTTCTGAATGTCTGCATCTACCGGCTGCCGGCGGGGCTGAGCATCGTCCGGCCCGCCTCGCACTGCATGGCCTGCCGGGCGCACATCGCCTGGTACGACAACATTCCGGTCGCCAGTTATTTCATTCTTCGCGGCCGGTGCCGGCGGTGCGGGGCGCCGTTCTCCGTGCGGTACATGCTGGTGGAACTGGCGACGGGCCTCGTGTGGTTCGGCTGGTGGCTTGCGTACTTCAAGGCGGGCCTGCGCGAAGGGGCGGCGCACCCGGGCGTGTACCTGGTGCACATGGCGCTGGCCTCGGCGCTGCTGGCATCGGGGGTCATCGACTTCGACCGGAAGGAGATTTTCACCTCGGTCACGAGCGCGGCCCTGGCAGCGGGCCTCGCCGGGTCGCTCGCGTGGCCGGCGGTGCAGGAGGCGGGCGCTTACGACCACGTCCTGCCGGACCTGACGGGCTGGCTGCGCGCCGACGCGCTCGTGCTCAGCCTGGTGGGTGCGGCGGTCGGAGCAGGACTGGTTAACGTCACGCGGTTCCTGGGCACGCTTGCCTTCCGCCGCGAGGCCATGGGCACGGGCGACGCGTACCTCATGGCCGCCATCGGCGGGTGCCTGGGCTGGGAAGCGGCCGTGCTGGTGTTCCTGGCGGCGCCGTTCTTCGGCCTGCCGTACGGCGTGTGGCAGAAGTTGCGTACGCGGCCGCAGGCGGCCGCGGAGGCGGCGGGCGAGAGCGAAGGCGAAGAGGAGCAAGAAGAAGAACCGCCGCGACTCGGCTACGGCACGTTCATCGCCACGCTGGCGGGTTTTGCGCTGCTCCTCGCGGCGGCCGCCACGGGGGGGCCGGCGTGGGGGACGGGCTCGCGGCTGACGCTGCTGGCGGGCCTGGCGGCGATGGGCGCAAGTTTCCTGTTCCTGCGGCAGGAAGAGGCGCAACAGGGCGCCGCGGAGGCGCCGGCGCCGCCCGTGACGGCGGCCGATGCGGCCCGCGAGGTGCCCTACGGTCCGTTCCTCGGCATGGCCGCGGGCCTGGTGATGCTGATTCAGGACCACGCGGTGAACTACTTCCGGCCGGGGGTCGAGGCGCTCTGGCACATGGCGGCCGGATGAAGCACGCCGCCGGCCCGCAACCGATTTGGCGACGACCAGTTTAGCCGCGACCCGAAGGCGAGCGGTCAGGCGCCGTGCGTGAAATCAACACTGCCCGATGCGACGATACAGAAAGGAGTCGGCGATGAAGCGGGGTAAGAGGTGCGGTTGGACGGCACGTCCGTGGGTGCGGGCGGCCGCAGTGGGGGTGGTTGCGCTTGCGGCCGCCTGGGCGGCCGGATGCGGCCAGCAGCAACTGGAGGAGCAGAACCTGGCCCTCAAGAAGCAGATACAGGAGGTACAGACCGTCAACGCCGACCTCCAGGCCCAGATGGACACGCTGAAGGCGCAGAACCAGGCGATCCAGTCGGACCTGGACCGGGCGCGTGCGGCCGCTGCGGCCGCCGCCGCCAAGACGGGCGCGGCGCCGCCCGCGCCCGCAAAGCCGCCGCGGGCCAAGCCCGAATTCGGCGAGGGCGTCGAGACCGCCCAGATCGGCGAGACGACGACCATAACCATGCCGGAGGCCATCCTGTTCGATTCCGGCAAGGCCGACCTGAAGGCCGCCTCGAAGCGCGTCCTCGACCGCATCGCCGCCGTCCTGAACAAGGACTACGCGGGCGACAAGATCCGCGTCGAGGGCCACTCCGACAATCAGCCCATCGCCAAGTCCGCCAAGTACTGGACCGACAACTGGGACCTCTCCTGCAACCGCGCGATGGCGGTCGTCCGGTACATGGTCTCCAAGGGCATCGACCCGAAGCGCATCTACGCAGCCGGGTACTCGTATTACAAGCCCCTGGCGACGAACGATACGATTGCCGGACGGGCAAAGAACCGCCGCGTGGTCATCGTCGTGTATCCGTAGCGCGGTCGAGGGCAGCCAGGCGGCGCGGCGGCCCTCGTGAACCGCCGCGCGTTCCCGGCAACCTGCGCGCGGCAGCCTGCGACACGCCCTTCGCCGGCCGGGCACAGCCGGCATCGGCTGTGCCCGCCCGTTCACGGCATCTAACGCCGACGCCAGGGTACGGGCGCGGCGGTGCGCAAGCAGAGGTCCGGCAGTCGTGATCGTCATTGTCGATTACGGGATGGGCAACCTGCGCAGCGTCCAGAAGGCCTTCGAGCGTATCGGCGCGCCGGCCGAGGTGACAGATAAGCCCGAGCGCCTGGCACAGGCCGTGCGCCTGGTCGTTCCGGGCGTCGGCGCGTTCGGCGACGCGATGGCGGCCCTGCGGCAGCGCGGCCTGATAGGACCCATCCGCGATTTCTGCGCCGGCGGCCGGCCGCTGCTCGGCATCTGCCTGGGCCTCCAGGTGCTCTTTGACGAGAGCGAGGAGGTGGCAAGCGGCGCGCCGTCCGGCCAGGCGACTGCCGCGCGCGGCGGCGGCATCGGGGCGGGATGCGACGCCGGCGGCGCGGCAACCGGCCCGGCAGCCGGCCCGGCGGGCGGCGCCGGGGCCGGCGCAGCGGTCAAAAGAGGCCTCGGCTTGGTCCGCGGCCGCGTCGTCCGTTTCGACCCGGACCTGGCGCGGGCGGGCCTGAAGGTCCCGCACATGGGCTGGAACCGCGTCGTGCCCGCGCGGCCGTCGCCGCTGTGGACCGGCATGCCCCCGGAAGGGATTTACTTTTACTTCGCCCATTCTTACTATGCCTGCCCCGCCGACGAGGGCGTCGTGGCGGGGCGGACCGATTACGGCGGCTGGTTCGCCAGCGCCGTCGCCTGCGACAACATCTACGCGACGCAGTTTCACCCGGAGAAGAGCCAGGCCGTCGGCCTCGCGCTGCTTGAGAACTTCGTCACGCGCACGTAGAAAAGGCGGACGCCGGACGCGAGCAAGGGCGCCGTGACCAGCCCCCTGCGCAGGCAGGGGGTTGCCGTTGCAGGGGCCGACTCTTGATGATCCTGCCGGCAATCGACCTTATCGGCAGCCGCTGCGTGCGTCTGCGGCAGGGCGATTACGCGCAGGAGACGGTCTTCGACGAGGACCCGGCGGCGGTCGCCCGCCGCTTCGCTGCCGCCGGCGCACAGTGGCTCCACGTTGTGGACCTCGACGGGGCCAGGCTGGGCGAGCCGAAGAACGTTGAGGCGATCCGCGCCATCGCCGGCGCCGTGAAGATGGACATCGAAGTCGGCGGCGGCATCCGCACCACCGAAGCGGCGTCGCGCCTCCTGGGGATGGGCGTGCGGCGCATCATCCTCGGCACGCGCGCAGTGCGCGAGCCGGCCTGGCTGGCCGAGGTCTCGCAGGCCTTCCCCGGGCGCATCGCGCTCGGGCTGGATGCGCGCGGCGGGCACGTGGCGGTCGAGGGCTGGCAGGCGGAGACGGCCCGCACGGCCGCCGCCGTCGCGGCCGCGGCGGCCGCCCTGCCCCTGGCGGCCATCGTCTATACAGACATCGCCCGGGATGGTATGATGGCGGGCCCGAACGTCGCTGCCACGGCCGAACTCGTGGAAGCAACGCGCTTTCCGGTCATCGCCTCGGGCGGCGTGACGACGGTTGAGGACGTCCGGCGGCTGAAGGCCGCCGGCGCCGCCGGCGCGATCATCGGCCGCGCGCTGTATGAAGGCAAAATCACGCTCGAGGCGGCCCTGGCCGCCGCACGAAGCGAAGTTTAGCCGCCGCGATTGCGCGGCGCGCCCGCACGAAGCGAAGTTTAGCCGCCGCGCTTGCGCGGCGCGCCCGCACGAAGCGAAGTTTAGCCGCCGCGATTGCGCGGCGCCCTTGTGGAGGCATCAATGGCTGAAGTCACCACCGAATCCATCCGCAACATCGTGCTCGTCGGCAACTCCGGCGCGGGCAAGACGCAACTGGCCGAGGCCATGCTCCATGCGGCCGGGGCCGTCAACCGCCTCGGCACGCCCGAAGAAGGCAACACCACGAGCGACTTCGAACCGGAAGAGAAGGACCGCCAGGCCAGCATCTTCACTTCGCTCCTGAACCTGAAGTGGAAGGGCGCCCACCTGAACCTCCTGGACGCCCCCGGCTACGCCGACTTCATCGGCTCGGCCCTGTGGGCGATGTGGGCGGCCGACACGGCCGTCCTGGTCCTGAGCGCCGCGGCAGGCGTCGACATCCACGCCCGCCGCCTGTTCCAGGCGGCCACCGACCTCGGGATGGCCCGCCTGGTCGTCGTCAACCGCGCCGACAGCGAGAACGTTGACCTGGAAGGAATGGTCGGCCGGATCCGCGAGGCCCTCGGTTCCCACTGCCGCCTGCTGGGCGTGCCCGTCGGCCACGGGCCCGACTTCAAGGGCGTCGTCAACGCCTTCGAGAAGACCGAAGGCGAGGGGGCGCTCATGGACGTGGCCGAGGCCCACGGCCAACTCGTGGAATCCATCGTCGAGGCCGACGAGGCCCTCATGGAACGCTACCTGGGCGACGAAAAAATCTCGCCCGATGAACTCGCCGCCGCATTCACCAAGGCGCTCCAGGCGGGCACGCTCGTGCCCATCCTCTACGCCAGCGCCCGCAAGGAACTCGGCGTCGAGGAACTCCTGGACGCCCTGGCCCGCTTCGCGCCGAACCCGAAGCAGGCACGGCCGCGCGCCGCACGCAAGGGCACGACCGCCGACGCTGCCGAAGTCGCCCTCCGGGCCGACCCCGCCGGTCCCCTCTGCGCACAGGTCTTCAAGGTCGTGGCCGACCCGTACGTGGGCAAGGTGTCGTACCTGCGCGTCTTCAGC
>VGYT01000060.1 GCA_016872895.1 Planctomycetota bacterium
GCCGCCGCGGGCGACGCCGCCGCGGGCGACCCTGCCGCGCGCGACCCGTAGCGCGGGGCCTTGTGCCCCGCGCAGGAGCGCGCGGGGGATAAACCCCCGCGCTACTTCCGAAAAACCGCCGGTGCGGCCCGCTGCGCCGGCTCGTCCCGCTGCGCCGGCCCGCCCCGCGACGGCGGCGGCGGCCGTGCGGAAGGCCCTGATGGTCGTCGGCGGCCCGTGGCACGCCAACGAAAGGGCCGGTGCGGTCCTTGAGGAGTTCCTCAAGAAGGGCGGCTGCCGCTGGCAACTGACGGTTACGGCGGACCTGGACTCTCTGGCGGCCCTCGCGGCGAGCGATTACTCGGCCGTCATCATTTACACCACGGGGTTCCGCAAGGACCTGACGGAGGCCCGCGAGAGGGGCCTGCTGGGGTTCGTGCGGGGGGGCGGGGGTCTTGTGGGCGTTCACTCGGCGGCCGACAGTTTCCGCGATTCGCGCCGGTATATCGAGATGCTTAACGCCGAGTTCCTTGCGCACCCGCACTTCCACGAGTTTCCCGTGGCGATAGTCGATAAGAATCACTACATGACGGTCCGCACGCCGGACTTCGCCGTCCCGGACGAGATGTACCATCTCCAGAGTTACGATCCGGCCCGGGCGCACCTCCTGGCCGAGACCACGTGGCAGGGCCGCAGGATGCCGATGGCCTTCGTCCGGCCGTACGGGCGCGGCCGCGCGGCCTACATCGCCCTGGGGCACGACCTGCGGGCGTGGCGGCACCCGGAGTTCCAGAAACTCGTGCTGCGGGCGCTGGAGTGGACCACGGGGGCGGAACTGCCGCCCGCGGGCAGGGTCGTCCGCTGCGGACTCCTGGGCTACGGCCCGGCCTTCAACATGGGCAAGGGGCACGCAGAATGGATAAACGCGACGCCGGGCCTGGCGGCCGCAGCGGCGTGCGACCGCGACCCGGCCCGCACGGAGGCCGCCGCCAAGGAACTGCCGGGCATCCGCACCTTCACGACGCTTGAGGATATGCTCAAGATGAAGGACCTCGACCTGGTGGTGAACATCCTGCCGCACAACCTGCACGCCGCGACGAGCCTGGCGTGCCTTCGCGCGGGCAGGCACGTCGTCTCGGAGAAACCCTTCTGCATCACCACCGACGAGGCGACGGCCATGATAACGGCCGCGCGCAAGAGCGGCCGCATGCTCAGCGTCTTCCACAATCGCCGCTGGGACGGCGATTACCTGGCCATCCGCGACATCGTGGACCGCGGCCTCCTGGGCGACGTGTTCCACATCGAGTGCTTCACGGGCGGCTACAACCGGCCCGGCTTCTGGTGGCGGAGCGACAAGACCGTGTCCGGCGGGGCCCTGTACGACTGGGGGGCGCACTTCACCGACTGGATATTGCGTCTTGTAGATAAGAAGGTGACGCAGGTGTCCGGCTTCTTCCACAAGCGCCTGTGGAACCACGTGACCAGCGAAGACGCCACGCAGGCCGTCATGCGCTTCGAGGGCGGGCAGGTGGCCGACCTCCAGCAGTCCGCCCTGGCGGCCGTCGGCAAGCCCAAGTGGCGCATCTGCGGCACGCTGGGGGGCCTGGTGGCCGGCGGGGGCGAGACGGTCGACGTGACCAGTTACGCAAGCGGCCTTAAGTTTGAGGGCAGGATCCCCGCCAAGCCCACGTACGGATGCAGGGAGTATTACCGCAACGTGGCCGACCACCTGCTGATGGGCGAACCGCTGGCCGTGACGGCCGAGCAGGCCCGCGAGGTCATCGCCGTCATCGAGACGGCCGAACGCTCAAGCGCCGAGGGGCGCAGCCTGCCGCTGCCGGCGGAGGTGTACGAAGGATAGTTCAAAGTTCAAAGTTGAAAGTTCAAGGTTCAAAGTTCACGTGACCGACAAACGCGCGGCGGGTCTGGAGACTGGCCGCGCGCTATCATGCCGCGGATTTGGCACAACCCGCGCCTGGCCGCGCGCCGCCGTGGCGGACGGCGCGGGTTGGCCTTCACCGGCCGCGCGGTTCTCGGCGGCGCCTGGGGCGGACTTCGCGAAAAACTTCCTCGGTGGGAAGTGCTTCCACCCGGCCCTCTTTGCAGGCCCGCAAGCGGCGCTCGGCCTCCTTGACCCAGGCGTCGAGGATATCTTCCGGCCGGCCGCGCCGCATGATTTGGCGTCTCGGCGGCCTTTGTCTTGGCTGCTTGGACATTTCGTCGTCTGCCTCGCGGAGAACTCCCTCGGGCCGGTTACTGCCGGCCAATCCAGCAGTCAGGATGCCGATGCAGGTGCATCACCGCCAGGACAACGATCTTGTCGGCGTGCTCCCGATAGAGGATACCGTACGGGAAACGGGCGACATTCTTGCGGCGGACTCCGGGGCGTACCATCGGCCAGGCTCGGGGGTGACGCTGCACGCGGTGAACCGCTACCTCAACAGCGAGTTTGAAAGCCGCGCCCAAGCCTGAGACGCGGGATTGATAGAATACAGCGGCCTGCGTGAACTCCTGTTCCGCCAAGGAGACGAAGATGACCGGTTTCATTGCAATCTGGCGGCGACCCTGCGAAAAACATCTTCGGCCGGGCGACCGGGAAGACGGCCCTCACGGCAGGCCTTGTCGCGGCGAACGGCCTCATCATACCAGGCCTGCTCGCATCCCTCTTCGTGCTTTTTTTCGAGGCTGGCGATGAGGCGCTTTGCCAACCGGGCGCGATCGCGCGGCGACAGTCGCAGCGCTCGGCTCGTCACTTGCTTGGCGGTCATGGCCTACCTCCGGCGCGGAAGCCCGGCGTCACCATCATAAGTCTTGGGCATCGGCGGTCAAGCACCCGTCCGGACAAAATCCGCCCCGTGCGGGCCTAGAGCGCCAGGAGGGCGTGGCGGGCGCGGTCTGCGGCCAGGGAGACGTTGTGGACGCTGACGGGGGTCTTGCCCTTTTCCATCTGGTGGTCGGTGATTCGCATGTGGCGGATGTTGGCGAGGCCGGCCTGTTCGAGGCATTTCCTGGCGCAATCTTGTGGACATCCGTCGATAGCAAGGATGCGGCCGGCCTTGCGGGCGTCGGCCAGCGATTCATCCAGGTGCGCCCCGATGCCGCCGAGGCAGTACATGCGGGCGGCGCCCTCGCGGTTGAGCATCCGGGCCGCGCGGTCGGCGATTTCGCCCACGTCGACCGCCCCGGAGCACGCGAACACCAGGCGCACCTCGCCCGGAATCGAGTTGGTTTCGGACATGGCCGGTCCCTCCCCGGATGCGTTTGCCTGCCGGAGTATTGAACCCGCCTGCCGTTGCGTCAGCACCGCCCTAATTTCGCCGACGTACTGCGTTGCTTACGGGGGTTGCCATCGCCGGCGTTCAATTCGCTTGTGCGGGCCTGCGGAGCGGCTTAAACTGAGGTTCTTCGCTTGAGGGGTTTCTCGGGACGGACATGGCCAGGGCCGCCGGCAAGCCGAAGTGGATATGGATCGCCGCCGAGTGCGCCGGCGAGGATTTCTACATGCGCGCCCGTCGCGCCTTTACGCTGGACTTCGCCCCGGCCGCGGCCCGCCTGCGCGTGACGGCCTTCAGCGAGTACGTCCTCTACGTGAACGGGCGGCACGTCGGCTGCGGGCCGGCGCCGTCGGCGCCCGACGAGCCGCTCCTGGACGTGTACACGGAGGCGGACCTGGGCCTCGTTCGCGGCCGGAACGTCATCGCGGTGCTGGCGCACAACCTGCACGTGGGCACGGCGCAGGGGGCGCGCACGGCGGGCGGGCTGTGGCTGGAACTTGCGGCTGCGAGCACTCGCGGCCGGACCGAGACGATCGTCACGGACCGGCGGTGGCGTGCGGCGGAGGCCGAGGACTTCAGCCGCAGGGCGCCCCGGCTCTGCTGGACCGCCGGGTTCGCCGAAATCCGCGACCTTCGGCGCGAGCCGGCGGGCTGGACGGCGGCGGGCTTCGACGACCGCCGCTGGGCGCCGGCCGACGAAGTGCGGCGGGCGCCGTGCTTTCGCTTGGGAAAGCATGCCCCCCGGGGGGCCGCGGCCATGCTTTCCGGGCGGCGCGAAAGCACGGCGCCCCCGCGAGTGCGCGAGCGCGCCTGGCCGCGCCTGGCCGAGGCGCTGGTGCGGCCGCGGGCCGTGGCCGGCGCGGGCCGCGTCCGCTGGCCGGGGGGCCTGACGGCCATCCCGCTGGAGTTGGCCGCGCCGAACGCCCGGCACGGAGAGTTCTACGCGGCTACATTTGTGTATTCGCGGAGGCGGCAGAAGGCCCGGCTGGCGTTCGACTGCGACGAGTCGGCCGCCGTGTACGTCAACAACCGCCAGGCCCTCCGCCAGGGATACCGCGAGGATTTCCTGGTGTGGCTCCAGCCCGGCGAGCAGGACGAGTACGCGGGCGTCCATCGCGGCCAGGGCCGCCGCACGGAGGCGGCCGAGGTCGCCCTGGACGAAGGCTGGAACTCCGTCGGGGTGGTCATCTACGACCCCGGGCGCTCGTGGGGCTTCGCGGTGCGGCTGGCCCATCCGCGGACGGGCGCGGGGCTGCCGGTGGAGTTCTCGCCGGACCAGAAGACGGGCGGCCTGGCCGACTGGCACGTGGTCCTTGATCAGTTGTGCCCCTGCGGCGACGGAAGCATCCCCGACACGCCGCGGCCGAACTCGCGCACGTTCCCGGACCCGGCGTGCCAACTGGCCTGGGAGGTGCGGACGCCCAGCCGCCGCGCCGCCCGCGGGGCCGGGTCGTTGTGCGAAGGGGGCGGCGGTCAAGCCACGGCCCGCCCAGCCGGACCGGCGGGCCAGGGCGGCAGGCTGGGGCGCGGCGAGGTCGAAGGTGAAGGGCGGCTCGTCCTGAAGGACGGCGAGTTCGTCATCTACGATTTCGCCGACGAAATCGTCGGCCGCGCGGAACTCGATGTTGAAGGCCCCGCCGGGGCATTCCTGGACCTGGCCTGGGCCGACGGGCTCGACGACGGTTGCAACCTTGCGCCGCTGCATCGCGGCATGAGGCGGGCCGACCGGCTCATCCTGGCGGGCGGCCGGCAGACGGTGCGACTCGTGGGCCGCCGCGCGCTGCGGTACCTGGCCCTGGTGGCCCGGAGCGACGGCGGGACGCTCACTGTGCACCGGCTGGGCGTGCGAGGGACGTCGCGGCTGTCGGCCCCGCCGCCCGTTCCGCAGACCGACGATGCGGACCTTGCGGCGGCGATGCGCCTGGCGGCCCGCACGGTCCGCGCCTGCGTTCAGGACACGCTGGAAGGCAGCCCGGGGCGCGACGCCGAGCAGAGCATTCCGGCGGCGTACTTCCTGGGCCAGGCGGCGCGGGTGCTCCTGGGGCGGGCCGACCTGGAGGCCGCCGCCTTGCGGGCCTTCGCGGCCGAGCAGGGCGACGACGGGTTCTTCCGCGGCGTCGTGCCCGGCGGCGTTCAATATGTCGTTCCCGACTGGAACCTCTTGTGGGTCATCTGGCTGGCCGACTGCGTGGCGTGGACGGGCGAGAAGGCCCTCGCGGCCGACCTGTACCCGGCGGCCGAGCGGTGCCTCGACTGGTCGGCCTCCTTCCGCGACGCGCACGGCCTGCTGGAGAACAAGCCCGATCGCGCCCCGTGGTGGCTGATGCTCGACTACTCGCCCATCCACAAGCAGGGCGTGGTGACGGCGTGGCAGGCCCTGTACGTGCGTGCGCTTCGCGCGGCGGCCGACGTGGCGGAGTTCCTGGGCAACCACGAGGCCGCCGGGCAGGGGCGGGCGGAGGCGGACGCGGTCGCGGCCGCCGCGCGCGAGCGGTTGTGGTCCGCGTCGAAGGGTCTCTTTGTCGATTGCCGCCTGTACGAGCGCAAGAGCACCCGCGCGTCGGCCGAGACGAATTACTACGCCCTGTACGGCGGCCTGGCGAGCCAGGAGCAGGCCGGGCGCATCCTGTCGGCCTTCTGGCGCGGCCCGCCCTCCGCAATTGGCGGGCCGCGCGAAGCCGCCGATGCCGCCCCGTGGGGACCGCACGAAACTCCGTACGTCAAGTTCTTTGCCGCCGAGGCGCTGCTTGAGCGCGGCCAGGGGGAACAGGCGCTGGCGCTGGTGCGGCGGTACTTCGGGGGGATGGCGCGGGCGGGCCTGGCGACCGTGCCGGAGGTGTTTCCGCTCCCCGGGCCGCGCGAGGCGGCCGGCGCCGGCGCGAGCAGTACCCGTGCGGCGGCGGGCGACGGCGGCGGCGACGGGCCGCACGGCGGCCTTCCGCCGGCGGTCCTCTGCCACGGATGGGGCGCCTGGCCGCCGGCGATGGCGGTGCGGTGGATGCTGGGCGTCCAGCCGGAGCGTCCGGGGTTTGATGCGCTTCGCCTCTCGCCGATGCCCGCCGGGCTTGACGGCCTGAGCGGCCGCGCGTGGACGCCCAGGGGGTTCGTCGAGGTCTCCATCCGGCGTCGCGGCGGGCGGCACGAGATTCGCGCCGCGCTGCCGGAGGGCATGCCGTATCGCCTCGACCGGCGGCACCTGGCGAAGGATGATGTGGTGGAGGTCGTCGGCGGCCGCCGCGCGGAGTAGGCGACGGGATGCCGGCGCGGCCGTCGGCGCCGTGTAGCCGCGGCCGGCGCGGCCGCGGGACGTGCTGGGGGCGCCGATGACCCTTTGCGTCGCCGTACCGGCGACGGCTAAACAACGGCGACGGCTAGGCGTCAGGCGTTTCATGCCCCGAATTTTGTTGCATGCGCTGTGCGCCGGGCTAACATGCGAAGTCCGCAGTTCCGGGGTCAACGGAAACAAGAAGGGCGGGGCGGGAGGAAACTATCATGGCAAAGCGAGTGTTGAACGTGGGCCTGATCGGCGGCGGGCGCGGGGCGTTCATCGTGAACCCGCACCAGAAGGCCATCCACATGGACGGCACCCGCCGGGTGGTGTGCGGGGCGCTGCACGAGGACCCCGGGGTGGCGATGGAGGAGGCCGGGAAGTGGCCCTATCCCATCAAGGGGTATCCATCCTACGATGAGATGATCGCCGACCAGGCGGGGAAGCCCGCCGGCCAGCGCGTGGATTACGTGGTAATCGTTACGCCGAACTTCGTGCACTTCGACCCTGCGCTTAAGTGCATCAAGGCGGGCATCCCGGTGTTCTGCGAGAAGCCGCTGACCATCACGGCGAAGCAGGCCGAGGCGCTGGAGGCGGCCGTCGGGAAGCGCAAGGTGCCCTTCGGCATCGCCCACACGTACCTGGGGCACTGGTCCAGTTGGGCGGCCCGGTGGATAATCCGCAGCGGCAAACTGGGCGCGGTGCGGTGGGCCGACGCGTACTACCTCCAGGGCTGGCTGGCGACGCGCCTGGAGACGGTGGGCCAGATGCAGGCCTCGTGGCGGACGAACCCGAAGATGGCGGGCGCAAGTTGCTGCGGCGGCGACATCGGCAGCCACGCATACATGCAACTGAGGTTCGTGACGGGCCTGGAGGTGACCAGCGTCCGCGGCATAGTCGAAACGTTCCTCAAGGGCCGCCAGTTGGACGACCATTTCACTACATATTGCGAACTCTCAAACGGCGGCAGGGCCCTGGTTCGCGCGAGCCAGATATGCATCGGCCACAAGAACGACCTGGGCCTGGAGGTGAACTGCGAGCGCGGAAGCCTCGTGTGGCGGCAGGAAGAGGCAGAAGGTTTCATCGTCCGCCTGCCGGGCGAGCCGGACCGCCAGTACTGGCGGGGGGAACTCAAGGGCAAGGACTCCTTCCTGGGCGACCTGCCCGACTGGGTCGGGGCCGAGCCGACCATACCGTCGGGGCACCTGGAGGCGTTCCACGACGCCTACCGGCGGCTGCACAAGTCGTTCGAGGAAGACGTGCGCCTGTACAACGATGGGCGCCCGTTCGCGTGCGACGGCTCCAGGTACGCCAACGTGCACGACGGCGTGATGCACATGCGGTTCATCGAGGCCGCCGTAAAGAGCAGCAAGGCGGGCGCCAGGCCGGTGAAACTGAAACTGTCGTAGCGCGGCTCGGGTGACGAAACGTCAACGTGAAAGGAGACTCGCGATGAAACTCGGTGTGTTCATGGCGCTGTTCGGCGGACAGCCGTTTGACACGGCCCTGGATTACGTCAAGAAGAGCGGCCTGGAGGCGGTCGAGATCGGCGTGGGCAACTATCCCGGCAGCCCGCATTGCCCGGTCCAGGAACTGCTGGCGTCGAAGGACAAGGCCGCCGAGTGGAAGAAGAAGATCACCGGGCGGGGCCTGGAGATCTCGGCCCTCTCGTGCCACGGGAACCCCCTGCACCCGGACCCGGGGTTCGCCGGGAAAGACATCGAGGTGATGCACAACGCCTTCCGGCTGGCCGAGATGCTGGGCGTAAAGACGGTCATCGGCTTTTCGGGGTGCCCCGGCGGCGGGCCGAAAGACACGGTCCCGAACTGGATAACGTGTCCCTGGCCGCCGGACTTCTCCGACGCCGTCAAGTGGCAGTGGGAAGAGAAACTCATCCCGTTCTGGAAGAAGGAAGCGGCGCTGGCGAAGGACCACGGCTTGCGCATCGCCTTCGAGATGCACCCCGGGTTCTGCGTGTATCACACCGAGTCGCTGCTGCGGATACGCAAGGAGTGCGGGCCGAACATCGGGGCGAACTTCGACCCGTCGCACCTGTTCTGGCAGGGGATGGACCCGCTGGTGAGCCTGAAGGCCATCGGCAAGGGCGTGTTCCACGTGCACATGAAGGACTGCCGCATCGACGGCCCGAACACGGCCTTCAAGGGCGTGCTGGACACGATGCACTACGGCAACGAGAACGAGCGGTCGTGGATATTCCGCACGATCGGCTTTGGCCACGGCGAGACGTTCTGGCGCGACTTCGTCTCGACGCTGCGCGTCATCGGCTACGACGGGGCGCTTTCAATCGAGCACGAGGACAGCCTGATGAGCGTAAACGAGGGGTTCCAGAAGGCCGTCGCGTTCCTGAAGAACATCATCCTTACCGAGAAGACCGGCGGCATGTGGTGGGCGTGAGAACAGAGGTGGCCAGGTAACTAAGTAACTAGGTAAGAATGACACGGCGCGCGGCGGGCCGGCCGGCCCGCCGCGCGTTTTTTTCGGGCCGCGGCAGGGGGAAAGCAGTTGCCTGCCGGCTCCGCGGCTCCTACACTATCGCGGAACATCGGGCCGGTCTTGAGGGCAGAAGGTCATGATCGCCTGGGTCGTCGTGGCGGTGATGCTCATATTCCTGCTGGCCTACCGGTACTACGGACGTTTCCTGGTGCGGCAGGTGGGTATTGACGACGGCAGGCCCACGCCTGCCGTGCGGGTGAACGACGGCGTTGATTACATCCCCACGCGGTCGGGCCTGCTGCTGGGCCAGCACTTTTCGGCGATAGCGGCCGCCGGGCCGATCGTCGGTCCGGTCCTGGCCGGCTTGGCATATGGGTGGCTGCCGACCCTGCTGTGGATCATCTGCGGGGCGGTTTTCGTGGGGGGGGTGCACGACTTCACGAGCCTCGTGGCCTCGGTGCGCCACGGTGCGACGAGCATCGGCGAGATCGTCAAGGAACACGTTTCGCGCACGTCGTTCGTCCTGTTCCTGGCGTTCGTGTGGCTGTGCCTGGTGTACGTCATCGTGGCCTTCACCGACGTGACGGCGCAGACGTTTTGCGCGGTCTCGGGCGGCGAGGCGTACGGTCCGGGCGTGGCCGCCTCGTCCGTCCTGTACCTGGCGTCGGGTTTCGTGATGGGCATCCTCCTTTACAAGTTCAAGGCGCCGCTCGGGCTGACGACGGCGATCTTCGTGCCGCTGGTCCTGTTTATCGTCTGGCTGGGTCCGAACCTGCCGCAGCCCTGGCTCGATGCCCTTGCTTCCATCTCCGGGAAACAGTGGGACGCCATCCTGCTGGCCTATTGCTTTGTGGCGTCGGTGATCCCGATGTGGCTTCTCTTGCAGCCGCGCGGCTACCTGGGGGGGTGGCTTCTGTACCTGGTTGTGGCGGTTGGGCTGGTGGGCGCGCTGTCGGGCCAGTTCGGCATCCGGTATGACGCGGTCGTGGACCAGGGGCCGGGCGGCCTGTTGGGCGGCGCTCTGCCGATGATGCCCTTCCTGTTTACGACGGTGGCGTGCGGGGCGTGCTCCGGGTTCCACAGCGTCGTGAGTTCCGGCACCACGTCGAAGCAGTTGGCCCGCGAGAGCGACGCCCGCCGCGTCGGCTACGGTGCGATGCTCCTGGAGGGGCTGGTGGCGGTGCTGGCGCTGGCTACGGTCATGGCCCTTGCGCCGGCCGACGCTCCCGCCGCGCGCAAGGAAGGCCCGAACATGATCTACGCCTCCGGCATCGCCAACTACCTTGCGATGTTCGGCCTGCCGTACAAGGTGGGGCTGGGCTTTGCGCTGCTGGCTTTCTCGACATTCGTTTACGACACGCTGGACGTGTGCACGCGCCTGGCCCGCTATATCCTACAGGAACTCCTGGCCTGGAAAGGTCTTGTCGGCGGGTTCGTGGCGACGGCCGCCACGCTGGCTGCGCCCCTGGCGTTCCTGCTGCTCATCCAGCGCGAGCAGGCGTGGCGTGTGGCCTGGAACATCTTCGGCGCGAGCAACCAGTTGCTGGCCAGCCTGACCCTGATGGCGGTGGCCATCTGGCTGCTGCACACCGGCAGGCGGGCCGTCTTCGTCCTGGTGCCGATGGCCCTGATGATGGTGATGGCCCTGTGGTCGCTGGTGACCCAAGCGTGGCCGTTCTGGGCGGGACTGGCGGGTCGCGGCGACCTGGTGACCGATACGGTCATCGTCGGGGTCGCCGGGACGCTCCTGCTGGTTCTGGCCGTCTGGCTGATCGCCGAGGCCTCGCGGTCCGTTCTGGGCGGCGGTCGGCTGGCGCCTCCGGGGGCCAAGGCCGCGAACATTGCACAGCCACAGTGAGCCGCCTATGACCCCCCGACAGACCCTCGTCCTGGCCGCCATCGCCGCCGCAGCGGCGGCGGCCCTCGTGGGTCTTCATCTGGCCTTGCCGGTCACGGCCGCTTGGCAAACGAACCGCATCCTGCACTACGCGTGGATGGCGGCGGCGGGGCTGGCGGCCGCGGGGGGCATCGTCTGGCTTATGTGGCCCCGGCCCAGGCAGCGCAGGCGCGACTTCGACCGCGCGGCCGCGCGGCGGAAGGTCGTCGGCCTCGGAGCCGTCGTTATCGTTGCCATCGGCGTGGTCGTCTTCGGCGAGATGCACGCCGAGGTGGCCTCGCGCAAGTACCTGGAACCGGAAGCCGCCCAGGACCTCCAGGCCGTCGCCCAGGCCCTCGCCGCCTACGCCGCCGACCACGGCGGCGCCAGGCCGGCGGCCGTCGAAGCGCTCGCCCCGAAGTACCTTGACCCCGCGCGCCTCCACTACGCCTACCGACGCGGGCCCGCCCGGAGCGGCCCGCCCGCCCCGGATGCCGCAGAGGCGCCCTCCTACGCCATCGTCAGGGAACTCCCCGGCGCCACGGGCGCGAAGCGCTCCGACGGCCGCATCGTGGCATACCTGAGGCCGGGCCAGGCCTGGGCGCGGCTGACGGTCATCCTGGAGGAAGGCGGCCGGTGGGCCACCGTGGGCGAGGATGCCGTCCGCACCTACGAGGCGGAGCCGCGACCGTGAGGGAGCGGATGGATGGCGTGCCCGCGGCATCCGTTCCGCGGGCATGCATGCCCACGCAACGGCGGCCCGCCGCGGCGGGCAGGCTGTGGGCACGCCACCCACGGAGAGCGGCTCGGATAGGCGCCGCGGCTTGGGCGCCCGGGCGCAGAAAAAAAGACCGAGGCCAAATCCCTCCCGGATGGCCTCGGTCACGGCAATGCTCCCCCGGAACAACTACCGTTCGGCTTGCCTGCCGCCGAACGCTCTCCAGGCGCCGCACAACCCGCCCCGCGCTCGTGGCGCGCTCCCTTTGGCGGCGAAGTTGCTGACCTGGGACATGCAGGCAGGCGTCCGGACGACAATGACGCCAACCGTTCCACACACGCCCAAGTATACCACAGAGACCGCGGATTGTCAAATACGCATATGACCTTTTTGGAGAAGCCGGCCGGCCCCGCCGGCGGGCCCTTTCTCACCCGCCCGCCGGGGGCTGCGCCTCCTGCGGCTGCCTCAGGGCACGCAGCGCAATCAGCCCCAGCGCCGCCACCACCACCGCCAGGGCCGCGTACAGCGCCCACTGGTTCTGCACGAGCCACGGCGGCGGCGGCGCAGCCGCGCGGGTCGGGATGAACCGCGGGTTCGCCTGCGGGTCGCCCAGCCGGGCCTCAACGGCCGCACGCCGGTCAGACTTCTCGAACACGGCCGCGTACTCGTAATGCGGACTGCGGGCGTCGGGATTGCCGTAGAACAGGCGGTACTGCTTTCCGGCCTCAAGGGGGAAGTACAGGTATCGCGGCCGGCCCTGGACTTCCACGTGGGTTATCGGCAGCGGCGGGTCGTCGCCGTTGTCGATCCTCAGGCACACGTACCGCCCGAAGGCCTCCGGAAACGTCACCGTCAGCCGCTCCTCGCGGTACTTCTCGGTGAATCGGAAGACCGTGCCGCCGCCCGCCGGCCGCCAGCGCTTCATGTCGTCGGAGACCTCGACCCGCACGTGGCGCGAGAAGTTCCGCTGCGGCGTGACGAGCGTGACGGAGTGGGCGGGCAGGTGCCGGGCCCCCAGGTCGAGCGTCACGTGAGTTTCGCGCATCTGCTGGTCGTCTGTGCGGCTCTCTGCCTGAAGGACGACCGCCGCGGGCAGGTCGCCCCGTTCGGGCGGCTTCTCCTGGAAGACGTCGGCCCCGTCCAGGTCGATGGGGCCGGCGTTCGGCGGGGCCGCCACGATGACCCGCAGGTACCGCATCCGCGTGTCGGGGATGGCGATGGTGGTGAACTGCCGCTGGATGTCGCCGCCGAAATCGAAGATGGCGGCGTCCTTGCGGATGGTTTTCCACGTCTTATTCTCGTCGGAGCCTTCCACGGTGACCGCGCAGCCGAAATCGCGGGCCGCCGTGCGGACGTGGATGCGGTTCGTTATGGGCGGCCCCTCGCCCAGGTCCAGGACGAGTTCCGTGGCCTCCTGGCCGCGCTTGGCGATGTTGAAGACCCTCGCGGCCGCGCGGACGACTTGCGGGAGGGCCTCGCGCGGGACGAAGACGGCGTAGCCGATGTCGTCGGCCTGGCCGCGGATGAGGCGAAGGTCCGGCAGGTCCGGCCCGGCCGACTTGTCGAACACGTCGGGGTCGAGGAACGCGCGGGCCATGCCGCCCGCCGCCCCCTCCTGGACGCGGATTTCGCGGACCACCCGCCACGCCTCCGGGTCGAAGTCGCCGCGGGCAGGTGCGGCCGCCAGCAGGGCGACGGCGGCAAACGCCCAAGTCGCACAGGCGCCATGCAGTCCGGGAAGGCGCCCCGGCTTGCGGTCAGGCAGATGCATCGGCACCCTCCTTGCCCCCGGCGGCAGGCCCGCCGCCCTGGCCGGGCAAGCCTGCCGTGGCTTGACCCCCGGCCGCCCCTGACGGCTCCGTCGGAAACAGAATGTGCCGGTACTTGTAATACAAGAGCGACGCGGCCAGCAGCAGCAGGCCCAGCCCCAGGAACGACAGAATACGCCATATCGCCTCCAGCCGCGACAGGTCCAGCAGCATCACCTTGGCCAGCGTCCCGGCCAGGATGACCAGGGCCAGCACCCGCAGCCGCACCACCCGCCGCCCGATGCCCGCCGCCAGCAGGCCCAGCGCGTACAGCGCGTATCCCACAGACAGCGTGGCGTGGCGGGCGTACCAGGCGTCCAGTTCCTCGTGCGGGAACCACTTGCCTGCGCGGGCGTCCCAGAAGTCCATCGCTTCGAGCGTGAAACACGCCAGGACGGCCACGTGCACCAGGATCGCCAGCACCGGCAGGACGCACCGGCGCTCCCGCGATTCCTGCGGCAGCCGCCGGGCGTATCCGGCCGCGCCCAGGGCCATCGCCGCGGCAAGGAGCACAAAGGCCACGCCTCGCGGCTGCCAGAGAACGGTGTAGTATCCCGGCCAGTCGCCGAGGACAGCGCCCGCCAGCGCCAGGACGCCCAGGGCCATCGCCGCCAGGCCCGCGATGCGGTGCGCGAGGCTCCCCATCCAGAACCCCCGCAGCAGCACCAGGCTGCCCATGGCCGCCAGCCCGGCCGCGCGTATCATCGCGACGTCGCGCAGCGTTTCCTGCGAGTGCCAGAAATCGAGCCCTGGCCCGGCTGGGCCGCCGTAAGGCGACCACGTGACCGAGGCAGATAAAAACTCCTCCGCGCGGTGCAGTTCAGCAAGAAGCAGGCCCAGCACCACCCCCAGGGCCAGCAACTCGTACGTGATGGTCAGCCCCCGGCCGGTGGGCGGCACGGTGGCCACGAAGTACGCCACGAGCGCCGCCGCCGCAAGGCACGCCGCCACGACGCCGAAGGTCGCCCCCATGCTGTTCCAAACGGCCGGCAATTCCCGGGGCGCCGGGTCGGCCTGGGCCGCCAGGAGCACGGCAAAGCACGCCGCAAACGCCACGAGGGCCATCCCGTGGTGGAACGTGCGGCGCAGGGCCGCCGCCGCCCCCGCCGCCACGACGCCGTATGCCGCCAGGCCGCACGCCAGGAATGCGTCGCGCATCCACCGCAGGTCCGCGAGGCGTGCGGCAAGGTCCGAGAGAACCTGCTTCCGGAGCGCTGCCGCGGCGTCGGCGTGCCAGCGGAAGACCTCTACGCCGATGGCCAGCATCAGGCCCGCGTGGGCCAGGGCGGCGGCGGCGCTCATGGCGACGGCTTCCGCCGTGACCTTGCCGTCGGACCGACGCCGGAAGAGCCACGCCGACAGCGCCATCGCCAGCGCCACGGCCCCGAGCGTGGCCGTGCGGGCGTTCAGCACCAGCGCGCCCTTCGTGTGCCACGCCTCGTCGGCGTAGTAGGCCAGGGCGATGATGGATGCCGCATGCACCAGCAGGCCCACCGCCCGCAGACGCCAGTCGCAGGTGCGAAGGCCGAACCACACCAGCACCGACGCCTCCGCCGCCCACGCCATCGGAATGAAGACGCCGTTTAACTGGATGGGAATCGCCAGCGTCAGCAGGCCCAGCCCCTGGGCCACCTGGAGCAGGACGAATCGCACCTGGGCCGGGGCCAGCCGCCTCACGGCCAGGCCTTCGCCCAGGTACACGGCCCCCAGGACGGCCGCCGCAGGCCCCAGCAGCCAGTGGTGCTCCGGCCCGCGCAAAAGCAGATACAGGCCCGTGAAGTACGCCACCGCGGCGAGCAGCGTAACGGGCAGGTCCAGGTCCGACGGGTCGCGCCGCCCCACGAGGTGATAGATCAGCCCCAGCGCAAAGAACGCCGCCCACAAGATCGTCATGTATGTAACGATGAATGGCAACTTCTCGGCCGCAGTCCCGCCGTGCCAGTAGTGGGCCGAGAGCCAGAAGGCCACGTTCACGACCGTCCCGGCCAGGGCCAGCAGGTTCAGCACCCGCCACTTGCGGAAGTAGGCCAGGACCAGGACGCCCGCGTTCACCGCGATCATGTAGAGAAACAGGACGTGCCCCGGGTCGCGCTCGGGCCGGATAAGGAGCGGCGCCGCCAGCCCGCCCACGAGCGACAGGATGGCCACCGCCAGGCTCGCGTAGCGGACGGCCAGAACGATGGCCGCCGCCGTGATGGCCGCCATGAATATCCACGCGGCCGGCTCCGGGATGATGTGGAACCGCGACCAGGCCGAGAAGGCGGCAAAGTACTCCATCGCCAGGCCGCCGCCCGTGGCCACGCGTGCAAGCACCGTCCAGGCGCGCCGGGCGAAGACCTCGCCCGCCGTCATAAAGCCCAGGCCGGCCAGCGCGAGCAGCGCCACGCGGATATGCCCCGTGCGCCCCAGCCAGCCCCGCTCTGCGGCGTACACCGCGAAGAGGGCTGCGCCGATGAGAACGACGACGATGCCCGCCAGCGCAAGGCCCTTCAGGCCGATCCACTCCTCCCAGCGCACGGCCGGCCGCGGCGCAGCGCCGCCGGCACGTGGCACGGCCGGCTTGCCCGGCCGTGGGGGTTCCCCGCCGACACGTGGCACGGCGGGCGGCGGCGCGGGTGCCGCTTCTCCGGTGGCAGCAGGGCGATACGGCGGCGGCGCGGCAGGCGTTGGCGCCTCGGGCGGAGCGGCCTCCGGGACCCGCGCCGCGGGCGGCGCCTCGAGGGGTGGGGCCGGCTTGGGCCAGGGCACAACAGGCCGCTCCGCAGCCCGCGGCGGCGCTTCCGCCGCCCGTTCTGGCGCCCTGGGGAGCACGTCCCGCAGCCGCTGCGCCGCATCTCGGGCCGCGCGGTTCGCCCGCAGCGCCAGCACCAGGGCAATGATTGAGACGGGCAGCGCCGCCAGGAGGGCCAGGAAGAAGGCCACGCCGAAACAAATGAAGTACGCCTCTTCGCCGTGCACGGTGCGCCCCCCGTCAGGTGGTCCGAGGCGCCGGTGAGTGTATGCCCCGCTCGCCCCCGCCGCCAGAAATAAATCGCCCGCCGCCTACGGCGTCAGTTGCTGGGGCAGACCAAGATGGCATGCCCGCCTGCCGGCCGTGCCACATCGCTTGGTGATGGTCGCCCCCGTAAGTAACGCGGTACCGCAAAGGGCGGGCGCGCTTGCTTGATTTGCCGCGCGGCGGTCGGTAGGTTAGCGCGCGGGGAGGCCGCGGCCGTGAACGACACGCCCAGCGCGCGCATCGCCGACGAACTCAGGCGCGACATACTGTCGGGGCGCCTCGCGCCCGGTGCGCGCCTGCCCACGGAGCGGCAACTGGCCGTCCGCTTCGGGATATCATCTACGACCGTAAACAAGATCATGACCCTCCTGGAACGGGAGGGCCTGCTGGAGCGCGCCCGCGGCCTGGGCACGTACGTGCGGCCGGACCTGGGCCGCCGGGCGCTGGCCGTCGTGCTCGGCCCGCCCGACGCCCCGCCCGGAGCGGCCTTCTGGGCGGACCTTCTGCGGCATACGGTCGCGTGGGGCGCCAAGCGCGAGGGCGGCGTGCGGACGTACCTGGACCTTGCTGCCTCCCCAGCCGCCGACACGCCGCTGGATGCCGACGCGCGGGCCGGACGGCTGGCGGGGGCGCTCCTTCTGGGCGCGCCGGGCGCGGCCGGCGTCCTTGAGGAACTGGCCGTCCCCTGCGTGCACGTGGCGGGCGACGGGCCGGCCCCCGCCGTGCGCATCGACTGGGGCGACGCAGCGGCGGGCGCGGCCGCCTCGCGGCTCGACCCGGTCGAGGTCGTGCAGGCGGCCTTCGAGTTGCTGGCGGCCCTTGAGCGGGCCGCACGCGAGGGCCGGACCCTGCCGCCGGCCGAGCACGTGCGCACCGTGCGCCCGCGGCGTTCCGGCGACGGCTGAACGCCTGGCCGAGCAGCCGCGGGTCGGGCGTGCCGGGGGGAAATCAAACGGGGCGAGCAAGCGGGAAAAGGCTTGCCCGGCCGGGCGGCTTGGGAGAAATTGGAACCTGCGCCGCCCCTGCGGCGTCTAAAGCGGTCGAAGCACCTGTCACAGGCAAGTCAGAATCGGGTAAGGAGAGGTTCCATGCACGGAAGCAAGAGGTTCCTGGTGGCAATGCTCGCGGCGGCCTTATTGGCCGCGATGGTGCAGCCTGCGTCGGCCCGCATCAAACTGGCCACGCTGCCTGCCCGCGAGCGGGTCGAAATCCAACTCGAAAACGAGAACGCCACGCTCGTTGAGGAGGAGCGCATCGTAACGCTCCTGAAGGGCACCAACCACATCGACTTCTCGTGGACCAACACGCAGATCGACAAGTGGACCATCCTGTTCCGCCCGCTTGTGGCGGGCGATACGGTCCGCGTCATCAACCAGTCGTATCCGCCCGGCGAGAACGCCCTCGTGTGGGAGGTCTTCGCCGACAACGCGGGGCCGGTGCGCGTGCGCATCTCGTACATCGTTGGCAACCTGCGCCGCAACTTCAGTTACCGCGCAACGGCCGAGGCCGACGAGTCGGCCCTGACGCTGCGGCACTACATGCGCGTCAACAACTTCTCGGGCGAAGAGTTCGGCATGGCCGGCGTGTACGCGGGCTTCGCCGGGGTCTTCCAGAAGGAGATGGGCCTGGCCGAGGCCAAGGAGGTCCTGGTCGCCAAGTTCGACAAGGTTCCCATCAGGAAGAAGTTCGTCTTCAACTGGCGCACCGGCCAGCCCGTGCCCGACGAGCCGAACCAGCGCTACGTGACGATGCATTACGTGCTGAAGAACGTGAAGCCCCCCGGCGCGGCCGCCCCCGCGGCGGCCGCCGGCGCCAGGGCCGAGGCGCCCGTCGTCCTGGGCACGTATCCCCTGCCGTTCGGCAAGGTGCGGATATTCCTCAAGGACAAGGCCGTGCCGCCGAATGAGGCGTTCCTGGGCGAGGACTGGGGCCAGTTCACCCCCATTGACGACGAGATGAAACTGTTCCTGGGCCTGGCACGCGACGTCAAGATTGAACGCACCGTCAAGAAAAACGAGCGGCAGCCCATCCACGGCAACCTCTTCAACCAGGAAGTAATCGTTCAGTACAAGATGCAGAACTTCAAGAAAGAGGCCTGCACGCTGGACATCGAAGAAGACATGAACGAACTCCGCAACGAGTTCTGCGGCGGGCAGAAGGACCGCGAGGCTTCCTGGGAACTCCTCGGCCAGACCACGGATAAGACCAAGGTCGAACGCAAGAGCGCCCAGAAGGTGGAAATCCACATAGCGCTGCCGGCCGGCCCGAAAGAGGCCGACAAGAAGCCCGACGAGGTCATCTTCCTTCTGCACGTTCTGTTCAAGAATGAATGGTAGGCAACTCATGAGACACGCGACGATTCTGCTCGTGGCGCTTGTGCTCCTGGCCGGCGTGGCGGCGGCACGTAACGTTGACCTTGTGACGCTTCCCCCGCGCGACGCGGTCCAGTTGACGATCTACAACTCGGAGGACCTGACGCTTGTGCGCGAGACGCGCTCCATCACGTTCAAGAAGGGGCAGAACCGGATAGAGTTTTCTTGGGCGAACACGCTTATTGACCCGACGAGCGCGTACTTCCGGCCGCTGGCGCATGAGGCCGAGATCGAGGTGCTGGACACGACGTTCCCTGCCGACCGGCCGCAGGTGCTGATATGGAACGTGGACTCCAGGTTCGAGGGGCAGGCGGCGGTGGAGGTCTCATACTTTACGTCGGGGATTTCCTGGAGCGCCG
>VGYT01000061.1 GCA_016872895.1 Planctomycetota bacterium
TTTGGCACCTCGATGTCGGCCCAACACATCCTGGGGCTGGAGAAGGTCCCAAGGGTTCGGCTGTTCGCCGATTAAAGTGTTACGCGAGCTGGGTTCAGACCGGCGTGAGCCAGGTCGGTCCCTATCTTCCGTGGGCGCAGGATACTTGAGAGGGTGTCTCCCTAGTACGAGAGGACTCGGAGGCACGTGCCTAGGGTGTACCTGTTGTCGCGCCAGCGGCACCGCAGGGTAGCCAAGCACGGAAAGGCTAAACGCTGAAAGCATCTAAGCGTGAAGCCCTCCTCAAGATGAGGTATCCAGGTCCGCAAGGACGAGAGGACCCTGGAAGACTACCAGGTTGATAGGCCGGGCGTGCAAGGACCGAGAGGTCTTTAGCCTACCGGTACTAATGTCCGATCACTTGACCACAATAGTTCTCGGCTCTCGGCCCCGCGCGCGGCCGGGAAGCGCTCCGGATGCCCGACGGCGTCCGGCCCCGCGCCCCCCGCCCCCCGACGGCCGCAGCCGGGAACGTCACCCTCAGCGCATCCGCCATGGCCGTGGGTTCCTGCCCGCCCCTTTGCCCTGTTCAGCGCCCGGCCGCGACCGTAAGGCCGCGGCCATTCTGACGACGCATTGACAATCAAATATGCGGCGCCTCCCTGCCAGGCGCCTCCGGATTTTCCGGTGGTCATACGCGCGGGGCAACACCTCTTCCCATTCCGAACAGAGCCGTTAAGCCCGCTGCGGCCGATGGTAGTCCTTCGGGGCGAGAGTAGGTGGCTGCCGGAATTGCATTTGAGCCGGGCCTTCCCCAGCGCGGGAAGGCCCGGCCGTTTTTGCGCGCCTCGCGCGGCAAGGCCGCGCTCCGGGGCGCTTCGCGCGGCGGTTCTCCCGACCTGCTGCGCGGCCCGGCGCACGCGGCCCGCCGGTTCCCGGGTAACGCTTGCGTGCGCGGCCGCGATTTCCGCGCCGGCGCTTGACAGCCGGCCCTTTTCCATCTATCTTGTCAGTTGAGGTGCGCGGGTGGTGGAATTGGCAGACACGCCAGCTTGAGGTGCTGGTGGCCACAAAACGGCCTTGCAGGTTCAAATCCTGTCCCGCGCACCACTTTCTTGCGCACCGCTCGGCCGTGCACACGCTGGCCTTCGTCTTGCAGCGCCCGCCTTCTTTCTCTTTCCTCTCCGCAGCCTCTGCGCCCTCTGCGGCTGACGGAAGTGCAGCAACGCTACCGTGCGCCGACCCACTCGAGGAACTTCCGCCGCGCATCGCGCAAGGGGGCGCCGATGAGCCGGTGCAGGTTCAGGAACCAGGGGCGCTCCTTGCCGGCGGCGCGCTCTTCGGGCGTCATGAGGTCCGGCCGGTACAGGCGCTTCAGTTTCCGCACGTGGTAGAGGTCGGCCTCCTGGAACATCGCCAGCAGCCGGCGCTTGATGCCCCCCAGGGGCCCCCGCGACGGCCGCGGGGCCCAGGAAATCTGGAAGTCGACGAGCGCCGGCCGCCCCCCAGGACCCACGAGCACGTTATCCGGCTTATTCATATCCACATACGCCATGCCGCGGGCGTGGATCGCCCGCACAAGGGCCTCCAGCCGGTCGAAGAAATCGTCGGGCAGGCGGTCCTTCCGGTCCAGCAGGTCGCGGCCCTCGACCCAGGCGTGGACCAGCGCGCTTCGGCCGACGCGGCCCACGAGCCGCGGCACGTCCGGCAGGTCCGCAAGCAGCCGGTAATGGCGGACCTCGCGGTCGGCCATCAGCCGCCCCGCCCACTCAAGCGGCACGCCCAGCCACGGCTCGGTGTGATAGTGCTTCAGGCACACCGCCTCGCCGTCCGGGCCGCGGTACCGGCCCGTCACGGCGAAGAAATCGTGCTTCAGGACCCGCTCAAGCGCGTACCGCCGGCCGGCGAGCGTGAACGCCTCCGGCGCCCACCGCCCGCGCAGGATCCGCTTCGGCACCCGGCCTTGTTCCTTCCGCGCCATCGCTCGCCTCGCTGCGCGGCATGGTAGACGGCGGCCCGCGCGGCGTCAAGCGCGGTGGAAAACGGAACAGGCCGTTCGCAGACGGCGCGGCGGGTCTCCGTACCCGCCGCGCCAAGCGGCGCCGTGATAGGGCCAGCGAGATGTGGCCAGGCCGCTCAGGGCGAGGCGGCGCCCGATGCGGCGTCCGCGGCGGGGTCCCCGCCCAGGTCGTATCCCCATTCCCACGGGCCGGGCAGTTCGTCGCGGAACTCGACGTGCCCGCCCGCGAAGAGATAGTTCGCGCCGCGGCCGGGCTCGTCGGCGAAGGCGGCCGAGGCCCGCCGCGGATGCCACTCCCACCTCTCCACCAGGCCCGACGTGCGGAACGCAATGTTGTACTGGCTGCCCACGGTCTGCCCGGCCGTGCCGCAGAACATGAGTATGCGGCTGTCGAGGGCGGGGAACTGCCGCCGCTGCTCGGCCAGGGTGGTGCAACTGGTCAGGCCGCTGTAGTCCGAGTCGCCGCGCGTGCCCCATGCGCAGCCGGCCCGGCGGCGCATGTCGTCGGCGGTGCGGAAGAGGATGATGTTGAGGCCGTAACTTTCGGGCGGCGCGTCAACCAGCGCGACGGCGCCCCGGCCCTGGAGCGCGACGACCTCTTCGCCCCGCAGGCCCTTCCGGGGGTCGTTCGGGCAGGTGCACACCTGGAACGTCTGAAGGTATGGCCACAGGACGATGCTCCAGTGCGGTCCGGGCTGGCCGCGGGCGGGGGCCCGCAGCGCGGGCGCGTAGCCCGACTCGGCCTCGATACGCTCAAGCAGCGCCGTCGGCGCCTCGCTTGTGAGGATGGGCGGCCACACGCCGCCCGAGTCGGTCAGGTACTGCCGGTACGCAACGCCGATGTGCCTCAGTTGGCCCTGGCAGCGGACCATCCAGGCGAGGCCGATGGCCTCCAGGGCGGCTGCCGCCAGGAGCGCGGCCAGGACGGCGAGTATGGCCAGGACGACCAGCAGTTCAATCAGCGTGAAGCCGGGCGGGCGGAGGCCGCCGCGGCGGGGCGCATGCGGTCGGCGGCGGTTCATGGCACCAGGTACGAGTCGGTGGCGGAGCGCGGGATGTTCTGCGGGTCGGCGATGTCGCCGCGCTCGGGGGCGTAGATGTCGTCGTGTTCGCCGTCGGGGCCGATGGCGCCGCAGAGGGGCGTATCGTGCCACTCCACCTCGCCGCCCAGGTACAGCACGTTCTGGCCGGCCTCGTGGTGATTGAGGCTGTTGGCCTGCGGCCGGCGCTCCGCCGACAGCACGGGCTGGCGCACCAGGTCGGTCCGCGTGTACGGGTTCCGGTCGGCCAGGACGGCCAGGCTTGCCGGATGCTGGAGGATGTGGGTGGTGGCGTTGCGCGGGTCGGCCTCCTCGGGGTCAATCCCGGGGTGCGCGAATTGATTCTGATATGAATATGAGCAGCGTCCGGCGGCGATGCGGCGGAGGAAGCGGTCCTCGGCCGCCGTGGCCCGGCCCGTGTCGGGCGCCGTGGCCAGGAAGCCCATGACGGCCGGGTCGGCGGCGCAGTTCAGGCTCGGCCGGTCGGCCGTGGCGGGGCACACCAGCATCCGCGGGTCGGCGTACCCGCCGCGCACCAGCAGCCAGAGGTTGGCCTGGTTGCCCACGCGGCGGACGTGCGGCCAGTTGCAGGTGCCGGGGGCGTTCCAGCGGCTGGGGAAGTGCCGCCCGTCGGCCGGCGGCAGGCCGCCCAGCGTCGAGGCCGCGCCGCAGTCCGGCAGGTATCCGTCGTGGTCCTGCGCGTAGAAAACCAGCGCCTGGCCCAGGTGCGCGAGGTTCGCGGCACAGGCGGCGCGGTCGCCGGCGTCTTTGGCCTGCCGGAGGACGGGCAGCAGGAGGGCCGTCAGGCACGCCAACCCGCCGGTGACGGCCAGCATTTCGGTCAGGGTGACAGCCCGGTGGACGCGCATACGGCGAATCCTGCAAGATGAGCGTTCGGCTGTGACACCGTGCTGACACCAGGATTGTGGCGGGCGGGGCGGGGATATGCAAATCATTTCCGCTTGGCTTCGACGGCGGTCGCGGGTCTGAGACGGCGCCGCTCCCTTGCGGTCGCGGCGCCGGGGGGTGCGGGGGCGGCCTATCGCTGGTAGATCGGCAACTGGCGATAGGAGACGCTCATTGCGAGGACGGCCATGGAGGTGGTGTAGTAGCGGCCGCCCTCGCCCTCGTTTTCGCCGGTGGTAGGCCAGGAGCCGTCCGTGTCCTGGGCCTTGAGCATGATGTCGTAGAGTTGTGCGGCGAAGCGGTCCCAGTAATCGTCGCCCAGTTGGAACGTGCCCTGTGCGCAGTAGTAGAGGGCGTATGAAAAGTGCTCGCCGTCGCCGATGCGTCGGGGCAGGTGCCGCAGGATCCATTCGCCCGCCGCAAGGGCGTAGCGGTCACGGTGGCGGCCGCAGAGTTCCAGGATGAGCAGGGCCGTGCCCGTGCGGCCCCAGCCTGGGGCGCCGCCGGGCTGGTATGCGAAGCCGCCGGAATTGCGGTCCTGGCACTTCATGACGTAGGCCAGGCCGCGGTCAATGGCGTCCTTGGGGACGACGGCGCCGTTGTTGCGGGCCGAGCGGAGGGCCATGATGGCCCATCCTGTGCAGGAGATGTCGCTGTCGCGGCTGTCAACCTGGTATCGCCAGCCGCCGGCGCTGCGCTCGTCCTTGGGCATCTGCTGGGCCGAGATGATGACCTTCAGGGCCTTGGGCAGGACGACGTCGATCTTGGCCTGGCGCTCGGGGTCAACCATGCCGGAGACTTCGGAGAGCATGAGCGTTGAGATATTGTGGCTGTACATCGGCCCGTGTCCGCTGTCGCCGCGGATGAGCATGCCGTTGGTCTGCTGCGACTGGAGGATGAAGTCGATGCCCTTGTTGATCGTCTCTCCGTACGGCCCTACGCCGGGCGTGTGCCCCTTGGCGAGAAACGCCATGAGGGCAAGCGACGTGATGCCCGTGGCGTTGCGCTGACCGCCGCGGCCGCCGTCGCGCGACCAGCAGCCGTTGGACTGCTGCTCCTTGGCCAGGTACGCCAGCGCCCGGTCGAGCGATGTGTCGAGGGCCTCCTGGTACTTGGCCAGGGCGGGGGAGGCCGTGTCGGCCCGTGCCGCGCCGGCCAGGAGGGTCAGGACTGCGGCTGCGCAGGCTGCGGCCGCGATGGGCCGACCCCTTGGTCGGCGCACTGTCGCGCAACGGCGTGCCCGCGCCCCCCGCCGCAGGATGTGGGTGCGCATGGGCGTCATGGCGGGCTCGCCTCGCTTTCCGCGCTGCCGCGCTTGGCCACCTGCTGGAAGTATCGCTTGATGAGTGCGCGGTACTCTTCCGGTCCGGCCTCCTCGGCGGCCTGGAGAATCTGGTTCCTGAGTTCGCCCGGCAGGCGGGCCCAGTCGGAGAGTTTGATGCCGAGGCTCTCCAACTTGGCTGCGGTCAGGTTGATGCCGACGGCGCTGATGCCCTTCTGAGAGTTGCGAGTCTGCGACGGCATCATGCCCGGCATCAGGCCCATCATGCCCTGGCCTGGCTGGACGCCCATGCCCTGTGCGGCGGCCATGGCCTGTCCGGCGGCGGCCGACATGGCCTGGGATGCGGCGGCGGCCGAGGCGGCCGTTTGGCTCTGCGCGGCCTGGCTGGCGGCGCTGTACGCGTTGGCCATGGGACCGGCCACGGGGTTCGGCGAGGCCGGGGCCTGACCTGCGGCCTTCGCGAGGGCCTGGCCGAGGCTGCCCAGGGCGCCGGCGGCCTGGCCGAGGGCCGACGCCGCAGCGTGCTGCGCGCCCGTGGCGCTGGAAGGCGAACTGGACTGTAGTGCCTGGCCGGCCTGACCTTCGGCCTGCTGGGCCTGGCCGAGTGCGCCCAGGGCTTGCTGCGCTGCGCCGGCCAGTTGCGGGGCCACGGCCTGCGTGCGTTCGGCCAGGGCGGTGGCATCCTGCGCCAGGTCGGCCGTCTGCGCCTGGATGGATTGCTGCTCGGCCAGGAGGGCCTGCTGAGGTTGCTGTGCGGCCAGGGCCTGCATCTCGCGGGCGAGCGCCTGCTGGCGTTCGGCCAGGTCGCCGGACCGCTGAGCGAGTTGGGGCATCTGGCCCGCGGCAGGCGTCGCGCCGGAGGGCTGGCCGCCGGAAGGTTGGCCGCCGGACGGCTGCCCCGCGGAGGGTTGCCCGGCCGAGGGCTGCCCCGTCGAGGGTTGGCCGGCCGAGGGCTGCCCGGCCGAGGGTTGGCCGCCGGCCTGCTGACCACCAGCCTGCTCACCGGCGGCCTGCTGACCTGCGGCTTGCTCACTGCCGGCCTGTTCGCCGGCGGCCTGCTCGGCGCCAGCCTGCTGACCTGCGGCGGCCTGCGCGGCGGCCTGCTGGGCGACCTGGCGGTTCAGGTTCTGCGTGAGTGCTCCGAGTTGCTGGCCCGCCTCGGTGGCGTTCTCGGCGGCTGCGGCGATGTTGGAAGGGATGGCGTCGGCGGCTTCCTGGGCGTTGCCCGCCGCCTGCTGGCCCAACTGGGCGGGCTGCTGTCCGGCGGGTGCCACGGCCTGGGCCAGTCGGGCGGCCTCGCGTGCCACCTGGGTCTGCTCGGCCTTGAGGCGGCTCATCTGCGACTGCGCGATCTGGCCGGCGGCTTGGTTTCGCTGCGCAAGGAGCGCCTCGGTGCGCCGGCGGATGTCCTGCTGGCGAGCGGCCAGTTGACCGGCGCGGGCCTGCTCCTGCGGCGTGGCCTGCTGGGCGCCGGCCTGTTGGGCGCCGGCCTGTTGAGTGCCGGCTTGCTGTTGTCCGGCCTGCTGGGCGCCGGCCTGTTGCTGCCCTGTCTGCTGTCCGGCTGGCTGTCCGGCTTGCTGCTGCCCGGCCTGCTGAGCGCCGGCCTGTTGCCCGGCTTGTTGCTGGCCGGCCTGCTGGGCGCCGGCCTGTTGCTGCCCTGTCTGCTGTCCGGCTGGCTGTCCGGCTTGCTGCTGGCCGGCCTGCTGGGCGCCGGCCTGTTGCTGCCCTGTCTGCTGTCCGGCTGGCTGTCCGGCTTGCTGTTGTCCGGCCTGCTGGGCGCCGGCCTGCTGCTGCCCTGTCTCCTGTCCGGCTGGCTGTCCGGCCTGCTGAGCGCCGGCCTGCTGCCCGGTCGCCTGCTGTGCGGCGGCGGGCAGTGCGCCGGTCTGCGCTCGCTGGGCGAGGGCCGCTTCGGCGGCTTTCTGCTGCTGGACGGCCGGGGCGAGCGCGCCTGCCTTGATATTCTCAGCGGCGGCGGCCATGGGCGGCGACTGGTCGGCGGCGATGCGTTCGCCGGCCGCCTCTCGTGCGAGGGCGGCCTGCTCGGCCGCGAGGCCGCCCAGGGCGCTGTCGACCTGCTGAATCTGGCTGAGTCTTGCCGTGTCCTGGGCCAGTGCGGTCTGCTCCTGCTGGAGTCGGCGGGCCTCTGCGGCCAGGTCCTTCGCGCGGGCCTGGTCCTGCGCCAGTTGGGCCTGGCGGGCGGCGGCGGTGTCGCGGACGAGGCTGCCGACGTCGCGGGAGACCTGGGCCTCCGCCTTCTGCCAGTCGGAGGGGGAGAGCGGCGGCTCGTCGGCGCCCATTTCGGCGTCGGCCTTGGCGGCGGCGAGGTCTTCCTGCCGGTCCGCCAGGTCCTCGAGCGACTGTGCCAGGCGGGCGGCGCCGGCCATCTCGTGCAACTGCTGGAGCAGTTCGAGCACGATCTGGATGGCGCGGTCGATATGAACGTCCGTCTGCGCCGCCAGCGTGCCGCGCGCGTCGGGCGTCTCCACAAGTTTCACCTGGCCGGACTTGTCGTGCGCCCCGTCGACCTCCGTGGCCAGGCTGGCCATCTTTGGCGCGAGGCCGGTGAAAGTGCCTTCCTGGACTCGCGGCAGGAGTTCGGCCACGGTGGCCTTGGCCGTGCCGAGGTGTCCGCGCATGCGGTCGAGGCGCTTGGTGGCATCTTCGTTCATGGCCTTGAGTTTCGGCAGGATGCTCTTGAGGGGAACGGAGTCTTCCTTGGATTTTTTGAGTTCGTGGAGGATTTTTTCGAGGGCCTTGCGGATGGCCTCTTCCTCGGCGGCCAGCACCTGCATGGCATACGTGGGGGCGGCCATGTCGAGTTCGACGGTCACGGTCTCGGAGAAGCCCTCCTGGGGTCCCTTGAGGTCTCGCGGCAAATTGTCGGTGCCGCGAAGGCGGAAGGTGAACTGGCGTGCGCCCAGGAGGGGCAGGCTCGCCAGGTCGAGTGCGGCCTCTCCTGCGGCGGCGCGCCCGGCGTCGGCCGGCCGGCGGGACGTTTCGCCGGGTGCGCCGAGGGGCAGTGGCACGGCGTGGCGTTTGCGCGAGTCTGTCTCGACGGAGAACTCTGCGCCGCGCAGGCCGAAGTCGTCCGTCATGGCGTAGGCGACGGGCAGGCGGTCGGACGGTTTGAGGCGGAGTTTCCTGTCTTCGGGCGCGAGGATCTTGACGACGGGCGGCGCGTCGGGCAGAGACTCCAGGATGCGCTCGCCGGTTGAATTGCTGAAGCCGTACTCGTCGCTGAGGTTTAGCGCCCACCGGCCGCGCATCCGCGGGGCCAGTTTGACGACGAACTTGCAGACGGCGGCCCCGTCGGGGCCGGTGGCGATCTCGGCCTTCGGCTCGGCGGGCCGGCCGTTAATCTGGAGTTCCGCCGACTTGACGGGCTTGTTCGTGACGGCCGACACGGTGACGGCCGTGCCGGCGACGGCCTTGATCTCGCCCGCGCTGTCCGGCTCAATCACTGGCGCAAGGCCGGTGTACGCCGGGAAGTCGTACCGGAGTTCCAGGCGCTTGACGACGGGCGGCGGGACGACGGTAACGGTGTAGTAGCGGCTGAGTGCGTCGCCGGCGTGGACGCGGTATCGGAACGACTCGGCGGCGGGCGGGCACGTGATGGCGAACCGCGGCTCATCGTTTTCGCCGGGCGGCAGGGCGGTCATGGCCTCGGCGGATTCCGACCCGTCGGGCATGAGTTTGCGGAACTGTGCCTTGTGCACGGCCTGGCTTGTCACATCGACCTCGACCTGGAGGCGCTGGCCCTCGGCAATGACGGCGTCGCCGGGCCGGATGCGCAGCATGCTCTCGGCCGAGATGTTCGGCAGGTTCAGGTATGGGGCCACCGCGCGCAGCAGCAGCCGCCGCGCGCTCGGGTAAATGCTCAGCAGTGCGGCGAAGACGATCAGGCCCCCGGCCGCCGCCAGCAGGAACGGGCGGGCCGACTTCAGCGGCACCTCTGCTCGCGGCCGCACGTGGGCGGCGTCGCGGCAGGCCTCGTCGGCCAGGGCGTTGATGAGGGCCTGGGAACCCCGGATTTCGGGCATGTCGCGGCTCGTGAGGAGTTCCACGGCGCTTGAGATGCGTTCCTGGAGTTCCGGGTGGCGCTCTTCGATGGCCCGCGCGATGCCCGTCAGCGTGATGGTCCGGGCCAGGGGCAAGATGAGGAACCAGATAGCCGAGGCGGCCGTGGCCGCAAGGGCCGAGAGCGTCAGCAGCCACCGGGCCAGGTCCGAAAAGAGGACGACGCGGGCGTCGATGGCCATGATAAGCAGGAGCGTGGCCGCGGCCGTCGCGACGACGGCCGAGATGCCGCGAAGCAGAATAACTTCGCGGATGCGCCGGATGAGCCGCCTCAGAGCCTGGGCAATCGGCTGGGGCAGCGCGCCGGCGGCGGCATCGGCTGGTACCTGGATCATGCCAACCCCACTTTCTTACGCAGGAGCCACTCGGCGGTGGCTGCCAGGACCATCAGGACAAGGAGCGGCCAGGAGTCCCACAAGACGTACTCGTGTCGCTCAATCTGGACTTCGGTGGGTTTGCCGAGCGACGCAAGGATGCGCTCGGCGCGGGCCGGGTCGGCCACGGTCCCGCCCGTCAGCGCCGCCAAGCGTGCGAGCAGGCCGCGGTCGGGTGCAAGTTCGGCCTGCTCGGCGGGCGTGGACGGCTCGACCGAGAACTCGGTGCTGACCTTCTCGGCGTTCTGTTCGGCCAGGACAGCCCTGGCGGGCGGTGCATCGAGTTCCACGCGGTATGTGCCGCCGGGAAGTTCGCCGAGTTCCGCCGCGTACATGCCGGGGGAGTTCTCGATGTAGCGGAGTTTCTTGTGGAGGCGCAGTTGGTCGCCTTCGAAGACGTTGACGGCCACGTCTTCGCTGACGATGGGCGTGTAGTCCTTCTGTGCGAGTTTGGCCCGCACGCGCACGGGCGCCTGCGGCGCGTAACGGGAGCGGTCTGTGCCGAGTTTCACCGTCTCTGTGCCGGCGGGGAGTTTGTTGGCCGTGGCCCAGCGCAGCACCTGCCCCCAGAAGCGGTGATGGTACGTGTCGCCCACGCGGTACCGCAGGCGCCAGGTGTGGTCGAAGGCGAGGAACATGACCTGGCCCATGGCTACGCCGTGGTAGGCGATGAGTGCGTTTTCGCGCTGGAAGTCGCGGCGTTTGCGGAGGATGTCGTCGTCGTCGGCCGCCGCCTCGGCCGCCCCGTCGGCCGGGCCCGCGGCCGCGCGCTTGGGCAGGAAGTCGGGCGGAGAGGGCGGCATGGCGTACGCCAGCACTGTTGCGCCTTCCTTGGTGTGCATGATGGGGTGGCGCCAGAAGATTTCGGGCAGGGCGTCCCAGGCTTCCACGTTTTCCTCCGGCGTGACCTTCTGGCGCATGATAACGCTCTCGCGGCCCTCGGCCGTGAGGGCCACGCGGAAACTCTTCTCCGGGCCGGCCAGGACGGGCCTGTCCTCTCTCTTGAACACGACCGGCAGGACCTCGGCCAGGGGCGTGCCGCCGTAGGCGTGCGGCATGAAGACGGGTCCGGCGACGACCACGAGCGTGCCGCCGCGGTCGGCCACGAACTTATTGAGGATCCTGAAGTGCTGTTCCGTGAGGTGCTTCGGCCCGACGTCGCCGAGGATGATGACGTCGAACTTCATCCACTCGGCCTCGTCCTTCGGCAGGAGGCTGGCCTCGACTTCGTCGAGCGGACGGGAGGCCGACGCCTCCGTTTTCGTGGCGGGGGGCACGCCGTCGATGCGGTCCGGTTCCAGCAGAACGTACTGGAGGCGGACGGTCTTGTCGCGGGTGGCGAAGAGGTTCTTCAGGTACCGGAACTCCCATCGCGGGCGGCCGTCGACGAGGAGCAACTTGGTGCGTTCGTCCGTAACGCTGACGGCCACGGGGTACTGGTTATTGGCCGTCAGGACCTCGCCCTCGAACTTCTCGAGGTCAACGCGGTAGCGGTGGAGGCCCGCCGCCTCCGGCTCGTCGGCCAGTTGCACGCGGGCGCGGTAACCGTCGGTCGGAACGCGCACGGTCTGGGTGTTGACGGTCTTGTCGCCGTCCAGGAGGCTGACCTTGACCTCGCGGCCGGCGAGGCCGTCGAGTTTGAGTTGGACGGTCATAAGGATGCTGTCGCGCGTGGCGGCGGTCTCGGGCGCCTCGACGGAGAGGATGCCGGCGTCGATGGGCGGTCGCTCGCCGCCGAAGACGACCGACGAGACGGCCACCTGGCCCAGGCCCAGCCTTCGCACGAGCGGCTCGACCGGCTTGGCGGCGTTGTGGCGCCCGTCGGTCAGCAGAAGGACGCCCGAGAGTTGCTTGTCGGCCATTTCGGTCATGACCTTCTCGACGGCGCTCGCCAGGTCGGTCTGCTGCTGGCCGGGGGGGAGGGCGGCGGCGTCGGCGGGCGGGTTGGCCCCGCCGGCCGCGTATGTCTCGGCCCACTGTTTGGCATCGACTTCGGCCGGGGCCGAGGCGAACGTGTAGAGTTTCGCCGCGTAGCGATTCTGGAGTTCATCGAGCAGGCTCGGCCCGCGCTCGGCCTGGTCGCCCTTCGCCGGCTCCAGGGCGGGGCGCTTAAGCAGGACGTCGCGCGCCAGGGCGATGCGTTTGCGCGATGCGGCGGCATCGACGCGGCCCTTCAGGTCGGGCGCGAGGGCCGCGTAGGCGAGTTCATCGAGCGTCTGGCCCAGGGCGGCGGTGCGGGCGGCCACGTCCGCCAAATCGGCGGTCGTCTGCCGCACGGCCTCCAGCAGCCGCCCGTGCTCGCGCTCGAGGTTCCTGGCGTTCTCGGCGGCGGTGAGGGTGACGGCCTCGCGCAGGCGGTCGCGGACCCCGGCGCCGAGGCGCTTGCGGACGTCCTCCAGGCGCAGGACGGCGTCGGGGGAGAGCACCAGGTCGATCGGCCCGGCGACGGCGGCAAGGATGTCGGCCGCCTTCTGTTCGGCGGCCTGGAATGCCGCCTTGAGCGCATCGCGGCGGGCCTGGAGTTGTTTCTGGCGCTCGTCGGGCGCGGCCGACGAGAGCGACGCCAGCCACTCGCCCTGGGCCGACAGGTCGGCTCGCATCTTCTCGAGCGTCTCGGCCGCGGCGTCCAGCGCCGGCGCGCGGCGCACGCCCGCGACGCCGAACTTTTCGGCCAGGCGCATCTTCTCCGACGGGGTCAACTGCGAGTCGGGCACGTACATCGAGGCGGAATCGTCCACCAGAACGGCCACGAACCGCTGGATGGTCTTGTCGAGCGTCCACGGCCGCACCGGCTGCGCGAGCATGACCACCACCAGGGCAACCAGCGCCACGCGCAGCACGGCGAGCGCGAGGCCCACGCCGCCAGGCACCGTCCGCCGCTCCATCGCGTAGAGCGCCAGGACGACCTCTACGGCGGCGGCCCCCCCGAGCGCGATGGGCCAGATGGGCCAGTTCGTGGCGAGCACCAGGCCGCGCTGCATCGCCTGCGCCGCAGCCAGCATGGCCACGAAGCCCACGGCCACTCGCGCCGTGAAGGCGAGCGCGCGGCCACCCTCTGATGCGCGGCGGGTCTCCGTACCCGCCGCGCGGATACTGCGGGTGACGCGGTGCGCCAGCGCCCAGGCCACGACGGCGGCTGCCGCCATCAGGTACACCAGCGCCGTGGGTATCCACGGCGGCAGGACGTAATGTTGTCCGGTTGCGAGCATCATGCCTTGGTTGCCGGCACCTCGCGTCGGCACCGCTCCCTTACGGTTGTGGCTCCGAGGACTGGTTCGGGACGGCCAGGAGGCTGCGGGCGCGCTCGCGGAACGTCTGCGCGTCGACGGTGGCCGGCCCGAACGAAACGGTTTCAATCATGTGCATGCGGCGCTGGACGGCGATCCAGCGCGTCAGGCCGATCTCGGCCACGAGCGCCGCCGCGAGCGCCACGGCCAGGTACTTCCACATTTCCTCGCCGGGCACCTGGCCCGTGACGGCCGAGATCATGTGGCTCGTGGTCTCGGCCCGGAATATGGGCACGAACTTCCCGGTGCTCTGAAGGTCGGCGTCGGTGAGGGCCGCCAGGCGGCTTTCCTCGGGGTCGCCCAGGACGACGAAGGGCAGGCCCTTCTTGCCGGCGGGCGGCAGGGAGTAATGCTCGGCGGCCTTCGGCGGCAGCACGACGTGGTACAGGCCCGGCTCGTACGTGGCCGGGAAGACCACCCGCAGGCCCGCGTCGGTGGCCGCGACGGAGGCTGCGGCGCGCTGGTCGGACGGCGTGAGGACCTCGACGGCCTGACCATCGAGGGGCATGCGCTTGGCTCGCTCCCGCTCTTTCTGGGCCGTCTCTGCCGATTTCCAGGGCAGTTCCACGATGAACTCCGACCCCGGCCGCACGTTCGTCTGCGCCATGGTCGGGGCCGCCAGGTAGTAGGCCAGTTCGTGCACCAGGGGCACGAAGCACTTCAGCGACGGCAGGTTCGATTCACGCCGGTCGAGGGCCACCGCCGTGACGGCCACGAAGCCCTTGCCCACGCGGCGCTCGGCAAGGAAGGGGTCGCCGGTATCCATGCGGCCGCCGATGCTGACGGCCTGGTCCTTCTGGTCCACGTCGAGCGTCCAGCAGGCGGTTACGAGCGCCCGGTCCGCGTCGGACTGCGCGGCGTCGGCCAGCAGCGCCAGGGCCGGGTGCGTGAAGGTCTTCAGGCCCAGGTGGGCGGGGGCGTCGGCCATGGCGCGGCGCCTGGCGAGTGCGGCCGGCACGAAGGGTTCGCCGCCGTCGCTCATCCAGGCGTTGTAGAAGGCGGGGACGACCTTGTCGCCCGGGACGATCAGAAGGCCCCCGCCGTCCTGGACGAAGGCCTTGAGGGCGGCGGCGGCCGCCTGGGGCAGTTGCGGCACGTTCGCCAGGACGACGAGGTTATACTTATGGAAATCCTTGACGGCGGTTATCTCGGGCGCCGGCACGGTCGTAAGGGCGACGAGGCGTCCGAGGCGCTCTTCCGGGCGGGGGCCGGCGTCCTTCGCTTTCTCGGCCGGTTTCCCGGCCGGTTTGCCGGCGGGCGGCGGGGGCGGGGGCGGCTCGGCCGGGCGCGGCTCTTCCGGCGGCTCGTCCTCCAGCGGCGCGAGCGCGATCTCGATGAACGCCGCGGCGCCGTCGAGCGGCCTCGTGGACGGGTCGCCCTCGACCACCAGCACGGGCATCTTGTCGATGGCCTCCAGGACGCGCACGGCCGCGTTGTCGGCCGGCATCTCGTCTTCGCTCAGAACCGTGGCCGCTACGACGTGCAGCCCGGGCCGGCCGAAGCGGTGGTCGAACCGGACGGTCTCGGACGCCCCGGGGAGCATCTCGGCCGTCTCCTGGCGGGCGACGGCGGCGCCGTCCACCGCCAGTTCGATGCTTAGCGGCTCGGCGACGGTCGTGCCCGCGTTGGCGGCCGTGACGTCGATGCGCACCGGGCGGTCGGTGCCGATGACCTTGCGCGAGAAGCGGATGTCGGCAAGGGCCACGTTGCGCAGCGTCTTCGGCAGGCGCAGCGTGCGGCAGACGACCTGCGGCGGCACGGGAAATTCCTGGAGGCCCGCGGCCACGAACTGCCACTGCGACTCGTTGCGCAGGTCCCAGCCGACGTTCTGGCCGTCGGTCACCAGGACGATCTTCTTGGCGGGGTTGTGCCCCTGGCCGAGGCTGGCGCCGGCGGCGGCAAGGGCGCGGGCGACGCGCATCGAGCCGCCAGTGGGGGCGAGTTTCTTGAGGGCCGCCTCCAGTTCCTTCCGGTCGGCCGTCGGCGAGGCCATCACCGGCCGCGGGACAGGCCCGGCCACGATGATGCTGACGGCGTCGGCGGGGCGGCAGGCCTCGATGACGGCCCGCGCCTCGTCGATGGCCCGCTTGAAGTTGGTCTGCCCGTCGACGGCCACGTTCATGGAGGTTGAGCCGTCGATGAGGATGGCGACGTCGCGTTCCCCGCCGCTCAGGCTCCACTGGCGGCTCTGAAGGTAGTTCTCGACCACGGTGGCCGCCACGGAACCGCCGAAGAGGACGGTTGCGGCGGCCAGCAGGGCCCACCGCGCCCTGTGGCTGGACCAGACGGCGGCGGCGATGCCCGCGCAGACGGCCGCCGTCAGCATCGCCGGCAGCACGATGGCCCACGGAATGACCGACCGCGTCGGCACGAACAGCCGCGCCATCGCCAGCGCCGCCAGGGCCACGATGAGGCACCGCAGCGCCATCAGGATTATTTCCTCGATGAGAATGCGGCGGCTGCGCGACGTGAGCGATTCCAGCAGGAACCGCATCGCGCCCCAGTCAACCACTGTCGCCTTCTGGCGGTTCAGCAGGTGAATGAGAATCGGGATGGCCACCGCCAGGAGGCCCCACAGGAATATTTGTTCAAGCGGATACATGCAACGTCACCTTTTCTGCCGGACGGCGGGACCCGGGACGCGATTCCCGCCGTTATCCTTTTGTCCGTCCCTTGCGGTTGGCCAGGTAGTGAGCGAGGGCCACGTCGAAACTGCGTTTCGTTGACAGGGGCACGTAGTCGACGTCCATTTCGCCGCAGCCGGTTTCTAGGCGGCGGACGAAGCGGCGGACGCGGTCCAGGTACTCGGCCCGCACCGAGCGCGGGTCCAACTGGACGCGCCGGGCGTCGAACTCAAGGTCCCTGAACTGGCTCCACCGGTCGAACGGGAACGTCAGTTCCTCTTCCGCCATGACGTGCAGCACCAGGACCTCGTGCTTGCGGTAGCGGAAGTGGTGGAGGGCGTTCAGTATCTCCTCGGCGTCGTCGAAGAGGTCCGAGATGATTATGATGAGGCCGCGCCGGTGGGCACGCTCGGCGATGTCGTGGAAGATGGGCGCGAGGGCCGTCTCGCCGCCCGGCCGCGTGTCGGCCAGTTCCTGGAGTATGACCCGCAGGTGGCTGACTCGCGCCCGCGACGGTATGTAGCGGCGGACGCGCGTGTCGAACGTCACGCACCCGACGGCGTCCTGCTGGTGGACCATCAGGTGCGCCAGCGACGCCGCCAGGAACTGCGCGTACTCGAATTTCGACAGCAGCCGCCCGTCGTGGCGGGCGGCCTGCTGGCCTGTGTACCGCATGGAGCCGCTTGCGTCCAGCAGGATGACGCTGCGCAGGTTAGTCTCTTCGATATATTGCTTAATGTAGTATCGGTCGGACTTGCCGAAGACGCGCCAGTCCAGGTCCCGCGTGTCGTCGCCCGGAACGTACTGGCGGTGCTCGGCAAACTCCACCGAGAAGCCCTTGTACGGGCTCTTGTGGCGGCCGGAGACGAACCCTTCCACCACGCCGCGCGCAAGCAGTTCCAGCCGGTGGATCTTGGCCAGGGCGTCGGGATCCAGCAGCCGCATGTAGCCCGGCTTGGCGCCGCGGTCCGGCATGATGCGGGCTCCTTAGGCCAGCGCGGGTTCGACGGCCGGCTTGATCTCGGCCATGAGGCGCCGGACGACCTCGTCGGCCGTGATGCCTGCGGCCTCGGCGTTGAACGTTGTGATGACCCTGTGCCGCATGACCGGCAGGGCCATCGCCCGCACATCCTCGGTGGTGGCGTGGTAGCGGCCGTGAAGGATCGCGCGGGCCTTCGCGGCCAGGATGAGGTAGATGCCCGCTCGCGGCCCTGCGCCCCACTGCACCAGTTCGTTGATGAAGCCCGGGGCCTCCGGCGTTCGCGGCCGGCTGGCCCGTGCCAGGTCCCGCGCGTACTGGAGGACGTGATCGGCCACGGGCACGCGACGGACGATCTCCTGAAGGCGCAGGATGTCTTCGCCCGTCAGCGTCACCTGAAGGTCGGCCGTGTAGGTGCCCGTGACCTGCTTGATGATGGCCAGTTCCTCGTCGGACGAGGGGTAATCGACCGTGATGTTGAACATGAAGCGGTCCAGTTGAGCCTCGGGCAGGGGATAGGTGCCTTCCTGCTCGATGGGGTTCTGCGTGGCCAGGACGAAGAACGGTTCGGGCAGGGCGTAGGTGGTCTCGCCGGCGGTGACCATGTGCTCCTGCATGGCCTCCAGGAGGGCCGCCTGCGTTTTGGGCGGCGTGCGGTTGATTTCGTCCGCCAGGATCATGTTCGAGAAAATCGGGCCGTGCACGAAGCGGAAGATGCGCTTGCCCGTGGTGCGGTCCTCTTCCAGCACGTCTGTGCCGGTGATGTCGGCCGGCATCAGGTCGGGCGTAAACTGGATGCGCTTGAACGACAGGTGCAGCAGCCGCGACGTGGTGCTCACCAGCAGCGTCTTCGCCAGGCCGGGCACGCCGACCAGGAGGGCGTGCCCGCGGCAGAAGACGGCCACCAGGACCTGCTCGATGACCTCGCTCTGGCCGACGATGACGCGCGCCAGTTGCTCGGTCATGCGCTTGTAGGCCACGTTGAGGGCCTTGACGGTCTCCAGGTCGTCGCTCGTGGCGATCTTCGGGGCCACCTTGGCCTTGTCCGGCCCTGCGGGGGAAATCGCTGTCATGAATCAGTCTCCGATTCGTCCTGTGGTCCGCCTGCCGGCAGGCAGGCATCTCGTGGCGGCGCGCATCGTTGGCGCGCAAAATGGCCCCGCGCCCCCGTTCCCGCGGGCCCTTGATACTGGATGTAACCGCAGGTGGGTGCAAAGGTCTCGGCGGAATTCCCGCGAGCGGTTGCGAAGGTGGCGAGATTCGACTTGGCGCGGCGGTTTTTTTGTGCAATACTGACCGCGAAGTCGTATTTATCTTATAGCGGGGCGGGGCTCGGTTCACCCCGAGGGCCTTCCTACCACTTCAGAGCCGGGCCCGTGGGCGAGACCGCATGGGGTGAGGTCATGGGCAAGGCCGTTGCCGCAGTTGCCGGTTCATTCGAGCATGCGGGGCGACGGGGGGCCGCCGCAGACTACGACGTTGCCCTGATGCTTGCCTTCCAGCGGGGCAATGAACTGGCATTCCAGGAACTCGTCGAGCGGAACCACGCGCGCGTCATCGGCCTGATTTACCGCTTCATCGGCGACGCCGCCGACGCCGAGGACCTGGCGCAAGAGGTCTTCCTTCGCATTTACCGCGCCCGCCAGACGTACAAGCCGACGGCCAAGTTCTCTACGTGGATGTTCCGCATCACGGCCAACGTGAGCCTTAACGCGCTGCGGTCCCGCGCCAGCCGCCGCGACGACGTCTCCATCGACCAGATGGCCGAGACGCAGGACGGCCCGCGCGCCATGCCCGACCCCGAGACCCGCATGCCCGACCAGCGCCTCCACCAGGGCGAACTCCAGGACAAGGTTCGCCAGGCCATCGGCACGCTGCCCGAGAAGCAGCAGATAGCGGTCGTCCTGAACAAGTACGAGGGGATGAGTTACGCCGACATCGCCCGCACCATCGGTTGCAGCACGATGGCCGTCAAGAGCCTCCTTGCCCGCGCCCGCGACAACCTCAAGGATCGCCTTCTGCTGTACCTTCGCACCGGGCGCAGCCGCCAGCAAATCGCTTAAGGTTCTCGCCGCCTTCCCCGATAAGCATGCGTGGAGCGGCCGCGCGCCGGCGCACGCTTCGCGCTCGCTGCGCGTCCTTCGCGCTCGCCGCGCGGCGGGTCTCCCGACCCGCCGCGCCGGCGGCGATTTCGATGGCGCCAGGTCCGATCTTCGCGCGGCGGCTCAGGAGAGCAGCCGCGCAACCTGTCAAGTTGCCCAGGGGTCGCC
>VGYT01000062.1 GCA_016872895.1 Planctomycetota bacterium
CCGCGACATAGATTACCCGAAGGGCTGCGTCAGCCCCACGCCGCGCGCCGCCGAACCGGCCGACGGCGGCACGAAGGCCGAGTGGCACTTCGAGAACCGCAGCACGCGCGAGCGCATTGGCATCGAGATGCCCGCCCGCGAGAACGCCGGCCCGATAGCCGCACGCATGTCGTTCCACGCCCCCGTGAGCCTCTTTTTCTTCTTCACTGTCATGTTCACCGTGGTGGTTTTGAAGAAGATCCCGCTGCACCCGATGCACTACCTGTTTATCTCGGCGGGGTTCTTCGCGTTCCACATCCTGCTTGCGTACCTGGTGGACCACATCGACATACATCTGGCATTCTGGATATCTGCGGCCGTGAGCGTATTTATGGTGGTGAATTACATGCGCCTCGTGGCCGGCGTGAAGTTCGCCCACGAGTACGTGGGGGCGGCCCAACTGGTGTACCTCGTCGGCTTCAGTTACGCCTTCTTCTTCAAGGGCTTCACGGGCCTTACTGTGGTGCTGGTGGCCATCGTCACGCTCTTCATGCTGATGATGGCGACGGCGCGGCTTGTGTGGGACGAGGTGTTCCGGCGTGCGCCCGCGCCCGTGCCGTCGCCGCCCTCGCGCGGCCCTCAGGCGTAGCGGAAGGGCCTGGCGGCGGTCGCGCGGCGTGAAATTGTGTTGACGCGGGGGCGGCGGGTGGTTTAGAAAATATCACCGGCGAACAGGACGCAATCACGGGGCAGACCTCCGCCGTCGCCGGGGTTTGCCCGCCGTGTTTTCGGGGGCAAGGAGAGAGGCATGAGTTTCGCCAGGGCCGTCCAGTATAAAGCCATCGAGTTGTGCCGTCACGTTGTGCGAATGACCGCCCAGGCCGAGTCGGGCCACCCCAGTTCCGCCACGAGCCTGGCCCACGTCACCGCCGTCCTTATGTACCACGCGATGCGGTACGACCCGGCGAACCCCTGGAACCCGCTGGCCGACCGCCTGGTCCTGTCCGAGGGCCACGCCGTGCCCATCATCTACGCGGCGTACGCCGACGTGGGCGGCGTGGTGGGCACGGACCCCGCCAGCGGCCGGAAACTCTCCGTCGACGATCTCCGGTCGCTCCGCGAAATCGGCAGCGTCCTGGACGGACACCCGAACCCCGCCATCGGGTTCCCGTTCTTCGACGCCGCCACGGGGTCGCTGGGGCAGGGCCTGAGCGTTGCGGCGGGCCTCGCCATCGCCGCCCGGATGGACGGCATCGACAAGACCATCTACTGCCTCTGCGGCGACGGCGAGAGCCGCGAGGGGCAAATCTGGGAGGCCGTCGACTTCATCGCCGAGCGGAAACTGACCAACGTCCGCCCCCTCTTCAACTCAAACCAGATGGGCCAGAGCGATTACGTCAGCCCTCAGCAGTCGGCCGCCATGCTCGCCAGGAAACTCCGGGCCTACGGCCTGCATCCCATAACCGTGAACGGGCACGACCCGGCGGCCATCCGCAAGGCCCTGGCCGCCAGGCCGCCCACGGGCAAGCCCGTCGCCGTCATCGCCCGGACGAAAAAGGGCTGGGGCGTCAAGGAACTCCAGGAGGTGGGCTGCCACGGAAAGCCCCTCGGGGCGAAGGAACTGGAGTCGGCCCTGGCGCAACTTGCGCTGCCCGCGAAGAAGCCCGACTTTGTGCTCTGCCCGCCCTTGCCGCGCGGCGAGATTCCACAGGCCGCCCGCCCGCCCATCGCGCTCGCGGACCCCGACCTTGCTAAGATGGCCGAGGGCACCAAGTTCGCCGGGGCCGTCGCCAAGGGCAAACTCGCGACGCGCCAGGCGTACGGCTTGGCACTGCGGGACCTCGGCCGCGCGTCTAAGCGCATCGTGGCCCTCGACGGCGACGTCTCCAACTCCACCTTCTCCGAGATTTTCCGCAAGGAGTTTCCGGACCGCTTCATCGAGTGCCGCATCGCCGAGCAGAACATGATATCGGTGGCGGCGGGGCTTGCGGCGGCCGGCAAGATTCCCTTCGCCAACACGTTCGCCAAGTTCTTCGTCCGGGCCTACGACCAGATCGAGATGGCCGCCAACACGTGCGCGAACCTCAAGATGGTGGGCAGCCACTCGGGCATCTCCCTGGGGGCCGACGGACCCAGCCAGATGGGCGTGGTCGACGCCCCGTTCTTCGGGGCGCTCGCCTCCGTGCGCACGCCCAAGGGGCAGCCGGCCTGCGTGGTGCTTAACCCGAGCGACGCCGTCAGCACGATTAAACTGGCGGCCCTCATCGCCAATTACGAGGGCATGGCCTACATGCGCACCCTGCGGCCCGAGACGCCCATCCTCTACAGGCCCGAAGAGCCGTTCCGCCTGGTGGGCCAGAAGGTGCTGGCGCGCGGCAAAGACGTAACCCTGGTGGCGTGGGGCTACATGGTGCACGAGGCTAAGAAGGCGGCCGAGAAAATCCGGGCCGCCGGTATCGAGGCGGGCCTGGTGGACGCCTACAGCCTGCCGCTGGCCGACGATTTCCTGGAGGCCGTCGGCGCCGGGCCGGGCGCGGCCCTGGTGGTCGTCGAAGACAACTACGCGGGCGCCCTCGCGAGCGCGGTGGCGGCCGCGGCCGCACGCCGGGGCGACGTGCGCGTCCTGGCGCTCGCGGCCGGGCGGATGCCCAAGTCGGGCAAGACGGCGGACGACGTCCTTAAGTTCGTCGGCCTCGACGCCGAGGCCGTCGCCCGCCGCACGACGGAGTTCATCGGCCGGGCGTAGCGCGGGCTGGAGCCGCGGCCTGGACGGGCGCGGCGTTTGCGTCGCCGTGCCGGCGACGGCTGAACAAGGGCAACGGCGCGGCGCAGCGCGGGTTCAGCCGCGGCGCATCATTAGGGGCAGCCCATGTCCATGCAAGACCGCATCATCGGCGAAGCGATTACCTTCGACGACGTTCTGCTTGTGCCCGCCTTCAGCGCGGCCGTGCCGCGCGACGTGGACACCTCCACGCGCCTGACGCGGGGCATAGGCATCAACATTCCGGTGGTCTCGGCCGCCATGGACACGGTGACCGAGTCGGCCCTGGCCATCGCCCTGGCGCAGGAGGGCGGCATCGGCATCATCCACAAGAACCTGCCGGTCGAAGGCCAGTGCCGCGAGGTCGAGAAGGTCAAACGCTCGGCCAACGGGGTCATCACCGACCCCATCACGCTGGGGCCGAAGGAGCGCGTGGCCCTGGCCCGCCAGGTGATGGACGAGAACAACATCTCCGGCATCCCGATCATCGAGGACGGACGGCTGGCGGGCATCCTGACGCGGCGGGACCTTAAGTTCCTTGAGGCCCCCGAGGTGGCCATCGAGGAGGTGATGACCCGCCACAACCTCGTCACCGCCTCGCCCGGGACGAGCCTGGAGGAGGCCGAGCGGATACTGCTGAAGAACAAGGTCGAGAAACTCCCCCTCGTGGACGCCGATCGGCGGCTGGTGGGCCTGATTACTATTAAAGACATTGATAAACTTCACCAGTTCCCGCACGCCTGCCGCGACGAGCGCGGCCGCCTGCGCGTCGGGGCCGCCGTCGGCGTCCACGACTACGACCGGGCCGCACGCCTCATTGAGCAGGACGTCGACGTCCTGGTGGTCGACACGGCCCACGGCCACTCGGCCAACGTCCTGGAGACCGTCCGGCGCCTGCGCAAGGACTACGACATCCAACTGGTTGCCGGCAACGTGGCCACGGCCGAGGCCGTCCGCGACCTGGTGAAGGCCGGCGCCTGCGCCGTCAAGGTGGGCATCGGCCCCGGGAGCATCTGCACCACGCGGGTCGTCAGCGGCGTGGGCGTGCCGCAGATATCCGCGATCGCCGACTGCGCCGCGGAGGGCGACGCCGCGGGCGTGCCCGTCATCGCCGACGGCGGCATCCGCCACTCCGGCGACATCACGAAGGCCCTCGCCGCGGGGGCATCCAGCGTCATGCTCGGGAGCCTCCTGGCCGGGCTGGAAGAGGCCCCCGGCGACGTGATCATCTACAAGGGCCGCACCTTCAAGACCTATCGCGGAATGGGGTCGCTGGGGGCCATGGTCCAGGGCTCCGCCGACCGCTACGGCCAGGCCGACGCCAAGAAGCGCGGCGATAAACTCGTGCCGGAGGGAGTCGAGGGGCGGGTGCCGTACCGCGGGTCGCTGGCCGACTTCGTATATCAACTCGTCGGCGGGGTGCGCGCCGGCATGGGGTACTGCGGATGCCCGACGATCGACGACCTGCGCACCCGGACCCGCTTCATCCGCGTCAGCCGCGCGGGCGTCGTCGAGAGCCACCCCCACGATATCGCCATCACGCAGGAAGCGCCGAACTACAGCATCCCGAACTTCTCGCAGGAGATGTAGGGCTACCTTCCCCACAGGTCGTCGTCGCCGCGCGAGGCGAAGTCTTTGGCGGCGTTCAGGTACCCCTCGGTGTTCTTGAGGTAGTTCTCGCGCTCTGCGGGCTTGGCCCAGTTGCGGTTGGCGCCGCACAGGCTGCGCAGGCCCTCGATGAGTTGCTGGAAGGTGCGCTGGGCCCGCTGCTGCTCGGTCGTCTGGCTGATGAACTTGACGTAGGCGTCCATGGCCTTGCCGACCTCCCCGTCGAAGGCGGCCTGGTTGGCGGGGTTGGCCAGGGCGAACTGGGCGGCGGCAAGGCCGGCGTCGGCCACCACCGAGAGCCACTCCTTGTAGGTCTGGTAGTTGCGGCGGAGGTCCGACATCGCCTGGTCGTATTCCTGCTGGTTCTTCGGCCGCCAGTACACCGAGCCCTTGACCTTCGGCTGGGCCACCAGGTACTGGAAGGCCGTGATGCGGGCCTTGACGGCGTCAACGAGATCGGCGTCCCTGGCTTCGCGGGTGTCGCGCAGGTAGTCCTCGTAGTTCAGGGCCACCCAGTAGAGTTCGTAGGCGTCCTGGTACTTGCCGAGGTTTTCGAGTTTACGGCCCTGGGAGACCGCCTTCTGGGCGGTTTCGCGGGCCTCGGTCACCTGTCCGGAGTACCAGGCGGAGTAGATGAAGCAGCCGATGAGCACGAGGACCAGGACGAAGCCTGCGGCGCCGCCGATGGCGCCGGCCTTTCCGCCGGGCGTCAGGCGCGAAAACCACGAGGCTCTCGCGCCGCCGTAGAGGAGCGGCTGTCCCCCTGCGCCGGCGATCTGCGCCGGGCGGGCCACCGGCACCGCCTTGGCCGCAGGGGCCGCCGCCGCGACGGGCGCCGCGTCCAGCAGGATGGCCTTGCAGTGCGGGCACATCTGCGAATCGACCGACACCTCCTTGCGGCAACGCTGGCACAGGCGCGACGTGCGGACCTTCGTGGCCGCAGGGGCGCTGGAAATCTGCACCCCGCGGTCTTTGCCGCTCGGCACCTTCAGCGACCGGCGGCAGTTCGGGCACATGACGACCGCCCCCGCGCGGTCGTCCTCGGCCACCATGCTGCGCCCGCAGGGGCAGCGGAACAGGATGGACATAGGTTCTCCTTCTCGGGACCCTGGCGTCGGCCCGCCCATCCGATTTTTCACACTTCCGTCTCACCGCAGAGGCTGCGGAGAACGCAGAGACGGATAGAGTAAATTAACAACAACATATTTATCAGGTCTTCCTCCGCGTCCTCTGCGCTCTCCGCGGTGAAACGGAACGGCATGAAGGCTGCTACGCGTCGGCGGCGGTCGCCGCCTCGGCCTTCCGCGACTCGGCCGCGCTGGAGTCCACCGGCAGCACCACAGTGAAGACCGACCCGCGGCCCTCCTCGCTGTCGACCGTAACCGTGCCGCCCAGGAGGCCCGTCAGTTCTTTTACGATTGACAGGCCCAGGCCCGTACCACGATACCGCCGGGTGTAACTGGAGTCCAGTTGTGTAAACCGCTCGAAGATGCGCAGGTGTTCGTCGCGCGGGATGCCCGGCCCGGTGTCGGCGACGGCGAAGGCCACGTGGGTTACGCGCGGCGCGCCAGGAGACCCGCCGCGCGAAGGCGCGGCCTCGGCGACCGCCGCCGGGGTCGCCGCCGGCGCCGGGGTCGAGGCGGCGGCCGAATCAGAGCCGCGACCGTAAGGGAGCGGTGTCGTTGCCGCTGCCGCGCCGCGGGTCATCGCGCCCGCCAGGGTCTGCGCTATGCCGTCGGCCTGCGCCGCCGCCGCTGCCGCGTCCGGCGCATCCAAAACCGGCCGCACCGCCACCCGCACCTCGCCCTGCTCGGTGAACTTGATGGCGTTCGACACGAGGTTATAAAGAACCTGCTGCACCTTCGTGGCGTCGGTCATCATGAGCGGGACGGCCGGGTCAACCTCGTGGGTGAACCGCAGCGACGTCTCGGCCAGCATCGGGCGGACCATGCCGCAGGCCACCTCCACGATGTCCTGCGGCGAGACCTTCTCGCATCGCACCTGGAGCCGCCCGGCCTCGATCTTCGCCAGGTCCAGCAGGTCGTTTATCATCTCCAGGAGCATCCGGCCGCTGGAGAGGACGTTGCGGGCGTAGCGCAGCAGTTTTGCGTCGGCCGCCACCGCAGGATTGTCAACCAGGATTTGCGCGAAGCCCAGGATCGAGTTCAGCGGCGTGCGGAACTCGTGGCTCATCGTGGTCAGGAACTTGTTCTTGACCTGGTTCATCTCGAACAGTGCCACGTTGGCCTTGGCCAGGTCGTCGAGTTTGGCGTCGCGGGCCTCGGTGGCGGCCCGCAGGTCGGCCTGGGACTTCGCCAGTTCGTCGAGCATGTGGTTGAATGCGTCGGAGAGGTCCTGGAGTTCGTTGCCCGTGTCGATCTCGGTGCGGACCTTAAGGTCGCCCTCGCTCACCCTGTCGGCCACGTCCTTAAGGTGCCGCACCGGCCGCACCACGGAGTACCGGAAGACGGCGTAGAAGAAGGCGATCGAGAAGCCGACGACCAGCAGTCCTGCCACCAGAAGCATGAGGCGGTTCACCAGGACGGTCTTGTTGGCCTCGCGGGCGCTTAAGTCCAGGAACACCACGTCGATGATCTCGCCGGTCTTGTACTCGGTGTGGCAGGCGATGCACTCGGCCTCGGCCCGGAATGCCTGGGCAAACAGGAGCGCGTCGCCGGAGGGCTGCCAGCGTCGGCGCTCGTCCGCGTGGCGCAGGAACGTCTGGACGGCCGACTCCTCGAACGGCGAGAGGTTCGCCGGCGGGACCTGTGGCTGGCCCTGCGCGGCCGGCTTGAATTGCACGCGCCGCGGCTCCTTCTCGCCGCGAAGCGGGCCGAAGCGGGCCAGTTGCTCGGTCATCGCCCGGCGCAGCGGCTCGGCTGCGCGGCCGTCGCTCGCCAGGAACTGGGCGGCGTGATAGTCCTGAAGGTACGCCCGCGCGAGGGCCTGCGCCCGGGCCGCCTCGCCCGACCAGACGACCTGCTCTATCTGCCAGTACGGCCACCACATGCAGGCAGCGACCGTCAGGAGCACCAGGAGGCCGAAGATGAATCGGCCCCGGCGTTCCAGCGTAGTGTGAGACTTGCGTCGTCTGGCCATGTTCTGGGTTTCGGGCTTCTCATTTCAGCAGCCCGTACTCCTTCATCGCCCGCCGCAGGGCCTCGGCGCTTGAACCCGCCAGGTCCACCAGCGGCAGCCGCTTCTCGTCCGATTCCAGCAGGCCCGCCCACTTCATCGCCGTCTTGATGGGGATGGGGTTGGTCTCGATGAACATCGCGCGGCACAGGGGGAACAGTTTCCGGTGTGCCGCCTGGGCGTCGGCCAGGCGGCCGGCCAGCATCGCGCCGCTCAGGCGCTTCACGTCTTTCGGCACGAGGTTCGCCACGACGCTTATGACCCCTCTTGCGCCCAGGGCCATCAACGGTAGAGTCAGGCTGTCGTCGCCCGAAAGAACCGTGATGTTGCACCGGGCCAGGATTTCGCTCGTCTGGTCCATCGAGCCGGTGGCTTCCTTCACGGCCACGATCTGAGGAATCTTCGCCAGCCGGGCGATCGTCTCCGGCGCGATGTTCACCACGCACCTGGACGGAATGTTGTACAGCACCATCGGCAGGTCAACCGCCTCGGCTATGGCCGCGAAGTGCCGGTACAGACCCTCCTGCGTGGGCTTGTTGTAATACGGGGTCACCTGGAGCGTGGCGTCGGCGCCGGCGCTCTTTGAGAACCGCGCGAGTTCTATGGCCTCGTGCGTGGCGTTTGCGCCGGCGCCGGCGATGACGGGTACGCGCCCGGCGGCCCGGCGGACGACCGTCTCGATGATCTTTTCGTGCTCGGCCACGGTCACGGTGGGGCTTTCGCCGGTCGTGCCGACGGGAACAAGGCCGTCTGTGCCCTGCTCGACGTGCCAGTCCACCAGCCGCTCGATGGCCGCGTAGTCCACCTGGCCGCCCCTGAGCGGCGTGACCAGCGCTACCAGGCTGCCGGAAAACATGCGATCCCTCCCGCAGGTCTCTTCCGAGGCGGCTATTCTACCGCCTCGCGCCGGAGATTCCAGCGTTTAAGCCTCCGGTTTGCTTTCGCCCGAGTTTGCGTGTATAGTATGCGAGCCGGGAGAAGGCGGGGGGCCACTCAGAGCCGCTCTCCGTAAGGGAGCGGTGTTGTTGCCGTGTGCCCGCCACGTCACCGCTCCCTGACGGAGAGCGGCTCGGATAGGGGGCCGTTCCCGAACGCCGAGTCGGTTGCCTGGGGGTCGCCGCGACTCGGCCAACCGTCGTTTCCGCGAATCCAGAACGTCCGGGGGAGTTGAGCCGCACGGCATCAACGCTCTGCCGGACGTTTCTTTCTTGCCCGGGCGATGAGGCCAATAACAGGAGATCCGTCATGAGAACCCGGAAATCGCGGACGGCGCACCTGGCGGCCGCGCTGGCGGCCTGCATCATGGCGGCCGCGCCCGCCGCCTGGGCCACCGACCAGTACTGGACCAACGCCGCCGGCGGCACGTTCCAGACGGCCGCAAACTGGAACTACGGCGCCGGCCCCGTGCCCGGCGCAGGCGACGCCGCCGTCTTTGATTTATCCAAGACTTACGTCGTTACGTTCAACGCCGGCGTCGGCAACCAGGCGCTTACCGTGAGCAGCGGCGGAAACGTGTACTTCCAGTCCAACGGCGGCCCGTGGACGTATTCCCTGACCACCGGTGGCACGCAGCAGGCGTCGGTCCTCGGCGGCAGCACCCTGTACATGGGCAACGGCGGCAACGCCTTGAACCTGACGGCCTACACCGTCTCAGTTCAGGGCGGGTCTCTGCTTCACGCCCGCCAGGGCAGCGACGTAATTGCCACCCAGTTGCACGTGGGCACGGCGCCGGAGGTCGGCACGAGCACCTTCCTGCTGGACGGCGCGGGGTGCAACTTGACCGTGGCCTACGACACCTACGTGGGCTGGTCGGCCGCCAGGGGCGACCTGACGCTGCGCAACGGCGCATCCGGCACGCTAGACTACCTGTATCTGGCCGATGACGGCGCAAATGCCGTCGGCAACCTGACCGTCCAGTCGGACGCCGACCTGAACGTGTCATTCATCTGGGCCGCCACCGGCGGCGAGAGCGGCCAGCAGGCCACGATTACCGTTACCGGCGCAGGCTCGTCCGTGACACAGTTGGCCGCCTCAACCCTGACGCTGGGCGCGGCTGCCTACTCGGACGCCTTGTTGAATATCGTCAGCGGCGGCGCGTTCACCACCGGCACCGGCCTTATGACGGTCAACAAGACCGGCCAGGTAAACATCGGCGCCGGCGGCACGCTGAACGCCAAGGGCAACATCATCGTTGAAGGCGCCTTTAACCGCAGCGACACCGGCGCGTTCAATTGGGACGCCGGCTGGACGATGGACGTCCAGAACGGCGGCCGCGTGTCTATTACCGGCGGGTTCTGGCTTCCGAGCGGCGCGACCGTCAACATCAACGGCACAGGCTCCGAGTTGAAGACGCTGGGCTACGCCGGCTACATGGGCATCGTCAACGGCTCGCAGGTGAACGTAACCGACGGAGGGCGGCTGGCTGTGGACATGTATCTTGACATCGGCATCTCCGGCAACGGCACGCTTGTGGCCGACGGCCCGACCTCCACCGTTTCCTCAGGCGCGGCAACCATCTCGTGGTGGGGGCGCGCCGGCTCCAGGGCCTTCGTCACCTTTTGCAACGGCGCACAGGGGTCGTTCGGCATACTTGAGGTTGCTGCCGACGCCACGCCCGGCACCTCGGGCACGGTTACCGTAGAGAGCGGCGCCGACCTGACCGTGAACGGAGTTTGGATCGGCGCCCAGGGGGGCGGCTCAAACGCCGCCGTCACCGTTACCGGCCCGGGATCCAGCGTGACCCACCGGCCCGGCTTCAGCCTGCTCATCGGGCACGAGTCTTCGGGCAGCGCCTGGCTCGCGGTCAACGACGGCGCATCATACACCGTTGACGCCGGCTCCACGTTCCTGCGCAAGACCGGCGCCATCTCTATTGACGGCGGAACGGTCAACCTGGGCACGCTGGTTGCGGAAGGCGGCCGCATCTACCTCTATCGCGGCCAGGTGAACATGAAAGGCAACCTGACGCTCGGCCAGGGCGGCCCCTTCGCGTACGACCTTACCCTGAATCCGGGCCAGATCCTCAACGTCTCCGGCGACGTGAACCTCGACTCATTCAGCACCCTGGCGATAAACGGCGGGCGACTGACGACCAACGGCCTGAACGTCTCGCCCGGGACCTTCCGGTTCACCGGCGGCCTGCTGAACGTGGGTGCCGACATGGCCGGCACGTTCGACGTTTCCACCCTCGGCTCGCCCTTCACCGTCGGGCCGGGGTGCTACTTCATTGCCAGCAACACGGCCATGCTGCCCGGGGGCCAGCGCCTGGTCGCGGATGGCGGCAGGTTCCAGCCCTTCATCCTGGACAACTACGGCTCGATCTTCCTGAACGCCGGCGGGGAACTGAACATCCCCACCACCTCCACCAACCAGTCCCCGGGCACGATCTTCGTCGGCGGCGCGTCAACCATTTACCTCGGCGGCGCAATGACCAACGACGGCGAACTTATCATGGAGTACCCCGCGGCCCTCGTGTACGGCCCGGGCGCCCTCACCAACAATGGCGTCATCCGCGGCGAGGGACGCATCGCCAACCCCGTGACCAACGCCGCCGCGGGCGAAATCTGGGCCGAAGAAGACTCCCGCCTCACCTTCGACGGCGTCTTCGCCCCGAACGCCGGCGAACTCATCCTCCAGGGCGGCACGCTGGAGTTCGCCCAGCCGCTCACGAACGCCGCCGCCGGCTTCATCGCCGGACGCGGAACGCTGGCCGCCGATGCCGGCATCTCGAACGACGGCGCCATGGCCTTCAGCGGCGGGTTCAGCGATGTCCACGGAGACCTTGCCAACAACGGCCCTGGCAAGATCCTCGTATCCGGCGGCGCAACCGCCACCTTCTACGACGACGTCCAGAACAATGCCAGCGGCCCGGCCGGAGGATACTTCCGCGTCAGCCCCGGCTGCGCTGCCGTCTTCCTGGGGTCCTTCAGCGGCAGCGGCGTCTCCGGCGGCGGCACGGTTTACATGGAAGGCGACATGCGCCCCGGTTCAAGCCCCGCCGCCGTGAACTTCGGCGGCGACCTCGTCTTCGGCTCCGCCGCAAGCCTGGAAATCGAAATCGGCGGCACGACCCCCGGCGCAGGCCACGACCAGGTGAACGTTGCCGGCCGCGCCACGCTCGACGGGGCCATGAACGTCGTCCTCATCTATCCGCCGTACAGGCCCTCGCATAACGATACGTTCACCGTTATGACCTTCGCGTCGCGCACCGGCACGTTCGATGCCATCACGGGCCTGGACCTGGGCGGCCGCCTGACGCTCGCCCCCGCCTACTCCGCCACGGACCTCGTGCTGACGGCCGTCCAGGGCGGCCCAGGCGAGTGGCGCTACGACCAGAGCGGCAACGCCTCCGTCCCCGCCAACTGGACGGGCGGCCTGCCCAACGGCGCAGGCGACGCCGCCACCTTCGGCGCCGTCATCACCCAGGTCCGCATCGTCTCGGTCGATGCGCCCACGACCGTCGGCGCGTTGAACTTCCAGAGCCCCAACAACTACATCGTCGCCGGGCCGCAGACGCTCACCCTTCGGAACACCGGCGGCGCGCACGCCTTGGTCAACGTGGACGCCTCCGGCGGCGGCGGCCACGACATTGCCGCCGACGTAACCCTGGCCGCCCCGCTTGATGTCCGCGTGGCGCTCGGCGCCGCCATCACGTTCTCGGGCACCATCAGCAACGCCGGGGACCTTGCCGTTGCCAAGTCGGGCGCCGGCACGCTCATCCTCGGCGGCAGCAACACCTACGGCGGCGGCACGACCGTTGCCGACGGAACGCTGCTCGTCCAGAACGCCGCCGGCTCCGCCACAGGCTCGGGCGCCGTGACGGTTGGCGCGGCCACGCTCGGCGGCACGGGCACCATCGCCGGTCCGGTCTTTCTGACCGGCGACTCCACGCTCATCAGCACCGCCGCCCTGACCATCAACGGCGCCCTCACCGTCAGCGGCGAGGCCAACCAGATACCCAGCGGTACTATCCTGACCCTGGCCGACGTCTTCATCGACCCCGGCGCCATCCTCATCGTTAACGGCACGCTCGGGGGCGGCACAGGAACCGTGTACCTTCGCGGCACGCTCATGGGCAAGGGCACGATCGGCAAGGCCCTCAGCATCGAGGAGGGCGGCACAATCAGCCCAGGGGCGCCCTCCACCATCCTGACCATGAGCCAGATACTCGATGCCCAGGCGCCCCGCAACTTCTCCTTCGAGATCGGTGCGCCGAGCCCCGACTACGCCGCGCCCGACAACAGCATCAACGACGTCCTCCGCCTGACCGACGACACCCTGCCCTTTGCCGATGCCGCCGGCGCCGCCGCCGCATGCCTCACCTCCGACACGGTCATCGACGTGTACTTCCTGTTCATCCACCCGCCGCAGGGCCAGTACAAGGCCAACTTCTTTGCCGCCACAGACTTTACCGACGCCATACGCGAGGCCACCTTCCAGTACTGGCGGCTGGACCCTCGCGGCAGCCGCCTGCACAACGGCAACTTCTTCTCGCCGCTGGACGACGCGCTCGTGGACTGGTCGGTGGCGCCCGAAATCGCGGACTTCGGCGGCGAGGCGAGCGGCTACATCACGCAGTTCACCGTGATCCCCGAGCCGAACACGCTGGCGCTTGCGGCGATCGGCGGGCTCGGCTTCCTCCTTCGCCGCAGGCGCACGTAGGCCCGCGCATACGGCGGCCCGCCGCCGCGGGCATGCCGCCCGGCCAGGTTGCGATTCCGCGGGACAGTGCCTGTTTTCTTCTTGGCGCAGCCCGCGCGCGCAGATAGCCTGCCCGCATGGCCAGAATCGCACGCGTCGTCGTTCCCGGCTATCCGCACCTCGTTACCCAGCGAGGCAACCGCCGGCAGCCGGTCTTCTTCTCCAAGGCCGATTACAGGGTCTACCTTGACCTCGTGGCCGAGGAGTGCCGCCGCTGCCACGTCAGCATCTGGGCCTACTGCCTCATGCGCGACCACGTGCACCTGGTGGCCGTCCCGCACGCGGCCGACGACCTCGCCCGGGCCCTGGCCGAGGCGCACCGGCGGTACACGCGCCGGGTCAACATGCGCGAGGGGTGGCAGGGATTCCTGTGGCAGGGCCGCTTCTCCTCCTGCGCCCTGGGGCCGAATTACGCCCTGGAGGCCGTCCGCTATGTGGAGCAGAACCCCGTACGGGCCGGCCGCGCCAAGAGCGCGTGGCTGTGGCCCTGGTCCAGCGCCGCCGCCCGCGTGAAGCGCAAGGACGACGTCCTCGTGCGGGTTGTGCCGCTCCTTGAAGAGGTCCCCGACTGGCGGCGGTTCCTGGCCCGGAAGGCCGACGCCGCGATCCTGGACCTTCTGCGCATGCACGTCCGCACCGGCCGCCCCCTGGGCGACCTGCGCCTCATCCGCCGCCTCGAACGTCGCCTCGGCCGCCCCCTCGTGCGCCGCCGCCCCGGCCGCCCGCCCAAGAAACGGCCGAAATAGGGGTGCCATGCCTTCGCCGGGTGCCATGCTTTCGCGCCGCTGCGAAAGCATGGGTCCGCTGCGCGGGGGAAAACGCAGGGGAAACGCGGAAAAAGGGGACACCCATAACCGTGCCCGTCAAGGCCTGAACCTCCCCGAGGCGTCTGTTTCTTTGTCGTGGCTGTTTTTGTGGCCGTTTCCTTGTCTTTTTCCCTGAAGACCCGCTGTGGTTGTTTTTGTTTCTTGGCTGTGAGCGTTCGCCACGGGCGCACCTTGGGCGTCGGTCCCCCGCGACGCGTGCCTTGCACACACCCATGCGCACCGGACCGGCGCGGCGAGGGCGACGGAGAATATCGAACAAGGAACGCACAATAGCGAATCGTGAAGGGGCGGCGCGCCCAGCGGCAAGCGGTCCTTTTAGTCCATGAAGACTTCGGGGCTTACCTTGAACCGCTCCGCCAGTTTCCGGAGGTGCTCGACCGTCAGCGACCGCTCGCCCTTGAGGATCTTAGAACCCATGCTCGCGTGGACGCCCAGGAGGCTGGTGAGATCGGATGCGTTCATGGCGCTGGCGGCCAAGAGGTGCTTGGAGTTCTGGGCACGTGATACTTATCTCCTGACGGCCCCGGGCCGGCGCGGGAAAAGCAAGGAGAATATTGAATACTGAATATTGAATATTCAATATTTCACATTCAACGTTCTCCTTCTCTTTTGCCCCAGCACGCCGTCTGCCGGGCATGCTCGTTCGCCCCACCGGCAAGCATGCCCACGCAACAGCGGCCCGCCGCGGCGGGCAGGCTGTGGGCATGCCACCCGGCAATCAGGAATCCCCGTGACTTTTGGCGCCATACGACCCGGCCGAAGTGTTCTTGCCCCTCGCAGGGGGAACCTGTAAACTCGGCGCAGCACGGCGTGCCCGCCAGGACTGACGGCGGGCGCCCTATCGCCATGTCGCGCCTGCCGGCCGGCAGGGGGGTGCGAGGGGGACATGGGCACAGACATACCCGCATCGAATCAGCCGCACGGGTCGGCCGACCAGCCGACGCGGGATGAGTTCGTCACGGGGCCGGGGATCCCCGGCGGGGCTGCCTCCCCGCCGCCCATCACTGTTCGCGGGTACTCGATTCTCCGCGAGATCAGCCGCGGCGGGCAGGCGGTCATCCTGGAGGCCATCCAGGAATCCACTGGCCGCAAGGTCGCCATCCGCGTCCTGCGCGAAGGGGCGCTGCTGACGGCCGAGCAGCGCGCACGCTTCGAGCGCGAGGTCCAGATCCTGGCCGCACTCCAGCACCCCAACATCGTCGGCATCCTCGACCGCGGGACGACCGCCGAAGGCGCGCCGTACCTGGCGATGGAGTACATCGAGGGCGTGCCGCTCGACCAGTTCATCACGGAGTACTACGTGCGCCAGCGCGGGCGCAGGCCGGACCCGGAGGAGATGCTGCGGCTGTTCATGAAGGTCGCCGATGCGGTCAGCGCCGCGCACCTCAGGGGCGTGGTGCACCGCGACCTTAAGCCTTCAAACGTGCGCATCGATGCGCGCGGCGACCCGCACATACTGGACTTCGGGCTGGCCCGCACGGCCGTGCAGAGCCTGACGGCGGAGGGCGGCACGCCGCGGCCGGTCACCGTAACCGGGCAGTTCCTGGGTTCGCTGCCGTGGGCCAGTCCGGAGCAGGCCGAAGGTCTTCCGGGGAAGATCGACATCCGCAGCGACGTGTACTCGCTGGGCATAATCCTTTACCAGATGCTGACGGATGGTCACTTTCCGTACGATGTGAGCGGCTCGATGCGCGACGTGCTGACGAACATCATCACGACGGAGCCTACGCCGCCAAGCCGCGTGCTTGAGGCCAAGGACGCCGCCCGCAAGGTCCGCCGGCGCCGCTTCCGCCGCCGCAAGGCCCTCGATGAAACCATCGAGGCCATCGTCCTGAAGGCACTGGCGAAGAAGGCGGAAAACCGGTACCAGTCGGCCGGCGACATGGCGCGAGACGTTGCCAGTTACCTCTCCGGGCAGCCGACGCTTGCGGCCGGGATGGCGGCGCTGGCGCGTGCGCAGCGGGCGAGGCTTCGCAATGTTGGCGCGGCGGCTGGGGCGATCCTGGCCGCCTGCGCCCTGACGGCGGCCGTCTTGTGGCACGTGGTTCCGCGATCGCCGCCCGCCGCGCAGCCGCAGGCCGACAACCTGCTGCCGAACACGCTCAGCGCGGAAGAACAGGCCGCCGGGTGGCGGCTGATTTTCGACGGCAAGACCCTCACTGGCTGGCATCCCTGGCCCGGCCGCTCGCTGGACGACTGGAAGGTGGAAGACGGCTGCCTGGTCACGGCGGGTCTGCCGAAAGTGGAGCAGAAGGTGTGGGGCTTCCTGGCTACGGACGAGGAGTTCGGCGACTTCGAACTTGCCTTCCAGTGGAAGGTCTCCGAAGGGGCCAACAGCGGCGTGAAGTACCGCGCCAGGGAGGAGGAGACCCCCGAGACGGCTCCCGAACACCAGGTCCTCGACAACGCGGGGCATCCGAACGGGAAGGAACCCAAGACGTCGGCCGCATCGCTCTGGGGCGTCGTGGGGCCGAGGGCCGACCTCACCCGGCCGTTGGGCGAGTTCAACGACAGCCGCGTCGTATGCCAGGGCACGCACATCGAACACTGGCTCAACGGCCGGAAGGTCGTGGAATGCGACACGCGCAGCGAACTGTGGGATATGGCCTCCCGGACGATGGCCAACAAGAACCCCGGCTTTGCCGCCAGCCTGCGCGGGCGCATTGTCCTACAGAACCACACGCCCGTGGCCTGGTTCCGCAGCATCAAGGTCCGGCCGCTGGAGGCGGCTGCCGGCGTGGCGCCGGCCGCGGCGGCCGAGACCAGCGTCCAGCCCGGGCAGTGGATCGACCTGCTGGCGCTCGTTGACCTTGCGCAGGACCGAATCGCTGGCGCCTGGGAGCGCAAAGGCGCGGCCCTTGCGCTTGTCTCTTCCGAGGGCAACGACCGCATCATGGTTCCGGTGGTCTGCCAGGGCGCGTACGAACTGGAGGCGCGGTTCACGCGGGCCTCCGTAGCCGCGCTCGACCCCGGAGTAACCCGCGTCGCGGTCACCTTCCCCGTGGGCGCCGTGTCGCTGACCGCGGCCTTCGGCGAAACGACAAGCGGCGTGGGCTACATCGACGGCAAACACGGCTACCAGCAGGGCAATCCAACCGTCGTCCCGCAAGGAATCCCCGAGACCGGCCGGCCTTACACGGCGCTCGTTCGCGTGACGCCGGAAGGCAACCGGGCGCGCTTCGACATCAGCCTGGACGGCAAGCCGCTGACCTCGTGGGAGGGGCTGCGGTCGTTGCTGTCGGCAAACCCCTACTGGGGCGTGCCGCAACCGGGCTGGTTCGGGCTGGGTAGCGGCAAGAACGAGGTCCAGTTCCACGGCGTGCGGCTGCGGGTGCTTTCGGGCGGGGCGACGCTGCTCCGCCCGCCGCCGGCGGGCGTCCAGTACCTGACGGCGGTGACCGAAGAAGGCCCGGCGCCCGGCCCCCCCGCCGAAGCGACGCCCAACACGCTCTCCAACGCCGACAAGGCCGTCGGATGGCGGCTCCTGTTCGACGGCAGGACGACCGGCGGCTGGCGCGGCTACAAGGCGGCAGGCGTGCCCGCAGAATGGCGGGCAGTCGATGGGACGCTCGCCCACACCGGACCGGCATCAGACATCATCACCGTTGACCAGTACGACGACTTCGAACTGGCCGCCGAGTGCCGCATCGAACCTACGGTGAACGGCGGCATCCTGTATCGTGTTTCCGAGGACGCCAACAAGCCGGGGGAGACCGGCCCCGAGATCCACCTCCTGAACAACGCGGATCACGCCAAGTGGCTGACTCCGGAGAAGGCCGCGGGGTCGTGCGAGGGCCTCTTTGCCCCCACGCGTGAGACGCCGATGCCGCCCGGCCAGTGGCACGAGGTGCGGATCGTGGCCAAGGGACCGTCGGTCAACCACTGGCTGTGCGGCGTGAAGGTGCTTGAGTACGAGATAGGCGGGGCCGCCTGGAACCAGCGTGTGGCGGCCGGCGGGCGTCAGGCCATGCCTCGATTCGGGAAGAACCCCAGGGGCCACATCTGCCTGCATGCGATGGCCGGGGGCATTGCGTTCCGCAACCTCAAGATCCGGCCGATGGGGGCGGCGACGACGGCGCCGGCCCCGCCCGCCAAGCCCGGCGAGTGGATGGACCTCCTGCCCCTCATCGACCCCGCGAAGGATGCCATGCAGGGCGCGTGGACCCGTCAGGAGGCCGCCCTGACCGGCTCAGGCAAGCCCCAGTCCCGCCTTGCGTTGCCGGTCATGCCTGAGGGCGATTATCAACTCCAGGTCAAGTTCCAGATGGTCAGCGGCAGCCAGGTCGCCGTCATGTTGCCCGTGGGGGCCACGTGCGTCCACCTGGTGCTCGGGGGAGGCGGCGGCACGGTCAGCGGCCTGGAGGATGTCGCCAGCCAACGCGCCGGACTGAGCGAAGCGTCGGTCACGTCCGCGTCGCCGCTGCTGAAGGCCGGCCAAACGTATGCCCTGGACATCACGGTCGCCCTGAAGGGAACCCAGGCGGAAGTCGTAGTGGACTTGGACGGCGTCATCTTCCTCCGCTGGCAGGGCCGGCAGTCACTGCTGTCTCCAGGAACCGTGTGGAAGATGCCCGACCCGAAGGCCCTGGGGCTGGGCGTGTTCAACTCGACCG
>VGYT01000063.1 GCA_016872895.1 Planctomycetota bacterium
CAGCGCCGCCAGGACGGCCCGCTCGCGATTGGAGTTCATTGCGCCACCGCCTTTCGGTTGCATGCCGCCGACTGGCAGTCTATCGCGCCGCGCGGCCGGGATGCAAGGCAAATTGGACTCGCAGACCGCGTAATCCCTCAATTACCGGGGGAGCCGTTCCCCGCCGGCTGGCATGCCCACGCCGTCGTTGCGTGGGCATGCATGCCCGCGGAACGGATGCCGCGGGCACGCCGCCCGGCCGGGCAAGCCTGCCGTGCCACATCTCCTGCATTACTTCCACAGATACTCGCGCAGCGCCTTGGCGAGCGTCTCGAAGATCCAGCGGCGCCTTGCGTCGTCGCACTCCAGCAGGGTCACGCGGAAGCCGTCGCGCTTGCAGCAGAAGCCGCTGAGGGGCACAACGCAGATGCCGGTTGCGCCGAGCAGGTAGTACACGAAGCGCGAGTCGTTCGTCGCCCCCTTGACGAGTTCCTCGACCATCGCCCGGACGCGCGGATTCTCCATGCCGAGGGTCTGGCGGTCGTTCAGGATGCCGTCCTCGAACATGACCGTTACGTAGAACGCGCCGCTGGGGCGGTTGACGAGCACGCCGGGGATGCCCTGGAGGGCCGCGTGGGCTTCCTTCGCGCGGGCTTCGAAGATGGCTGCGCGCTTCGCCAGGTGCGCGGGGTACCGCGGGTCGCCCATGAGGCGCGGGATGCACATCTGCGGGGCGGTGGTCGAGCACACTTCCAGCCGCTTCGAGGCCAGCAGCGAGGTGACGTACGTGTTGAAGGTCTCGTCGCGGCGGCGGTTCAGGACTTCTATCCAGCCGCAGCGGGCCCCCGGCCACGGCACCTCCTTCGATATTCCGCGCATCACGATGGCCGGCGCGTCGCCCACGACTTCCGACAGGTGCAGCGTCTTATTGCCGTTATAGACGATATGCGTGTAAATCTCATCTGCCAGCAGGAACAGGTCGAACTGCCGCGCGATCTGGGCCATCTCCTCCAGGACCTCGCGCGGATACACGGCCCCCGTGGGGTTGTCGGGGTTTATCAGCAGGATGGCCGTGATGGACGGGTTGTACTTGACCTTCATCCTCAGGTCGTCCAGGTCGGGCATCCAGCCCTTGTACGGGTCGAGTTCGTACGTCAGGTGCTCGTAGCCTGAGTGTGCGGCCTCGGCCGAGGAATGCGTGGAGTAGGCGGGCGTAGGGCCGATGACCCGGGCCTCGCGCCTGAGGAACCCGTACACCTTGGCCACGGCGTCGCCGATGCCGTTGAAGAATATGATATCATTGGCGGTTACGCGCACCCCGCCGCGCTTGTTCACCTCAGCGGCCAGGAACTCGCGCGCGGCCGGCACGCCGGCCGAGTCGCAGTAGGCCCAGGATTCGTCCTGGTCCACCACGTCGTGGAGGATTTGGCGGATCCACGGCTCGATCTGTTCGCCCTTCTGCACGGGGTCGCCGATGTTCTCCCACGTGATCTCCATGCCCAGGTCGCGGAACCTGTAGCCCACCTGGACGATCTCGCGGATGGCGTACGTGAGCGACCCCGCCCCGACGTGAACGATGTTCCGACGCATTGCGGCAGCCCTTCACCTTTCGTGTGTTTGCCCGCGGCATGCGGGAACGCGGAAGTATACAGGAAACCTCGGCGAAATCCAGCCCTGCCCTTCCGCAAATGCGGGTTGCGGATTGAGGATTGCGGATTCCAGCGGCAGAGGCACGCCCGCGCCCTGTTCGCGCCAGAGCCCGGAGTTGCTTGTAAACGTCCCGCGGCCGGTTTAGCATCGCGGCATGTCGGTTGGTAAGGAGTCAGCCATGCGCCCCGTGCCGCGGCTTCTGCTTCTCGCGCTGCTTTTCGCTGCCGCCGCCTCGTGGGCCGCCGGATGCAAGACCATCCAGGTGACCACCGAGACTCCGCTCGGAAAGGTGATGCCGGGCGTGGCGATGGAATCGGTGGTCGTCAGCCCCGACGGCCGCCACGTGGCCTGCGAGGCCGCGCGCGGCGAGAAGCGCGTCGTGGTGGCCGACGGCGTCGAGATCGGCGAGTATGACAAGATCTTCGAGGAGTCGCTCCGGTTCAGCCCCGACTCCAGGCACTTCCTGTTTGCCGCACGCAGGGGCGACCGGCGCATGGTCGTCATAGACGGCGTCGAAGGCAAGCCCTACGATGCGCTCGGCGTCAAGGACTTCATCTTCAGCCCCGACTCGCGTCACGTGGCCTACCGGGCCATCCTGGGCGGCAAGTGGTTCATCGTCTTTGACGGCAAGGAGGGGCCGAAGTACGACGGCATTCCCGACGGGCTCCTCGTCTTCAGCGCGGACCCGAAGCGGTTCGCCTACGTGGCCCATCGCGGCGAGCACTACTGCCTTGTTATTGACGGAGTTGAACGGGGTTCGTACGACCAGGCCAACCAGAAGGGCCTCAAGTTCAGCCCCGACGGCCTCCGCTGGGCGGCCGAGATGCGCCGCGGCGGCAAGGAACTGGTCGTCGTTGACGGGGTGGACGGCAACAGGTACGAGCACGTCGGCCACGTGTTCTTCAGCCCGCGGGGCGGCAGGTACGCCTACGTTGCCATCAACGGGCGCAAGCAGGCGGCCGTCATTGACGGCGTTGAGGGCAAGTGGTACGACGGCGTTGCCGAGGGACAGCCCGTCTTCAGCCCCGATGGCCTCCACTACGCCTACATTGCCTCGTGCGAGGGCAAGCGCCTGGTGGTGTTCGATGGGGCTGAAGGCCCGCCGTACGATACCATCGGCAAGGGCACGCCGTGCTTCAGCCCCGACGGCAGTCGCATGGCCTACCGCGCGTGGCGCAATAACCGTATCACGATGGTCGTGGACGGCGAGCCGGGCCGCTGGTACGAGACGCTGAACGAAGGGCCGCCCACCTTCAGCCCCGACGGCCGCCGCTGCGTGTACGGCGCGCAGCCCGAGGAAGAGACGGTCGTGGTCCTGGACGGCGTCGAGGGCCGGTCCTGGCGCGCCGCTGGGTACTTCGTCTTCAGCCCCGACTCGCAGCGTCTCGCCTACCAGGCCTGGCGCAACAAAGAGACGATGCTGACCGTCGTTGACGGCGTCGAGGGGCCAGACTTCGACGGCATCGCGGGGAACGTGGTTTTCAGCCCCGACTCCAAGCGCGTGGCGTACGCCGCGGAGCGCGGCGGGAAGCACGTCCTGGTGCTGGACGGTGCCGAGCAGAAATCCGCCGGCGGCCTGAATGAGCCATGCGACGGCGTCCGCAACCTCGCCTTCAGCCCCGATTCGCGCCACGTGGCGTACGGGGCGAAGGTGGGTGAGAAGCACACGTACGTGGTTGACGGAGTGCGGGGGGCGCTTTACGACGACTTCCCGCGAGCCTCGGCCGTTGCGTTTGACGGCCCGTCGCGCGTGCGCGCGGTGTTCGTCAAGGACGGCCGGTTCGTCCTGGTGACGGTTGAGTTCCGCCTTGCGCTCGGGTAGGGCCGGGCACGTCCCCGCCTACTTGATCTCGCGCAGGCGGTACGCTGCCGTCCCCAGCCCCACGGCCTCCAGCCGGTCAACCTGGACGTACGGGTCCTTGCCGTGGATGCGTTCCATCAGGTGCCTGCCCTCGACGAGTTTGTGCCCCGGGGGCAGGCTGCCGGGCAGGGGGTCGCCGTCGCGCGTCAGGTCGAGGCTTGCCTTCTCGACGGCCGCGATGTCTTCGCTTGCCACGATGCCCACGTCGGGGATGAGCGGCGGCGTGGAAAAGCCCCAGCAGTCGCAATACACGGTTATCTGCGTCAGGAAGGTGATGTGCACCGCGCGGCCGGGCTGGAAGGTGCGCAGGATCTCTCGCGCGGCCAGGGCCATGCCGTGCTGGAACGGCACGAAGCCGCCGCCGGTTATCTTGATGGCGTCCTTCGGGCACGCTAGGACGCAGTGGCGGCAGTACACGCAATTGTGATAGAAGATTTCCAGCCGGTCCTGCTCGGCGTTCCACTTGGCGGCGTTGCGGGTGCAGGCTTCCACGCACTTCTTGCACTTGGAGCAGAGTTTCTCATCATACTCCAGGCCCCCTTCAAGCAGGTGCAAGTCGCCGCGCGACTTCTGCGTTACGCAGCCCATGGCCAGGTTCTTGCAGGCTGCGCCGTAGCCGCAATCGCCGTGGCCCTTGAAGTGGCTCAGGTTCACCAGGGCGTCGGCGTCCTGGATGTTGCCGCAGACCTCGATCTCCTCAAGGGTCTTGTAGCCGACGGGGTGGCGGTAGAAGTAGCGGTCGCTTACGCCGGCTGCGCCCACGAGCGGCGCCCCCAGCACCTCTTCCGTGTAGCCGCGGGCCGTGGCCTCGTGGATGGAAGGAGAGCCGTCGGTCACGAAGACGCGCTTGGCCCCGGCGTCCTTTATCTTCTGCACGAGCAGGCGGATGAAAAGGGGAGGGATAGTGGTGAAGCCTATGTTTCCGCCGACGTGCACCTTCAGGGCCACCGCCGCCTCGCCGCAGATGCGTTTCATCGGCAGGCGGTCGAGCATCCGCTGGAACTTGGCGGGCAGCGTGGCCTTCGCCTCCAGGCGCTCGACGGCGGCCGAGGCGAACAGGACCTCGGCCGGGGCGTGGCCGACGTCCGCCTTCCGCGCGGCCGGGGCGGCTTGCTTGCGGCTCATCGTCCGTTCTCCGGTTGGAGGCATCAAGGGCGTGTACTTTACGCGGCGGCGGCCCGGCGTGCAAGCGCCCAGGGAGGCAAAAGACGCGCGGCCCTCGCCTGTTTCGCGCCCGGCATTTGACCCGGCCGCCGCCGCGCCGTAACATAGGCCGAACCGGCAAGCACCAGGCGAGGGCCCCGTATGCGCATTCTTGTGACCAACGACGACGGCATCATGGCGCCGGGGCTGCTGGCCCTCAGGCGGGCGATGGCCGACCTGGGCGACGTAACGGTCGTCGCCCCCACCACGCCGCAGTCGGCCGTCGGGCACAGCATCACCCTGACCGACCCCATCCGCGTGCACCGCGTGAGCCTGGGCGACGGGGCCGTCGGCTACGGCGTCGAGGGCCGGCCCGCCGACTGCATCAAACTGGCCGTGCTGGAACTCCTGCCCGCGCGGCCGGACCTCGTGGCGAGCGGCGTCAATCTGGGCGTCAACGCCGGCATAAACGTCCTGTATTCCGGCACGGTGGCCGCGGCGGTCGAGGGGGCGTTCTTCGGCATCCCGTCCCTGGCCGTCAGCATCGAGGACGCCGACGCCGTGGACTTCGACGCGGCGGCACGCCTGGCTCGCGGCCTGGTGGGCCGGCTGCTGGAGCACGCGCGCGGGCAGCCGATACTATTCAATATCAATATACCAGATTTGACGAAGGGCCCGCCGCGAGGCGTGCGCGTCGTCCCGCAGAGCCTCAAGGGCTGGCGCGAGGGTTGGGAGCGCCGCCGCGACCCTCGCGGCCGGACGTACTACTGGATGATAGGCGACCTGGAACCGGAGGAGCGCGGCATAGACTCCGACGTGGCCGCCCTGGCCGACCGCTACGTCACCGTCACGCCCCTTCAGTTCGACCTGACGGACCACCCGCGGATGGACGAGATGCGCGGCTGGGACCTTGCGCTGTGATCCGCGGCGGGGAATTCTAAAGGAGCGATAGCGATCGCGTGAATACCGCCGTGGCAAGGGAATGCATGGCCGCACTGGGTTTAAGAGGTGAATCGGGCGCGAACGGCCAAGAAAGGCGCCAGTTGCGGCTGTATATCACCAGCCCGAACCCCTCGAACTTGCCGTAGGCGTTCAAAGGACGCTCGCGGGGGATGGATCGCCCGCAGATGCTCTGCACTTGTTTGAGCCCCGCGGAATCGGCGGCCCACTCGGGGAAGCAAATCATACCGCCAACTGCGCACACGGGGAATCGCTCGTGCAGGTTGGATGCAAAAGCAACCAGGTCGTTGTGCCCGTTCTTCCAGTTCTTGCGGAAACTGTCCTGTGACTGGAAGTGCTTGGGGTCCGCGGCGAGCACGAGTCCCGCTTCCGCGTTGGCCAGCCACACGTCGACCTCCTGCCAGCGCACTGCACCCAGGAAGTCCTTGCCCTGATGGCGGATCTGCCACGCCGGCTTGGCGAGGCGTTGCAGGATTTCGTGCCTGCCTTGGTCGGCGGCGATGGCTTTCAGGCGTTCCCCGACGCAGTGCGCCGTCCATTCCTGCAAGGCTGCGGCCAGGGCCTGTTGCCTTGCTTTGGGCAGGGCTTCCCGCTCGTTCTTTGGCAGGTGTGGCTTGACGACCCTGTTCCAGGCCGAATCTTCAACAGGTTCCATTTCGTTTGTTCTTCCTCCTGGCAACGAGTTTCAGGAGAATCTGCCTGGCCGATTCATATTGCGAGGTGCTTACGGAGGAGGGCTTGACGATGCCGTCCACGACCTCTATCGCCTGCTGGAGGCGGCGCTTTCTGACGAGGGCGTCAACATTGTCGAAGGCCGTTTGCAGCCGCTGCAGAGGCGGCGGGAGGGGGATGCCGTTGGCTTCTCTCGGCATGAGTTCCAGGACGCCTCCGCCGTAACTGCGGCCCATGAGTTCGCAGGCGATGAGAGTCCACGTGTTCATAAAACCTGCCACATGTGTCTTGGAGTGTGCGGCGCGGTGCCAGCGAATCCGATGGATGGTGTCAGTTGATGTGCATACTTTTGCCAGATGGACCAGCCGCGGCACGTCGCCCGCCTGCCTCAGCATGAGGGCATCCGCAGGCCAAACGCCGGGGACGGCGTACCACGGCTGCCGGATGCGGCACTTATAGCGAAGATGCGTTCCCTTCCGTTCGCCCCAGTCGATGTGCTGGCGCAGTTCCGCCGGCAAATTGGATTTCGGGGCCGATGTGTCCACCAGGAAGCACGGTCGCCCCCGATTGAGCAAGTCACGGAAGTCGGAACTGTTGAGCGAAATGCCTTGCAGGTCTCTGGCACTGCTGATGATCGGGGTCAGGAAGCCGGGCGCGCCCAAACGCTGCGCCGCGGCCTGCGGCAGGATGAAGAAACCGTTGTCGCCCGTCACCACCCCCACCTCCGCCCGCCCGTAATCGGCGAGGGGGCGCCAGCCCAATTCGGCAAACGCGCTGCTCACGACGGTTCGCTCGTTATTCGACAGGAACAGATGCGTCCACTTGTGGAACCAGGTCCAGGGCGGCGCAGGCGTTGTGCGCAGCGGACGGCCCGATTCCAGTTCGCCGATGTGTGTCGTCTGAAGTCCCGGCGGACCGTCTTCGTTGTCGCAAAGCAGAAGCACCACCGCCTGCTGCACGCTGGGAAACAGGTCGGCATTCGGAAAACACACTATCACCCTGCGAAAGCGCCCAAGAAGGAATTGCCGCAGTTCGTGCGCGTAGCCCACGTGCAGGAGTTCCTCGGGTATAACCATGCCGATGCGGCCGTTCTCCTGCAGCAGGGCGCAACTCAGAGCAAGGAACGGGACCCAGGTGCTCATGAGGCGCGACGGATGCAGCCCCATCTGGCGCATCTGCTCGAAAGCGCTCCTGCGGCCGTCTTCCGGGAACAAGTGGGACCGAACGAACGGGGGATTCCCCACGATGACGTCAAACTTGCCGGCCGTGCGCGCCCAGACGAAAAAATCCGCGCATGTTGCACCTGCCTTGGCGGCCGCCACGGGATCAATGTCCACGCCGATGCAATGCGGCCTGCGGGTTCCCAGCCGTCTCAACCGTTCCCTCGCCGCCGATAGAAACACGCCGTCGCCGCAAGAAGGGTCAAGCACCCGGTCCTCGGCGTTTCTGACGGCCCAACTGACCATGGCAGTGGCCGCCCGTACAGGGGTGTAAACAGCCCCGAGCGTCTTCTCATGAGTGCCATTGGCGCGATATCGGCTCGTGACCAGCGTAGTCATAGTCGCTCTTGGCCAGGAAGAGTGCTGGCGAGTAGTACCCCCTTCACGCCGCACAGAACCAGGATCTCCTTGACGCCGGATGCATTGTAATCATCTGCCGTGGCAAATCACACGCAAAAGGGGCGCATGCTGGTCGGGTTCTCTTCTGCCCGGGCGAAAGCCGCCTTGTCACGGCCGCGGCAGGGCGCGATGGAGTTGCCGCGAGGCTTCCTCGGGGGTCATCCGTTCGGGCTTCAGGGCAACGGCCGTCCGCAGGCGCCACTCGCCGTCGCCGTCGGGCGCGAACGTGCCTTCCCACGTCACACGCTGGTAGGGGGGCGGCAGCGCCACGCGGGAACCCGGCGCCGGCCGCAGGCGGTACACCTGCGTCACGGTGGCCTGACCCTCGCCCATGCGGACGACGGGCGTCTCTGTGTCGGCCCTCAGGTGCGCCAAACCCAGCCGGACCACCGCCTCCACGCTTTCCCTGGCGGAGGCGCTATCGCCGTACTCGGGGGATATGCGCTCAATGAAGGCGTCGGCGTTGCCGTCGTCGGCCGCGTCGGTCATCCGCCGAAGAGACCGGAAGACCCGCTCCTGGTCCGTCTCCACGGCCCACGAGATGATTACGAGCAGGACCGCTGCGCCGCCCGAGGCCACCACGGCCGCCAGCGACCGGGGCGACCCCGTGCGGCTCCAGAACAGCCCCGCCGCCACGGCAATCAGGCCCAGGACGATGCACAGCGTCAGGGGGTTTTCGAGCACAAGGTGGCGAAGGATGTCCATGGCCAGCCTCCGCGAGATGGCAACCGGATGATACCGCGCGGCCGCCGCCGGAGTCACGCGAAAAGCGGTTGCATGCCGACCCGGCGCGGCTATAATCCACCGACCTTCCGGGCGGCAGGGGCGCCGTCCGGGCATCATTGAGCAGGCACAGCAAAGGGCGCTCTATGTTCAAGCAGCGGCTGTTCACACCCGGCCCCACGCCGGTCCCCGAAGAGGTGCTGATGGAGTTGGCCCGGCCCATCTTCCATCACCGCACGCCCGAGTATCGCAAGATGCTCGAGCAACTCACCCGCGACATGCAATACGTCATGGGCACGTCGCAGGACGTGTACACCATCACGGGCAGCGGCACGGCTGCGATGGAGGCGGCCGTGGCCTGCGCCGTGGCGCCGGGCGAAAAGATGATCGCCGTCCGCGGCGGCAAGTTCGGCGAGCGCTGGAGCGAACTGGGGGCGGCCTTCGGCGCAAAGGTCGTCAACCTCGACGTCGAGTGGGGCACGCCCGCAACGCCCCGTCAAGTCGCCGATGCCCTCCGGGCCAACTCCGACGCCGTGGCCGTCTACATCACCCAGTGCGAGACCTCGACCGCCACGATTAATGACGTCGAGGGCATCGCCCGCGAGGTTGCCGCGACGCCCGCACTCCTGGCCGTCGACGGCATCTCCAGCATCGGCGCCGTCCCGTTCAAGATGGACGCCTGGGGCGTCGATATTGCCGTCACGGGCAGCCAGAAGGCGCTCATGCTGCCGCCCGGCCTGGCGTTCATCGCCTGCTCCGCCAAGGCTTGGAAGAGAATCGAGGCCACCAGGGGCCATGCCTATTACGTGGACCTGAAGGCATATCGCAAGGCCCTGGCGCCCCCGGAGTGGGACAACCCGTACACGCCCAACAACGTGATGGTTCGCGCGGCATGCAAGGCCGTGGCGATGATCAGGGCCGAGGGCCTCGAGAGAATCTGGGCGGAGACGCACAAGCGGGCCGAGGCCATCCGCGCGGCCGCCGCCGCCCTGGGCCTGGCGGTTTACTCGAAGGCGCCGAGCGACAGCGTTACGGCCGTCAAGGTCCCCGACGGCGTCGACGGCGAGGCGCTCGCCAAGACGATGTCGAAGGACTTCGGCGTCAAGCCCGCGGGCGGGCAGGGCAAACTCAAGGGCAAGGTCATCCGGTTCACCACGATGGGCTACACCGACGCCTGGGATATCCTGGCCGCCGTCGGCGCGCTGGAAATGGCCCTGGCCAGGTTGGGCCGCAAGGTGGACTTCGGCGCAGGCGTCGCCGCCGCCATGAAAGTGCTGGCGGGGTAGCGCGCCGCCGTCAACACGTTCCGCCGTCGCCGGTACGGCGACGTTCGCCGCGTCGGTGGTCGTGGCTGTGCTGGTTGCGGCCAAACGTGTGCGGTGGCGAGTCGTTGCCGTTGTTTAGCCGTCGCCGGTACGGCGACGCTCATTGCGGTTTGCGCGGCGGGTACGCAGCCCCGCCGCGCAAGGCCGGTTAGCCGGCGGGCTTGCCCGCCGCGATTGTCGCAATGGAGAATCAGCCATGAAGATACTCGTATCCGACAAACTCGCCGAAGACGGCGTGGCCATCCTGCGGGCCGAGTCCGGCGTCCAGGTCGACGTCAGGACCGGCCTGAAGCCGGAGGAACTCAGGGCCGTCATCGGCCAGTACGACGGCATCTGCATCCGCTCCGAGACGAAACTGACGGCCGACGTCCTCTCCAGCCCCGGCAAACTCCGCGCCATCGCTCGCGCGGGCGTCGGCGTCGATAACGTCGACATCCCCACCGCCACGCGCCACGGCATCGTCGTCATGAACGCCCCCGACGGCAACACCGTCTCGACGTGCGAACTTACGCTGGCCCTGATGCTCGCCGTCAGCCGCCACGTCGCCCCCGCCTGCGCTTCGCTGAAGGACGGCAAATGGGAGAAGAAGGCCTTCATGGGCAACCTCCTGGCGGGCAAGACCGTCGGCATCATCGGCCTGGGGCGCATCGGCAGGGCCGTCGCACGCCGATGCCTGGCGTTCGACATGAAGGTCCTCGGCTACGACCCGTTCGTGGCGGGCGCCGCGGGGGACCTGGCCAAGCAGGTCCGCATCGTGGGCGCCCTGGAGGAACTGCTGAGGGAGTCGAACATCCTCACGGTCCATACGCCGCTTACGGATGAGACGCGCGGCATAATCGGCGCCGGGGAACTGGCGATGCTCCCGAAGGGCGCGCTGGTCATCAACACGGCTCGCGGCGGAATCATAGACGAGAAGGCGCTGCTGGCGGCCCTCGACTCCGGACACGTCGCCGCCGCAGGCATCGACGTATACATAAAGGAGCCGCCGGAAGACCGCTCGCTCGTGGACCATCCCAGGGTCACCTGCCTGCCGCACCTCGGCGCATCCAGCCAGGAGGCCCAGCGCAACGTGGCCATCGACGCCTGCCGCAACATCATCGACTACCTCGCCGGCCGCGAACTCCGCGGCGCCGTCAACGTGCCCGCCATCGATTTCTCGGCCATCGGCGCCCTCAGGCCCTACGCCGAACTCGGACACCGCATGGGCGCCGTCCTGGCCGGCCTCATGCACGGACGCCTCCAGCGGCTCGTCGTCGCCTACGCCGGCGACATCGCCAAGGAACCCTGCAAGCAGATCACCATCAGCGTCGTCATGGGCCTCCTCCAGCGGGTCGTATCGACGCCGCTGAACATGGTCAACGCCCTCATGGTGGCCAAGGAGTACGGCCTGGACCTCTCGGAGCGAACCAGCGGCGACGCGCGCGGCTACGTGTCCAGCATCCGCGTCATGGCCGAGGGCGACGTGGAATCGCACAGCGTCTACGGCACGGTCTTCGCCGCCCACTACCCGCGCATCACCGCCATCGACGATTTTTACATGGAACTCCGGCCCGAGGGCGACCTCGTGATCACCTTCAACGAGGACCGCCCGGGCGTCATCGGCGAGGTGGGCACGACCTTCGGCCGCCACGGCATCAACATCGCCAGCCTTACCTTCGGCCGCAAGGTCGATACCGCCCAGGCCTGCCTGGCGCTGACGCTCGACGCCGTCCCCCCGGCCGCCGTCCTGGAAGAACTTCGCGCGAAGCCGTTCATGAAACGCGTCCACCACGTAAGCCTGCCGCCGCTCGTGAGCGAAAGTGCGTAAGCCGAACCGAACCAACCAGGCGTTTGAGCGCGGCGGGGCGTACGGCCCGCTGCGCGTTCTTTCGCCCTTGCCCGGCCGCGCAGGCCGGCATCGAGTCCGCCGACGGCGGACGCGATCCCGGATTTCCGCGGCATCGCCCGCGGGTTGCCGGCGCTTCGCCCCTTCCTGCATGCTGGCGCTGCTGGCGGCCGCGGGCGCGCTGGCGCTGGCCCCACTCGGCGGCTGCGAGCCGACCGAGGAGCGCGGGCGGCCGGTCATCCTCTTCGGCGGCGACAACCAGGGCGTCCTGGCCGCCTGCGGATGCCCCTCCAACCCGAGCGGCGGCCTGGCCAAGCGAACCGCACTCATCGGCGCCTACCGCCGCACACGCCCCGACGCGATTGTCGTTGACGCCGGCGACGTCTTCCCCGACCACCCCCATCCCGTGAAGGTGAAGTACGTGGCCATGGCGCTGGCCCGCGCGCGCTACGACGCCATCGGCCTGGGGGACCAGGAGTTCGCCCTGGGCGTGGACCGGCTGCGGGAACTTCAGGCCGAGCACCAACTGCCGTTTATATGTGCAAACGTGCGGGACTCGTCCGGCAACCTCGTCTTTCGGCCGCGCGTGGTGCGCGAGGTCGCCGGGCCGAAGGGGAGCAACCTGCGCGGCCGCGCGGGCATCTTCGCGGTCGTCGCCGACCGCGCGTACGGCTGGCCGGCGCTTGAGTGGCGGACGGGCCTCGCGGTTGAGCCGCCGGCCGAGGCCGCCCGCCGCGAAGTCCAGGCCCTCGCCGATTGCGACCTCCTGGTCGCCCTCGCCCACATGCCCCTCTACGAGGCGCTGGAACTTGCGGCCGCCGTTCCGGGCATCGACGTGATCGTCGTCGGGCACGAGGAGGTGATGCTGCCCCAGGGCCGGCGCGCCGGCGGCGCGCTCATCGTCTCGACCGGCGAGTCCGGCCGCACGCTCGGCTCCATCTCGCTGGGCCTTCGCCCGGGCGGCAAGCCGGACCTGGCCCTGCGGATGACCGAACTGTCGGCCCAGGTGCCGGATGAGAAGTGGGTCATGGACCTCTACTGGCAGTACGTCAAGGAATCCAAGGACAAGCCGCCGCCCGACTGGAACCTGACGCCCATCCCGCCCGCATATGAGACGGCCGAGGCCTGCGGCAAGTGCCACCCCGACGAGTACAAGCAGTGGACCCGCACGCATCACGCCCGCGCGTACGAGTCCGTCCGCAAGGCCCGCCGCCAGGACGACCCGGAGTGCCTCCTCTGCCACACCATGGGCCACGGCCGCCCGGGAGGCTTTGCGTCGATGGCCCAGGCGCCCGCCCTGGGCCGTGTCACCTGCCAGGGCTGCCACATCGTCACCGCCGACCACGACGACAAGGGCGTCAAGCCCGAGCCGCAAATCAACATAAATTCACGCGTCTGCATGTCCTGCCACGGCCCGGTGCAGAGCCCGGACTTCGATTACTTCGTGTACAAGCCCAGAATCCTGCACAAGCGGCCCGCGGGCCAATAGCGGGATGTCAGTAGTTCAAGAGTGCGGGCGGGGATGAAATCCCGGCGTATCCGCCGGACACGGTCGCGGCGCCGGGACTTCATCCCGGCCTGCGCGAGCGCACCGGCGGCGCGGGGCGGGCCGCCGCAGGATATCGTAATGTACTTATTCGTCATCATCGGCCTCGTCATGGCCCTCGGATCGCTGGACTTCTGGGGCGGCGACCCGCCGCCCGACGCGGGGCCGGCAATCGGCGGCGCGGCAGCCGTCGCCGCCGCCGTCTTCCTGGCAGGGCTGGGCCTGGGCGGCTACATCCTCTGGCGGCGGGCGGACCTCGCGGCCGACGAGCAGCGGTTCCTCCGCAAGGTCCGACTGCTCGCAAGGGCCTACCGCCTGCTCGTCCTGGCGGCGTACGCGTTCATCCTCGCGGGCCTCGGCTGGACGCCCCTGGCGGCGCACTGGACGGCCGGCGCGGGCGAGTGCGCGGCGGCGGCCGCGGCCGTCGCGCCGCTCATTGTGCTGGCGGCCCTGGCGTGGACGGCTGTTTACTGGGCCGACCGCACGCTGCGCGCGGCCATGTGGCAGCACGCAGGCGTCGTCGCGGCGGCCGGCCAGTGGACCCTGCCGCGATACCTTGAGTTCATGTTCCGGCAGTACCTGCTGGTGCTCCTGGTGCCGCTGCTGGTGCTTCTGGCGGTCCGCGACGGCATGTCGTACGCCTTCGGTGGGGCCGAGGCGGAAGGGCCGGCGAGCCTGCTCTTCCTTGCGGTCACGCTGGGCGCGCTCCTCCTGGCCGGGCCGTGGGTACGGCTGTGCTGGCGCACGGAGCCGCTGCCGGAGGGCGAGTTGCGCCGGCGCCTGGAGGCCCTGGCCGAGCGCGCGGGCGTACGCGTCGGCCGGATACTCGTCTGGCGCACCAACCTGACCATCGCCAACGGCTGCATGGTCGGCCTGGTGGGCCCCTTGCGGTACATCCTGATTACCGACGCGCTGCTGCTGGCGATGTCGCAGAGGCCTGAGGAGGCCGAGGCTGTCTTCGCCCACGAGGTGGGACACGTCAAGCATCGCCATACGTTGTTTTTCGCGGCCCTGGCGCTGGGCGGCATCGCGGCGGCCCTTCTGGCCGGCGAGGCCGCCGCCGCATGGACGGAGTCGTTCTGGACGGCCAACGCGGCGGCCGGCGCGGCCGCGATCGCCTGGTGGTGGTTCGGCTTCGGCTACGTCTCGCGCCGCTGCGAACTGGAGGCCGACCTGTACGCGGTCCGGGCCACCGAGTGCCCTGCGTCCTGCTCGCCGCCCGACGCCGGCGCCCGCCCCCGCGATTCCGACGCCGACGGCGACGCCGGGGCGCTGGCGCCCTGGGGCGGCGGGCCGTGCCTCCACCGCGTCATGGTCTTTACGAGCGCCCTCAGGCTGATTGCCCGCCTGAACGGCGCGGCCGTGACGGCGCGCGGCTGGCGGCACTTCAGCATCGCGCGCCGCTGCGCATGGCTGGAAGGGCTGGCCGGCAGCGCCGGGGCCGTGGCGCACTGGCAACGGCGATTCCGCCGCATGAAGCGCGCCGCGCTGGCCGCGTCGCTGGCCATCGTGCTTGCGGCCGCGTTCTACGAGGCGCAGCCGGCGGAGACAGCGCCGTCAGAGACGGACCACCCAGAGCACCCGGCAGGCCCAGACGACGTCGGCCCGCGGCAGCCGACTTGGCTGGTACGCCTCGTTGATGGGGATGAGGTGAACGGCCCTGCCCTCGGGCCGCCACAGTTTTACCGTGACGCCCACGCGCCCGCGGACCTTGACGACGGCCGTCCGGCCCGGCTCGGGGCCGACGCTGCGGCGGCAGACAACGATGTCGCCGTCGCGGATGCGCGGGGCCATGCTGTCGCCGTCCACGCGCAGGGCGAAGGCGCCCGGCCCGAGCGACTCAAGGCCCGGCAACTCAAGGTACTCGATGATTCCGTCCGGCGTGGGGGCGGATAACTGGACCAGGCGCGCGGCCGCGCCGGGCGGGGGGCCCGCTGCCGCGGCCGCGTCCGCCGCCTCGATGCCCGCGCTGCGCTGGCGTGCGGCCTGCGACTCCGTCTGGCCGATGAGCCGCTCCAGGACGTCGGCCTCCTCCTTGCCCGCGAAGAACCGCTCCCACGATGCCAAGATTCCCGCGGCCGTGCGGCCGACGACGGGCACGGCGCCCGGCTCGGGCGACGCCTGCGAGGGTTGCCAGTCCGGGCGGCCGCCGGGGAACGCCTGTTCCATGCGTTCCAGGATTGTGCGGAGCGCCGCTTCGGCCGCCGCCGGGGCCGCCGGCCCGGCCGCGGCCACCGCCGCCTGGGGCGCGGCGGGCGTTGCCGCCGCTTCCGCTGCGGCAGCAGGGCGGCCGGGCTCGCCCGGAGGGCCGGCGGCGATCGCGGCCGGGAACCGGGCCAGTATCTCCTGGGCGGGGTGTGACAGCGTCTTGTCAGTGCCCTGCGCGGCCCTGCCGGGGAACGGTTCGCCCTGGCCCGTAAGGAGCCAGGTGAGGTCCGCCCCGGTGACCTCGGCGGCGCGAGCGAGGAGGTCGGCGGGGGGCTGCCGCCCCTTTTCGTAATAGTTGTAGGTAGAAGGACTTACGTTCAAGGCCCGGGCGAACTTGGCCCGCCCCCGCCCGCCGTAAACCATCTCCCGCAGGGCCTTCAGACGCTCCGACAGTTGCGGTTGGTTTTCCTCTGCTGCCACGGTCGTGCCCGTCCACAAGAGTGCGATTTTTATACGCAAATGCGGCGAATGGCTTGCGAATCATTCGCAAGACGGTATATTGTTAGAGCAACTGCCGCGATTGCGGATGATACACGAGCCCCGGGCGGATGCAACCGGAAAATCGGGAGGGCCTATGAAACCGTTGCAGGAGGCCGTTCAGGAAATCCTCAAGGGCCTTGAGGGCCTTCAAATGCTGGGGCAGTGGGAATTGTCGCTGACGCGCGACCTCTGCGCGAAGACCCAGGCGCTCCTGAAGTCGGTCAGCGAAGATCCGCCCGCGGAACCCCCGCCGCAGGAACCCTGACCCGCAGCCCCACGGCCGGTTGCCGGGCCTCGCCGCCGCCCCGTGCGCCCGCCGATTTCGGGTTTCACAAGCGCCGCGCGCATTTGGGCGTATAATAGTCTGTAGAGGCTCGCATTATTCTGGAAACGCGCGTGCGGCGGCTTCGTCAGAATACGTGGGGCGAGCGGTCGGACCAGGAGACCGCCATGCCGGCCATCGTCGGGGTGCTCGCGGACCACCCGCTTGCGGTCCTGGCCGGGGCCGTGGCCGAGGCGCAGGAAAGCCTGCCGGGCCTCCTGGCGGCGGCGCGCGAGGGCGATGCCGACGCCTTTGCGGCCCTCGTCCGGGCGGTCCAGGCGCCCACCTACCAGTTCATCCTGCGGATGGTCCGCCGGCCCGCGACGGCCGACGACCTCGCCCAGGAAGTATTCATCCGGCTGTGGCGGCACCTGGCGGAGATCGGGTCGGCCGACATGCTGCCGGCGTGGCTCCGCCGCGTGGCCGTCAACGCCGTCATCGACCACTGGCGCAAGGAAGAGGCCCGCGATCGCCGCATGAAGGTGCTGCGCGAGCATCCCCTGGCCCGCCGCGCCGTGCGGCCCTCCAGCCGCATGGAGAGCGAAGAGGCCCTGGGCGCCGTCCGGGCGGCGCTGGACGTGCTGCCGCCGAAACTGCGGAGCGTGCTGCTGTTGCGCACGCAGGAGAACCTCCGCTACGAGGAAATCGCCGATGTGCTGGGCATGTCAACCTGCGCCGTCCGCAGCCGCCTGTTCCGGGCGCGGCAGGAACTGCACCGGCTCCTGAAGCGCCGCAAGGCGGCGGAGTACCTGGCGCGGATGTACCGGCCGGCGCGCGTGTGAAGTCTCGCGCCGCCGGGTGGTGGCGGCCGACGGTTAGCGCCGCGACCGTAAGGCCTGCCCCGGGCGCAGCCGAAGGGTCGCGGGTATAGATGTACAGGTCGGGCGCCGTTTCGGCGCCGGCCTGCAAGCAGGTGCATGTCGCTGCGGGGCCGGCTTCGGGTTGGAACCGCATCATGGGCCGTTGCATAAACGGAAAGACGCTCAGCCGCTACCTTGACGGCGACCTCGCCCCGGCCGCCGCCGCACGCGTGGCCGCGCACCTGGCCGAGTGCCCGGCGTGCGTGCGGCTGCTTGACGAGATGCGAAGCGCCGACGACGCGGTGCGCGGCGAGGCGGCCCCCGCGGCGGCCGTCCCCGACGTGGCCGCGCGCGTCACGGCCGACCTCGCCGGGCGCGGGGCGTTCCTGGCGGCGCGGGTGGCGGCGGGGAAGCGGCGGCTGTTCGGCGAATTGCCGGTGGGTCGCATGGCTGCGGCGACGGCGGCTGCCGCCGTCATCGTCGCGGTCGGATTTGTGGGCCTCGACCGGCTGACGCGCGACGGTTGGGCCCGCCGCACCGCCCCCGTGGTGGCCGACGCTGAGCGCGTCCTTGTGCGCCTGGTGTACGTCGACGCGCCGCAGGAGGCCGCCAGGCTGGCTTGGGCCCGAGATGAATCGCGGCGGCTGGACCTCTCTGCCCGGCTGGCCGAGGCCCGCACGGGCGCCTCGCCCTCGCTGGACTCCGATTTGGCCTACCTCCAGGAGACCTTCACGCGCCTGTCGGACGGCGGGCTTCTGCCGGTGGAGTTTCTTAGCCGCCTGAGCGGCGGCGAGGCCCTCGCCCGCGCCGCCCAACTTCGCGAGCGCCTGAGCGCCGGCGGCTGAGGCGGCCGCGCCGTGTGCCCCCAAGATTGGTTTGCCGCTGCGCCCGCGGTATAATGCCGCGGCCTTTTCCGTCGAGGGGCCGTGCATGCCGCGCGCTTGGCTGTGCGTTCTGCTCGTCCTGCTGGTGACCGCGGGGTGCGGTGCGCCCTCCGTGCCGCGAGACAGGATTACGTTTGCCGTCCTGGGCGGCGTCTACCTGGCGGCCGGGCCGGGCGCCGGGGTCGAGGGCGCGATGGTCGAAGACGCGCAGGCGCTCCTGGCGAAGGCCGTGGCGGACCTGGGGCGGGCGAAGGACCTCGATTTCGTCATCGTCACGGGCGACCTGCTGGCCCGCGCCGACGGGCTGAGCCTCGACCTGGTTAAGGCGGCGCTTGAGGAACTCCGCGTGCCGTACCTGGTGGTCCTGGGAGCGCACGACGGCCCGTCCGCTGCCGCCCCCGCCCCAGGGCCGGCATCCGGGCCGGCGACGGAAGCCGCGGGTTACTCACCCGCCCCCCCCTGCGGCCTCAGCCGCAGCGCTGTCGTGTGGGCCTTCCAGGGCCGCGGGTTCTCCGGCCCCGAGGGGTACTGGAGCCGTGAGGTCCTGCCGGGCCTGGTGGTGGTGGGCCTGGACACGGTCCAGCCCGGGCGCGCGGC
>VGYT01000064.1 GCA_016872895.1 Planctomycetota bacterium
GCGCGGCAGGTGCGGGCTGGCCGGCGGCGGCGAGGGCCGTCGGCAGGGCGAGTGCCAGCGAGCATAGGATGATGCGTTTCATGCGAGAATAACCCGCCGCTTCCGCGCCGGGCTCGAAAAGCGCCGCGGCGGGCGCGGTACGGCGCCGCAAGTTGCTGCGCGGCGGGTCAGGAGACCCACCGCGCAAAGCGCCCGACCCGCCGCCGCGGGCTCGGCTACGACTTCTCTTGGGCGCCGGCGGGGTCGGCATCTCCGGCGCCGGCTTCGGCCTCGGCTTCTTCCTTTTCTGAGGCGACACGTGCGACGGCGACGACCTTGTCGCCCTCTCCTGTGCGGATGATGCGTACGCCCTGGGTGGCCCGGCCGATGGGTCGCAGGCTCTCGGCGTCGATGCCGACGCGGACGACCTGGCCCTGGTGTGTAATGAGCATCAGTTCGTCGCCGTCGCGTACGGTCTGCATGGAGACGACCTTGCCGTTGCGTTCGGAAGTCTTGATGTTTATCAGTCCGATGCCGCCGCGGCTCTGCGTGCGGTACTCCTGGAACTCGGTGCGTTTGCCGTAGCCGTTCTCGCAGACCGTCAGGAGTGCGTAGTCGGGCCGGACGAGGCTCATGCCGATCACGGCGTCGCCCTTGCGCAAGCGTATGCCGCGCACCCCCGTGGCGTCGCGGCCCATGCTTCGGACCTCGCTTTCGTGGAAGCGTATGGCCATGCCGTCGCGTGTGCCGAGGACGATCTCGTCGTTGCCGCCGGTTATATCCACGTCGATGAGGCTGTCGCCCTTGTCGAGGTTGATGGCGATTATGCCGCCGCGCTTCGGGCGGCTGAAGGCGGCCAGGGCGGTCTTCTTGACGGTGCCCAGGGCCGTGGCGAACACCAGTTGCCGCTTCTCGTCGAACTCCCGGACGGGGACGAAACTGGCGATGGCCTCGCCCTCTCGCAGCCGGAGCATGTTGACGATGGCGCGGCCCTTGCTCTGGCGCGACAGTTGCGGAATGTCGTACACCTTCAGCCAGTGGCACTGGCCCTTGCTGGTGAAGAACAGGACGTAATCGTGCGTGGAGGCCACGAAGAGGGTCTTGATGAAGTCGCCTTCCTTGGCGGTCGATCCGATGACGCCCTTTCCGCCGCGGCCCTGGCGTCGGTAGGAGGTCTGCGGCAGCCGCTTGATGTAGCCCTCGTGGCTGATGGTGACGACGCAGGATTCCTCGGCGATGAGGTCCTCGATGTTGAGTTCCTGGGCCTCGCCGACGATTTCCGTGCGGCGCGGGTCGGCGTACTTGTCCTTCAGTTCGTGGAGGTCCTCGGCGATGATATTGAGGACCAGGCGCTCGTCCCTGAGGATGGCCTCGTACTCCTCGATTTGCTGCTTGACCTGGCTCCACTCGTCGCGGAGTTTCTCGACTTCAAGCCCGGTGAGTTGCTGGAGGCGCATGCCCAGGATGGCGTCGGCCTGGACGGCGGAGAAGCGGAGGGGTTCCTTCGTTGCGGCGGCGAGCAGTTGGTTGGCGGCGTCGCCCTTCTTGCCCGGCAGGCCGGCGATGCGGAACGTCCATGCCCTGGCCATGAGGCGGGCCTTGGCCGCCGGCACGTCGGGGCTTTTCTTGATTATGTCGATAATTTCGTCGATGTTGGCGACGCAGTAGAGGAGGCCGAAGAGGACGTGCTCGCGCGCCCTGGCCTTCTTCAGCAGGTACACGGTCCGGCGGCGGATGACCTCGATGCGGTGGTTCTTGTAGGCCACCAGGATTTCCTTGAGGTTCATCGTGCGCGGGCGGCCCTTGTCCAGCGCGATGTTGATGATGGAGAAGGTGTCCTGGAGTTGGGTATGCTGCCAGAGTTGGTTCAGGACGACGGCGGCGTCGGCGTCGCGCTTCAGTTCAATGACCAGCCTCATGCCTTCGCGGTCGGACTCGTCGCGCACGTCGGCGATGCCGTCGATGACGGCGTCCTTGACGCACTCGGCGATGCGCTCGATGATGCGCGTCTTTATCTGGCCGTAGGGGATCTCGGTGACGACGATGTTGGTCTTCCCGCCGCGGACGTCCTCGGTGTGAGCGCGTGCGCGGACGGTGATGTTTCCGCGGCCGGTGGTGTAGCCGTCGATGATGCCCTGGCGCCCGCAGATGAGGCCGCCGGTGGGGAAGTCGGGGCCCTTGACGTACCGCAGGAGTTCCCGGACCTCGATGTCGGGCTTGTCGATGACCGCCAGGACGGCGTCGCAGATTTCGCCCAGGTTATGCGGCGGGATGCTCGTGGCCATGCCCACGGCGATGCCGCTTGAGCCGTTCGCCAGGAGGTTCGGGAACTTGCCCGTCAGCACGGTGGGCTCTTCGCGCGTGTCGTCGTAGTTGGACTGGAAATCGACGGTGTCCTTCTCCAAGTCCTCCAGCATCTCCATGGCCGGCTGCGCCAGGCGGGCCTCCGTGTACCGCATTGCGGCAGGGGGGTCGCCGTCGATTGAGCCGAAGTTGCCCTGGCCGTCGACCAGCGGGTATCGCTCGGCAAAGGGCTGGGCCATGCGCACCAGGGTGGGGTACACGACGGCCTCGCCGTGGGGATGGTAGTTGCCGGAGGTGTCGCCGCATATCTTGGCGCACTTGCGGTAGCGGCTGCGCGGGCCGAGGCCGAGGTCGTTCATGGCGACCAGTATGCGGCGCTGGCTGGGCTTGAGGCCGTCGCGGACGTCGGGCAGTGCGCGGCTGACGATGACGCTCATGGCGTACGTGAGGTACGCGTCTTTCATCTCTTCTTCGATGAACAGTTCCTGGATGTTTTCCTGCTGGTTCAGGCGGTCCACCGCGTGGGTTCCTTTGGCCGGATGGGTATGTTATAAGTCATGGGATTACAAGCAGTTGCGCACGTAATCTCGGGGCCGCTCACGGCGCGAAACTATAGCAGAAACGGGCGGTTTCCGCAAAGGAAAATGCGGCCCCGCGGGGCAATCTCGGCGCTATCGATCCCGCCGCGCCGAAATGCCTGATTCAGGCGCTCGTAAGCGGCAATCCGCGCGGCGGTTCAGGAGAACCGCCGCGCAAAGGTGTGATGATTCTTCTTGCGGTTCTGCTTAGGGATTCTCGCGGTCCAGGTAGCAGATGACCGTCTGCTTCAGGTGGTTGGCGTAGAGTTTGACGGCGGCCGCGGGGCCGAGGTCGGCGGCGTCGACGACGCGGACGGCGGCGGCCCAGGCGGCGGCGTCGGGCGCCAGGTCCGCCAGGCGGTTCGGCCGCGACTCGAAGAACGCCTTGTTCAGGAAGTTGTCCGGCCGCGTCGGGAAAAGGGCCGTGTATAAGATATCCATCTCTATAAGTTCGTTCAAGAAGTGCGTGCCCAGCGAGACGTCGGGCACGAGGTCGTCGCGCATGGCCACGATCTCGCACAGGACGCCGACGGCGTCGATGTCGGCGAACCGCACGGGTATGCCGAGCGACGGCGTGGTGGTGCCCCAGCGTCCGGGTCCCAGGAGCATGAGCGTCCGCGGGCCGCCCGGCCCGCCGGCGTGCGCCAGCCGCCCGATCAGCCGCGCGACCGCGTACCGCTCGGCCACGGGCAGTTGCCCGTACACGGCCGGCTCGACGTAAATCAGGCGATCGACGGCCAGGAGGCGGCTCTGGCCGATGACTGCCCCGTGCGCCTCGACCACCACGTCCTCGCGGCGGATGTCGGGGGGCGGCCCGGCCGCAGGCCCCGCGCCCTTCACCTGCAACGGCCGGCACTGCACCAGGTTGATCTTGTACGACCCGTCGGCGAAGAAGTTCGCGGTGAACTCCACGTCCACGGGGTAGTCGTAGGCTTCCTGGAGGGTGCGCAGCATGTCGCGCATGTCCTGGACGAAGGGCGTCTGCGCGAAGAGGCGGTCGAACGTGAGGACCCACGGGAATGCGTCGGCCCGGCCTGCATCCCCGGCCGTGCGCACCTCGCCGCCCTCGCCGCAGGCGAACAGCGCCAGGGGCAGTTCCGGGCAGCGGCGGGCGACGGCGGCGAACCGGTCGGACACGAGTTGGTTGGCCGTCAAATCCAGCACGTCCACGCGGTGCTGCGAGTAGCGCCTGACCTCGTCGAAGTTGGATTCCGGGCGGCGCTCCGGCGCGTTCAGGGCCACAACGCGCGTGTAGTCGTCGTCGGCGCGCTCCACGGCCCGCGTGCCCAGGCCGAAGACCAGCCGCAGCATGCCCGCCTTCGGGTCGATGTACTCGCTCCAGGCGTACGGGTTCACCGAGAGGCCCACGCCGGCTATCTGCGGGAAGAAAAGGTTCTCGCCGTAAACCGAGCCGCTCACGCGCTGCACCAGCAGCGCCATCTGCTCGTCGCGGTCAAGTATGCCGCGCGCGGCACGGTAACTGAGGGCCTTCTCGCTCATGGTGCTGGCGTAAATGGTGCGGACGGCCGAGAGGAAGTCCTGGAGGCGTTTTTCGCGCGAGCCCTGGTTGGCGCAGAAGACGCTCTCGTACTTGCCCGCGAAGGAATTGCCGAAGTTGTCCTCCAGAAGGCTTGACGAGCGGACGATGATCGGCGACTGGCCGAAGTAGTCGAGCATCTCCTCGAACTGGCGCATGATGTAGTCGGGGAACCGCCCGGTCAGCATGCGCTGTCGGGGCCGCCCGGCGCCCTCCAGGTGCGAGGGGGCGTCCTTCTGGCGCTGGCGCATCCACCAGATGCCGTTCTGCACGAGGAATGTGTAGAAGACGTCGCTGCCGATGTAGAAGGAGTCGTGCGGCTCAAGGACGTCGGCCCAGCGGGGCGACTGCTGCCTGAGGATGGCCCGCGCCAGGAGCATGCCCGCGGCCTTGCCGCCCACCAGGCCCGTGCCGATCATGCGTTTGCCGATGTCGAGGATGTCGGGCAGGGTGAGGTGCTTTTCGACGAGGGCGCGGACCCGCTCGTCGCGCGAAAGCGCCATGCGTATGAGGCGCTGGAAGTACTCGCCGGCCTTCCCGGGGGGCGCCTCGCCCGCGCGGATGGCCGCCAGCGTCTCCTCGGCCCGCAGGAACGTGCGGTGCCACACGCCCACCCGGTAGTGCTCCGACTCGGGGTGCAGCCACGGCACGCTCGTCAGTATCTCGGAGATGCGCGCGCTCTCGCGCACGGGGGTGAAGTCGTCGCCCTCCCAGGCGTGCAGCATGTACATCGTGGGCGAGTAGCGCTGCTGGACCTTCAGCGGGTGAATATAAAGATGACCCTTATGTCGATATACGTCCAGGAACACCTGGGCCGTCTCCGTGATGGGCGCCGTGGCGTGCGACGAGTGGTAGTTCCTCAGCAGAGCGAAGTACGCGATGGCCTCCACGTCGTACAGGTACGGGCAGGTGAGCATGAAGAAGTTCGCGAGCATCTGGTCGCTGTACCAGTCCACCGCCAGTTCCGAGAGGCAGTCGAAGACGTAAAAGCCCCCGCGCCCCGTGCGCTCGATGGTCTTGTGGATTTCGGCCAGGAACGTCTCGAACCCTTCCGCAGGGTGCACCTGGCACACCTCGACCTTGCCATTCGGCTCCAGGAGCGGCGGGTGCGAGGCGAAGCGGAAGTACACCACCTTCTGCCCCCTCGCGGCCGCGCTGTCGCAGTACGGCCGCACGAACGGGGCGTAGTCCTCTACCGAGTCCACCTCCCAGACAAGGTTGTCGCCGGGGATGAGGCCGCGGATCATGCGGTCCAGCCCCGGCAGGCCCAGGCTCAGTTGCGGGTTGACGATGGTCATGCGCGCCTCCACACAAGGCGGACGGGCGCCCCCCATAATGATACCCGCTGGGCGGCAAGTGGCGAATGACGAAACGGATTTCATCATTCGTCATTTCGAGGCGGCGTCTTGGTCCAGGGCCGCGAGCGCCTTCGCCGCGGCCTCGGCCGGGGCGCCCGAGCGCTCGATGTCCTGGCGCACCTGCGCGATTCGCTCCTGGAACTCCGCCACGGCCGCCTTCTGCTCCTCGGGCGCCTTGTCGGCGGCCGCCAGCATCCGCTCGCGAAGCGCCGCGAGCGATGGCGGGGCCTTCTCGCCCAGCAGCCAGGCGGCACGGTAGAGCGCGGACAACTGCGCGTCGCCCGGATTCCGCCACCGGTTCGGCGGGGCGGGAGCGAGAAGTAGAGAATCCGGCTCCGGCCGGCGGGCGTCGTCGACGGCCGGCGTAACGCCGTGCCGCCCGTCGCGCGACAGGACCGCCATCGGCCGCGACAGAACCCGCTCGCGCTGCTCCGCCGTCAGCGCCAGCGCCGTGCGGAACTCCGCGGGCGCCGGCGCCTTCGGGTCCTTCGCGCGCAGGACGATCTCCAGCCCCGCCGCCGCGATGTGCACCGTGAGGCCCGCCTTGTGCCCGCCCGCGACAATCGCGTCGCGCAGCGTCTGCGGCAGCGCAACGGTCCTGCGATCCACGCCCAGCGCCTGGCCCTCCATCAGCAGTTCCCGCCCCTCCTGCACCAGCACCGCCAGGTAACCGTTGCCCGACGCCTTGCCCGGGCGGATGGTGATGACCCGGACGCCGCTGGTCGTCTTGGGGCTGTCGGGCGGAGGCTTCGAGCCGCGCGGCGGGGCGCCGTCATCCGCGATGACGCCCAAGCCGAGGCCGGCCCGGCCCCTGCCGGGGTCGCGCGAGAAGTCCAGCAGGCACCCGACCGCCGGCTCCGCCGTGCCGCGGGCAACAGGCCCGACGAGGGGCGGCGGCTGTCCGCGCGGCCAGTCCATGCGCAGGGGATGATACTGCGGCGGCTCGCGCGGCGGCAGGTTGACGTCGGTTTCGCTCAGGCGCCCGTTCTCCGCGAAGCCGTACGACCACAGCGTGTCGCCGTCCTGTTCCCACCCCCACTCGGCGTAATGGAACGTGCTGCGCAGGGCGCCGGCCCACGCCTGGAACTCCTCGTCAATTCTGCGCCACGGGCCGAAGAGGGCGGTCATGAGGCGGCTGGACTCGGCCAGGCAGCCGTCCTTGAGGTTGCGGCGGAACATTTCGTCGCGCCAGAGGCGGAACTTCTGCGCGCGGTCGGGGTCGGTTGCCAGGAAGTTCACAAGGAGGAACGGCAGGCCGCGCTCCGAGCCGTCCGCCCCTCCGACGTCGTGGATTTTCTCGGCCGTCAGGGCCGACTGGCGGAGGGCCGCAAGGCCGCTGTCCAGGTGGTTGCGAGTCGTCGCCTTGTCGAGCACCCACAACGTCAGACGCCGCGGGGCCGACTCGTACACGTGGCTCGCCAGGCCGTCGGCCGCGCCCTCGGTGAACCACATCGGCACCGTGTACGAACTCCCGAGCAGGCACAATTGGTAAAGATGCGTACATTCATGCAGGAGGATGTACCGCTGGTGGTAGTCCAGGGAGCCGCTGGGGTACTGGTACGCGCACTTCCACTGTTCAAGCGTGATGCCGCCGCCCTTGAAGTCCCACGTGGCGCCGTCGCCGGCCAGGGCCTCCTTGAGCCGCTTCGTGCTCGAGGCGTAGCAGACGGCCAGCCGCATCCGGCCGATGCCGGCTATCTCGCGCCCGAAGAGTTCCACGTAGTGCGGGTAGGCCTGCTCAAGCAGCGTCAGGTAGAAGCGAGCCTTCTCCTCCGGGTAGTCGGTCTTAAGCGCCCAGTGGCGGCTGACGTACCAGGAGAAGCCGGGAGTGTTCTTGACGCGGTCCCCGGCGAACGTCGCGGGTATCTCGCTGCCCGTGCGGACGACGTCCACCTTGACGGCGGTTGAGGTGCGGCCGCTGACGATAATGTCTGCGGCCAGGCGGTCGGGCGGGGGAGCCTCGGCCGCGGCGGGTCGCGCGGCCGCCGCCATCGCCGCCGCGGCCGCCGCCAGGATGCCCTGCCATCGCCTCATTGCCGCTCCCGTTTCGCCCCGCGTTATGGTAGCGGCCGGGCGGCGGCGGGGCAAGGCGCGCCTGTTTAGCCGTCGCCGGTACGGCGACGGGACAAGTCGCGCCTGTCCAGCCGTCGCCCGCCTGAGGCGGGCAGGCTCGGCGCGGCGACGGCCGTGTGAAGGGCGCCCGGCCGCCGCTTGTCGTCGCAAGGCCGGTTGATTTGCCCCCGCCGGGCGTTTACCATGACGGCCATGAAAATCGCCCTTGCCCAACTGAACCCGACCATCGGCGACATCGGCGGCAACCTGCGGCGGATCGTGGACGCCTACCGGCGCGCGGTCCGCCTGGGCGCCGACGTGGTCGTTACGCCGGAACTCTCGCTCCTGGGCTACCCGCCGAAGGACCTCCTGCTGAAGCAGAGTTTCATCGCCGACAACCTGGCGGCGCTGGAGCGCCTCGTGGCGGAGGTCGGACGCACGGCCCTGGTCGTCGGCTACGCCGACCGCACGGTGGGTCCGCGGGGCCTGCCCCTGCACAATGCGGCCGCCCTCATTGCCGAGGGGCGCGTCCTGGCCAGGAAGTACAAGTCGCTCCTGCCCGCGTACGATGTTTTCGACGAAATGAGATATTTTGAGCCCGGCGACGCCCGCCCGGCCACGGTCCCGTGCGGCGGCCTCCGGCTGGGCCTCTCCATCTGCGAGGACATCTGGACGCAGGACGCCGCCGGACCCACCGCCCGCTACTACCACGGCAATCCGGTGGCGGAACTGGTCGAGGCGGGGGCGGACATCCTGGTGAACATGTCGGCCTCGCCGTTCGTCATGGGCAAATTCGCCCAGCGCGCCGCCGTGGTGCGGGCACAGGCCGTCAAGTACGAGAGGCCCGTCGTGTACGTCAACCAGGTGGGCGGCAACGACGAACTCATTTTCGACGGCGCAAGTTTCGCCATGGACGCCTCCGGCCGCATCGTGGCGCAACTGAAGGCGTTCGCCGAGGACCTGGGCGTGGCCGACCTGCCGGACGGCGCCGCCGCCGCTGGGCCGACGGAGGAACTGCCCGCCGACATCGAGGCCCTCCGTCAGGCCCTCGTCCTGGGCATCCGCGACTACATGCGCAAGTGCGGGTTCAAGGAGGCCGTGCTGGGCCTCTCGGGCGGCATAGACTCGAGCGTCACGGCGTGCCTGGCCGCCGAGGCCGTCGGCCCCGGGCACGTCGTGGGCGTGGCCATGCCGAGCCGCTTTTCGAGCGAGCACAGCCTCCAGGACGCCCGCGCCGTGGCCGACAGCCTGGGCATCCGGTGTCTTGTGATTCCCATAGAAGGGCCGCACCGCGCCTTTGAAGAGGCGCTGGGCCCCGCCTTCGCCGGCCGCGAGGCCGACGCGGCGGAGGAGAACATCCAGGCCCGGGTGCGCGGCACGGTACTGATGGCGCTCTCCAACAAGTTCGGATATCTCGTTCTTTCGACAGGCAACAAGAGCGAACTGGCCGTCGGCTACTGCACCCTGTACGGCGACATGGCGGGCGGCCTGGCGGTCATAAGCGACGTCCCGAAGACGATGATATACGCCCTTGCGCGGCACATCAGCGCTGCGGCCCCCCGGCCGCTCATTCCCGAGCGGGTCTTCACGAAGGCCCCGTCGGCGGAACTCAAGGCAAACCAGACCGACCAGGACTCGCTGCCCCCGTACGACGTCCTCGACGGCATCCTTGACCTCTACGTGCGGCAGGAGGTTGCGCCCGACGACATCGTTGCCGCAGGGTACGACCCGAAGACGGTCGCCCAGGTCGTCCGCCTTGTGGACCGCAACGAGTACAAGCGGCAGCAGGCCGCGCCCGGCCTTAAGGTCACCAGCCGCGCGTTCGGCTTCGGCCGCCGCATGCCCATCGCCCAGCGCTACGAGCCGCGCGGGCCCGCGGCAGGAGGCCCATGAGCCCCACCGCCCCGCCCCCGGCCGCGCCGCCGCAGGCGGGCAACCGCCTGCTCGCCGGCTTCCGGGCCGCGCTGCCGCGGAACGTCGTCGCCCTGGGCGTCGTCTCGTTCCTGACCGACGCATCCAGCGACATGATGATGTGGACGGTCCCGTTCTACGTCGCCCTCCTGGGCGGCGGCCTGGTGTGGGTGGGCCTGGTGGAGGGCATCCGCGAGAGCACGGCCAGCCTGGTCACCGTGGGATCGGGGTGGCTCTCGGACCGCCTCGGCAACCGCAAGGTTCTGGTGGGGCTGGGGTACGGGATATCGACGCTCGTCAAGCCCGTCCTTGCGCTTGCGGCGGCGCCGTGGCAGGTGCTGGCGCTCTTGAGCCTTGAGCGCGTGGGCAAGGGCATCCGCGGCGCGCCGCGCGACGCGCTGGTGGCGGGGGCGGTGGCGCCCGAGCACCTGGGCAAGGCCTTCTCGTTCCACCGGCTGATGGACCACGCGGGGGCGAGCGTCGGCCAGGTCGCCGGGGTGGTCCTGGCGCTGGCGCTGTTTCCGCATTTCCGGCGTCTGGCCGAGGCGGGGGCCGGCGTCGTGCCCGCCGACGTGTTCCGCTGGATGTACGTCATCGCGGCGGCGCCGGCGGCGCTGGCGGTGGCGGCCATCGTATTGTTCGTGCGCGAGACGGCGGCCGAGATCAAGAAGAAGGTGCAACTGGACCTCGCCGCCGCGTACGACCGGAGGTTCTGGGGGCTGCTGGTCGCCCTTCTTATCTTCGCCCTGGGCAACTCCTCCGACATGTTCCTGCTGGTGCGGGCGGGGCAGGTCCTCGGCTACTCGGTGAACTTTACGCACGCCGAGCGGCAGGCGCTGGCGGCGGAGTGGAACTTTCCGTGGCAACTGCCGCTGATGTTCTTCGTCCTGAACGTGGCCAAGATGGTCTTCACGCTGCCGGGGGGCTTTCTGGCCGACCGCCTTGGCCGCACGCGCCTGCTGCTGGCGGGCTGGATCATTTACGCGGGCGTTTACTTTGCGTTCGGGCTGGCGGCCGAGCCGTGGCAGGCGTGGGCGCTGTTCGCGGCCTACGGCCTGTTCTACGGGTTCACGGAGGGGGTTCAGAAGGCGGTGGTGGCGGACTACGTGCGGCCGGAGGTGCGGGGGGCCGCGTACGGGCTGGCGTACTTCTGCGAGGGCATCGCGAAGTTCCCGGCGAGCCTGCTTCTGGGTATCATATATGCGGCGGCGGGGCCGGCGTGGGCGTTCGGCTTCGGCGGCGGGTGCGCCGCGGCGGCCTGCGCGGTGCTGGCCGCCTCGCCGCGCGTGCTCGGCGGGCGGCCGCGGGACCGGGCGGTTTAACCGCAGAGGACGCAGAGAACGCAGAGAAAAAAGAGACCAGGGGAACGGCACGGCATCAGTCTTTGTTTTTATCAAGATTCTTTCTCCGTGTTCTCCGCGTTCTCCGCGGTGAAAGGAACCTGCATATGCTCCAGTGCAAGGACTGCGAGTTCTGCGAGATGGGCCCCGAAGGGCAGGTGCAACTGAAGTGCAACCCCTTCGCAACCATCAAGGAGCCGGAGTGCCTGATGAAGTGGCAACTGCTGCGCCTCGACATGATGACCCGCGCCTACGTGGCCACCATCGCCGAGTATAAGCGCATCGCCCCGCTCCAGGAGAAACTCTACCGCCACATGAGCCGCGAGGTGGACGAGGCCGACGAGGCCGACAAGTGGAAGCGCGCCGCCGACGAGGACGAGCCGGACGACGAGGATGAAGACGAAGACGCCGACGCCGACCGCGTTTAGCCCCCCGTGAATCTATGCGCTCAGCCCCTCCGCACGCCATGCGAGGTCCGAGGGCATGCTTTCGCCCGCCAGGGGCGGGGCGCCCGTGCCCCTGTGACTCCCGCGGCCGGACAGGCCGGCCGCGCCGCGCCCCCGCCGGCGTCGGCTGAAAGTTACTTCCGCTCCATCCGCACGGCGCCCTTGCTCCAGGCGGGCAGGGCGTCGGATTTCAGGCAGGCCCGCGCATTCTGGTCGTCCTTCAGGTAGGCGTCCCAGAAGGCGAGCGTCGAGGTCTTGACGGCGTCGAAGACGGCTTTCTGGTCGGTTCCGTCGTCGAGGACGCCGGCCAGGAGCGCCCGCACGAGCGCTCCGCGTCCTGCGGCGTCCTGCGTGCCGCCCGTGCCCCCGTCGCCCTCCGCCAGCCGCCCGAGGAACGACATGTGGTTGGCCCCGTCAATCAGCACGCTGTACTTGTCCGGCGGCGGGGCGAACTTGTACGGCTCCAGCCGCCACTGCCAGTCCTGGCCGCGGGCCCCGCGGTCCCGCGTGCCGGTCATGACCATCATGGGGCGCTTGACGGCGTCCCAGGACCGCTCCGTCAGGCCCATCTGCGCGGTTCCCTGGCCGGAGAGGAGGAGGAAGGCAAGCGGCCTGGGGTCGGCCAGGCTCTTGCCCTTCTCGCCGCCGGGCAGGTCGATGGCGGCCCCGGCGGCCAGTTGCGTCGTCATCGCCCCGTAGGAGTGTCCGCCTACGCCGAGGCGCTTGGCGTCGATGCGGCCCTTGAGGGCGGGGACCTTCTCCTGGATTTCGGCCAGCGAGTCGATGAGGAAGGAGACGTCGCGTGCGCGGTTCACCCAGCCGTTGTGGTCGCGCAGCGCGCGGCTGACGATGGCGGCCATGCCGCCGCTCGCTTCCTCGGTCTTTTCGCGCAGGCTGAGCGAATCGGCGTGCGTCGGGGCGAGGCACACGTAGCCGTGGCCGGCCCAGTGACGCACCAGGGGCATGTAGGCGTCGCCGCTTCCGCCCGCCCCGTGCGAGAAGATGACGACGGGGTGCGGCCCGCCGTCCTTCGGGAACGTGGCGGTCACGGGCAGGTCTTTGCCGCGATTGGCGTCGCGCAGGACGAACTCGCGGGCAACCTCGACGGCGAACGGCCCGGCCTGGAGTTTGTAGGGTGCTGCGGCCGGGGCGGGTGGTGCGGCGGGTGATTCCGCCGCTGAGACCGCGGCTGCCGCGGGGATGGCTGCCTGTTCAGCCGCCGGCGCGGCCAGAGCAAGCGCGAGCAGAATCGCCGGCGCTCGGGCGAATGCACGCATGGAACACCTCTTGCGGAAAGCGCGGCGCGGCGGGTGCTCACACCCGCCGCGCCGCGTGCGCCCCCGTACTCTCCCCTGTGCCGCGCGGCCCTATTCCACGGCCTGTATGTCGGCCTTGCCGCGTATGACCTCGGCCTCGTCCGTGCGCTGCCAGGACAGACGCTTGACGAGTTTCAGCAGTTCGGCCAGGTTGGTAAGTTTCCTGGCCTGGTCGATGCGTTCCTTGCCGGCGAGTTTCTCGGCGAACGCCAGGACGGTGTCGGCGGCGCCCGCGGGGCGGATGACGCCCCAGTGCGTGACCGGCTCGGCGGGGACCTTCTCGCCCTCGGCGGCCAGGGCGGCAGCCAGGGTGGCGCCCTCGTCGGCGCCCGTAGCCGTGCGGACCGTCGCGCGGACGCCCGACACGGAGGTGCCCACGACCAGCCACCCGTCGGTCACGGCCACGGTCAGGGCGACGTCCTTTGCCCAGTCGCCGAGGACCTTGTCCAGAAGGCCCGGCGCCTCGACGATGAGCATGGATGCGGCCCCCGCGGATTCCTCGCGGACGTTCAACCGCGGCCCGTCCGTCTTGTTCGGGTCGCGCAGGGCGGCCAGGATCATGGCCTTGGCGGCAAGGCCGTCCTTCAGCGCCTGTGCCACGGCCCGGCCGGCGGGTGTGAGTTTCACCAGGCCCACGAGGCCCGGCGCGGCGCCGGCCTCGCCCTTCAGGATGGCCAGCGACGCCTCCGGCCCGAACGCCCCGGTGATCTCCTGCATGCTCTTGCCGGGGAACCAGCCGCGAAGGAACATCTCGGCCCGGTGGAGTTTCTCCTGGCCGGCGTCGCCTTCCTGGGCCAACTTGGCCTTGACCTTCTCCCAGATGGCGTCGGGATAGAACACGCCGGACGAGGCGGCGACGGCCGAGCCGGGCATGACGCTCGGCCCCGCAAGGACGGCCGGCAGCGTGAGGCTCAGGTCAGCCTCGCCGCCCACCAGGCGCCACTCAAAGTGGACGCGGTCGGCCCCCTGCGGATACATGGCCACTGCCCCCGGCCCTTTTCGCGGCGGGCACTGAGCGCCGTAGGCCCGGATGCGCCAGTCGGGCGGCAGGCCCTCCGTGGCGCGCTTGAAGTCGGCCGTTGCGCCCAGCGAAGCGCCGCCGAGTGCGGCATCCAGAACGCGTTCCAGGGCGTCGCCCGGGGCGCTCGTGATGAAAAGGACGCCGCCCGAGACGGCCATCCGGTCGAGGCGCCCGTCTTTCTGCACTTCCCAGATGGCGATGTCGCGGTGCTTGCCGGCCTCCAGCGCGCCGACGGCGTGCACGAATCGCTGGGCGCGGGCCGCGCTCTCGGCGGGCGTGGCCCCGGCCACCTGCGCCAGCAGGACGCCGTGGGGCTTCTTCTCGTCGCCCGAGGGCAGAAGTACCACGGCGGTGCGGCGGCCCAGGTAGGTCCGCAGCGCCTGGTCCTCGGCCATGTCGAGGTTCTTCAGAAGTTCGTCCACGCGCTGGCGCATCTCGGCGTACTTCGGGCCGGCGCGCCAGTCCTTGAAGGCCTGGGTTCCCTGGAGCGCGGCCCAGAACTTCGACTCCAGCAGCGTCTGCCGCAGGCCCGCCGCATCGAGCGTCTCGATGAGGGCCTTCGCGTCGGCCGGCACAAGGCTGGCCATCTCGATGGAGTTGACGGCGGCCTGGGCGGCGGCGGGAATCGCCATCGCGGCGGCCAGAAGCATAACTCTCAGGGTCTTCATGTGCGGTCTCCTTTTGCGGACGATGACAGTCCCGTTATTCTTCCTTGGTCGGCCCCACTGCGGCTGCGGCCGGGATGCCGGCCGCCACACGCGGGGCCTCCATCGCGCCCAGCGCAACCGCCAGCGGCCCTTCAAAGTCGGACCAGAACACGCCGAACACGTCGTCGGCCGTCAACACCTCGGCCGACGGGGCAGGGGGCGCCGTGGCCGCATCCTCCTGCGGCGCCGGCGGCACGAGCATCACGAGCGGCCCCAGGAAGTCGCCGAAAACTTCGGTCGGCGAGATGGGGTTCCGCGGCACTTGCGGCCAGGCCAGGACGGCGGCCAGGATAATCGCCGCTGCCGCCGCAATCGCCGCCCACGACCAGAACACTGTGCGGCCCCTGCGGCCGGAGGCGGGCGGAGCCGCCGACGACGCACGCAGGATGCCGTTCACCAGCGCCGCCCGCCGCGCGGCATCCGGCGCCGCCACGTCGCGCAGGCCTTCGCGCAGGGCGCGCTCCAGGGCGACGGGGTTGCGGCAGGCGTCGCAGCCGGGCGCGTGGGCCGCAAGATCCGCCGCAATGGGCGGCCGGGTCTCGTCGTCCAGCCACTCGCCGATGCGGTCGCACGGGGTCTTCATGATTCGCCTCCTACGGTTGCGCGGCGCCGGAGCCATGCAGAATCCGCTCCGCGTCCTGGCGCACCTGGTTGCGGGCTCGGTGCAGCCACGTCTTTACGGTTCCCACGGGCACGTCCATGACTTCGGCCACCTGCCGGCACGACTGCTCCTGTGCGTAGAAGAGCAGCATGGCCGCGCGCGGCTCAGGCGACAGGTCCTGGATGGCCTGCCACGCGGCGGCCAGAAGGCGGCCGTGTTCTTCCTTGTCGGCGGCCGTCTGCCACGGCTCGGCGTCGCTGGAGGCCGCATCCACCTCGGACACGTCGGCGGTCGGCCTGCGGCGGCGCCACCGCTCCAGGACCAGGTTGGTGGCCACGCGGGCCAGGAACCCCTCGAAGCGGCCGGCGGGCGTAAGGCCCCCGAGCGCCGCGAAGGCCCGCGCGTAGGTCTCCTGGACTATCGTCTCCGCCTCATCCTGCCGCCGCACGAGACGCATGGCCAGCGCCCACAGGTCGTCCAGCGTGGCCTCGACGAGGGCCCGGCGGGCGTCCGCCTGACCCGCCGCGGCCTGCCTGACGAGTTCCCAGGCAACTGCCTGTGCCATCGTGGAACCTTGCTCAACCTCGCCGCCCCCGTCTCCAGCCGCAGACAGCGTCGGGCCGGCGCAGCCATCCTTTATAATGCGCGCACCGGCAGGGCGGTTTCAGGAAAAGCCGCGCCCAGGCAGGACGGGGTGCAGTTGCGGCGTCTCCGCCCGATGCGGCAAGGTCGCGGGGATTGCGCAACACCGGGCGCCATGCTTTCGCTTGCGAAAGCACGCTTTCGCAACAGCGCGAAAGCATGGCGCCCCAGGCCGGTAGGCGGCGCGCCTACTTCACCGCGGCGGCGAAGCGGGCGGCCGCCGATTGCCAGTCGATGATCTTCATCCAGGCATCGACGTAATCCGGCCGCCTGTTCTGGTACTTCAGGTAGTACGCGTGCTCCCACACGTCGCATATCAGGATGGGGACGCAGCCCCACACCGTCAGGTCCTGGTGCTTCTCCACCTGGAGCACCGCCAGGCGCGTCGTGGCGGGTTCCCAGGCGACCACGGCCCAGCCGCTGCCCTCGACGGCCTTCGCGGCGGAGGCAAGTTGGGCCTGCATCCTGGCGAGCGACCCGAACCCCGCGTCGATGGCCTCCGCAAGGGCGCCCTCCGGCTTGCCGCGGCCCCCCGGCCACATGCCGGCCCAGTAGAGGTTGTGCAGGACCACGCCTGAGCCGTGGAACGCAAGTTCCCGCTCCCAGTGCTTCAGGAGGGCGAAGTCGCCCGCGTCGCGGGCCTTGGCCAGTTCTTCCAGCGCCTTGTTGGCCCCCGTCACGTAGGCGGCATGGTGCTTGTCGTGGTGCAGCGCCAGCGTTGCGTCGTCGATGACGGGGTCGAGCGACTTGTACGGCAGTGGCGGAAGGCTGAAGACTTGCGGCTTGGGTGCTGCCATCGGCGTTTCTCCTTGTGCTTGGCCGCGAGCGCTCGCGGCTGCCACGATGAAACCAAGACTGCCCATCCCGATGCCCTTCAGGGCGTCGCGCCTCGACATGCGGCCCACGTGCGGCTCCTTGCCGGATTCCCCTTGAAGCACGCTCCACGTAGCCCTAGTGTAAGGGGCGCGGACGGCTCCAGACAAGATGGGTGTCATTTTCAGGGAGCGGGCGATGATTATCCGGTTCCTCCGGCTGGCAGCGGCGGCCGCGCTCCTGGCGGCGTGCGGCGCGGATGCGGCGTGCGGCGCGGAGGCGCGTGCTGCCGATGCGCAGGCGTTCGTGCGCACGAGCCCGCGCGACCCGCGCTATTTTGAACTCTCCGACGGCCGGCCCTACATCCCCATCGGCCTGAACATGGTCGGCCCGCCCTCCCCCGACAAGGGCTTTGCCGGCATGGAGGAGTGGCTTAAAAACCTCTCCGCCAACCGCGGCAACTTCGTCCGCGTCTGGCTCAGCAGCCCCTACTTCGACATCGAAAACAAGCGCAGCGGCCAGTACGAGGAAGGCCAGGCCCGCCACATCGACGAACTTCTGGCCGCCGCACGCCGACACAACATCCGCCTCAAACTCTGCCTGGAGCATTTCCGCGTCTTCGACGGCACGAGTTGGGCCAACAAGCCCCTGCACCTTGTGGCCAACGGCGGGCCGGCCGAATCGGTCGCCGACTTCTTCGACGGCCGGCGCTCCCGCGACCAGTTCAAGCGCAAACTCGCCTGGTTCGCCGCACGCTGCGGTTCCGACCCCGTCGTCTTCGGCTGGGAATTGTGGAACGAGGTCAACTGCGTCAAGGGCGGCGACGTCTTCGCCTGGACCGAAATCATGCTGGCCGAACTTCACCGCCTGTTCCCCAGGAACCTCTGCATGCAGAGCCTCGGCAGCCACGATGGAGACTGGAGCCGCCGCTATTACCCGCGCATGATGGTCCTGCCCGGCAACGACGTTGCGCAGGTGCACCGCTACCTGGACACGGGCGCCGGCTACAAGGTCTGCCACGGGCCGGTTGACGTTCTGGCGGCCGACGCCGTCGCGGAAATCCAGAAACTCTCGCCCGGCAGGCCCATCCTCCTTGCCGAGAGCGGCGCAGTCGAGCCGCGCCACAGCGGCCCGTTCAAACTTTACGCGAAGGACGCCGACGGCATCATTCTGCACGACGTCCTCTTCGCCCCCTTCTTCTGCGGCGCCGCCGGCCCGGGACACATCTGGCACTGGGACCATTACGTGGCGAAGAACAACCTGTGGCGGCACTTCGCCCGGTTCGCCGCCGTTGTCGAGGGCGTTGACCCGCCGGCCGAATCGTTCGCCGCCGCCGACCTGCCGCACGAGGCCCTCCGCGTCCGCGCGCTTCGCGGCCGGCGCACGTTCCTGGCGTGGCTGCGGGATACCGAGAACACCTGGCAGGCGGAACTGGCGGAGGGCAAGCCGCCCAGGCGCATCGCCGGCCAGTCGCTGCGGCTGCCGGACGGCCTCGCAACCGACGGCGCCGCCGTCCGCACCTACGACCCGTGGCAGGACCGCTGGGCGCCCGCCAGGGTCGAGCAGGGCCGCGTGGCGCTGCCCGAGTTCTCGCGCTCGCTTGTCGTGCGCATCGACTTAATGAAATAGCCTTCTTGTTCAGCCGCCCGGCTTGCCGGGCGCGCCGCAGCCCACGTTTAGCCGCCCGGCTTGCCGGGCGCGCCGCAGCCCACGTTTAGCCGCCCGGCTTGCCGGGCGCGTGCGGCCGCTCATGTTTAGCCGCCCGGCTTGCCGGGCGCGTGCGGCCGCTCACGTTCAGCCGCCCGGCTTGCCGGGCGCGCCGCAGCCCACGTTTAGCCGCCCGGCTTGCCGGGCGCGTGCGGCCCACGTTTAGAAGCTGTTTCACAACCCCGGAGATTGCCGATGAAGGTAACAGTTCAACCTGGCATACGGGAGCCAAGCCATGGCCAAGGAACTGTTACCCGATGAC
>VGYT01000065.1 GCA_016872895.1 Planctomycetota bacterium
GGGTAGCGTCCCCAGGTTTTCCCGGAACGATAAGATGTTTCATGCCAGGCGCCTCCTGTAGTGCGCGGCGGCCGGGCGCTGCGGATTGGCGCTCGCGGCGGCGACAAAAGACTTGTCATCGGCGCGGCGGATGCAATAATATGATGGAGTCGGGAGAAGTTCCCGACATCCACGGCGGCGGCTGAGTGTCCCCCCGCTCACCGCCGCCGGTTTTTTGCGCGGCGGCGACCGCGTTGCCGAACCAGTAAGCAGGCCGGGATGAAATCCCGGCGCCGCGGCCAGGATCAGAGCCGCGACCGTAAGGGAGCGGTGCTGTTGGCCTGCGCCCGCCACGACCACGGCACCGCTCCCTTACGGTCGCGGCTCTGTTTCGCCCAACGGCAGCCGGCCGATCACTTCGCGGGGGCCGGCGCGGCGTCGGCCTTGATCTGGCGGATGCGGATGTTCCGCCAGCGGACCTGGAACGGCCCCTTGCCCTTCGGGATGCCGTGGACCTGGAGGCCGATGAAGCCCTTGGAGTCGGCGGAGTCGCGGAAGTCGGCGCAGGGGACGCCGTTTATCCAACTGCGGATGCGGTCGGCCTGGGCGAGGATGCGGTAGGCGTTCCACTCGCCGGGCTTGTAGGCTTTCTGGGCGTCGGGCCGCTGCGAGAAATCGTCCAGGAACTTGCCGCGGCGGGCCTCGTCGTAGAAGTTGCCCGCGTTGCCCCCGGGTGCGATCTCGCACTGGTATCCGTACACGCGGCCGACGGGGTGAGTGCGGGCGGCCTTGGCGGCCTCGACGGCCGTTTCCTTCTCATAGACGTGGCTGCGAATCTGGATGCCGGAGTTCAGGTCGGGGTCGCACTTGACTTCCAGGAGGAGTTCAAAGTCGGCGAACTCCTTCTCGGTGCAGAGGAACGTGTTCGGGCTGCCTTCGACGGTGGCGCCGACGATCGCGGCGTCCTCCACCGTGTACTTGGCCGTGCCGCTGCGCACGACCCAGCCCGTGAGGGTCTTGCCGTCGAAGAGCGGGACGAACCCTTCTTCGGTCTTTTCGGCGGCCAGGCACGTCAGGGCCGCCGCCACGACGGCCAACGCGACAGTTTTCTTCATCACGGCAGGTCTCCTTTGCACTTGCGCTCCTTGAGGTCCCAAGTATTGAACCGCCGGCGGGGCCGGGAGTTCCCGCGCAAGGGGGGAGGCAAGCCTTCCCGCGGCGGTGCCGGCCGCGGCTAAACTATGCGCCGGCGAACCTGCCCCACCATCACTGACGCCGTACGGCGAGTCCCGCCGCCGCGCCTGGGCGAGGGCCGCCGGATTCTGATATAATGCCCGCCATGCGGGCAATGATCCTCGACGGACCGAAGAAGCCCCTCCGCCCGGCCGACGTGCCGCAGCCCGTGCCCGGCCCCGGCGAGGTGCTGGTGCGGGTGCGCGCCTGCGGCGTGTGCCGGACGGACCTGCACGTGGTGGACGGCGACCTGGCGGAGCCGAAGTTGCCGCTCATCCCCGGCCACCAGGTGGTCGGCACGGTGGAGGCCGCCGGGCCTGCGCGGCCGGGCGGCGGCGAGGGCGCGCCCCGCCGCGGCGGGTTCGCCGTCGGGCAGCGCATCGGCATTCCGTGGCTGGGGGGCTCGTGCGGGGGGTGCGATTACTGCCGCGAGGGGCGAGAAAACCTCTGCGGCCACGCACGCTACACGGGCTACCAGGCGGACGGCGGCTTCGCGGAGTTCTGCGCGGCGGACGAGCGGTTCTGCTTCCCCCTGCCGGAGGGGTACCCGGACCTCCAGGCGGCGCCGCTGTTGTGCGCGGGGCTTATCGGCTACCGGGCGCTTCGGATGGCGGGGGATGCGCAGCGGATAGGGTTTTACGGCTTCGGCGCCTCGGCGCACATCCTGGCGCAGGCGGCAAAGTATCAAGGGCGCAAGATATATGCATTCACCAGGCCCGGCGACGCGGCCGGACAGGAGTTCGCGCGGCGGCTGGGGGCCGACTGGGCGGGTTCGTCGGACGAGCCGCCACCGGAGCCGCTCCAGGCCGCCATCATCTTCGCCCCGGCGGGGGAACTCGTCCCGGCGGCGCTGCGGGCCGTCGCCAGGGGCGGCACGGTCGTCTGCGCCGGAATCCACATGAGCGACATCCCCGCATTCCCGTACTCCATCCTGTGGGGCGAGCGGGTCGTGCGATCCGTGGCCAACCTGACCCGGCAAGACGGCCAGGAGTTCCTGGCCCTCGCGCCGCGCGCCGGAGTGCGGAGCGTCGTTCAGCCGTATCCCCTGGAGAAGGCCAACGAGGCCCTGGCGGACCTGCGGGCGGGACGCCTGACGGGCGCGGCCGTGCTGGTGGTTGACCCGCGGGCGGCGCAATAAGAGCGCGGCGCGTGCGGAGACCCGCCGCGCAAACGCACGGAATCGACTGCGACGGACTGCTACTTGCCTTCCTTGTGCTTCTTGCCCTCGCCCTCGGCGCCCGCCTTCCGGGCCTGGGTGCTGAGGATGAGGATCTTGACGGCCTTGCTGCCGTCCTCGGTGCAGCCGACGGCGACCCTCTGGCCTGCGGCCAGGTCCTTGGCGGTGGCTTCAACGACCTTGGGCTTCTGCTTGACCTTGCCGCCCTCGCCGGGGACCGACTCCATCTCGCCGGTCTCCTTGGAGATCTTCGTGTCGGCGTCGATGGCGATGGTCTTGGTCTCGGCGGCGCCCTTGTCGCCCTTCTTCAATTGGAGGGTGATGCTGTCGCCCTTCTCCGCGACGCTGGCGACTATGCCCATGACGGTCTGGCCCTTGGCGCCCTTCTCCTTGTCGCCCTTCACCTTCTCGCCGGCCAGGGCGAGCGGGGCGACCAGCAGCACCGCCGCCACAACAACGAACAGCACGTTACGTATCCTCATCTTGTCCGCTCCTTTCCCGTTACGACGCCTTCCGGCCGCACCGCGCGGCCGCGTGCGTCCGCGTCAAGCCAGCGCCCATGCCGGCCATTTTTTCGGCAGCCACTCCACGGCCCCACCTTCCGGGAGTTCGCAGCAACCTTCCCACGTTCTTGTTCAAGAGTAACGCAGGTTCGGGCGCGAAATTTCGACTTTCCGGGAGGACCGCAGGGGGCTGAATCGCACGTGGCAAGACAGGGCCGTCACCGTGAGGGAGGGATCAGGTTGGCCTTTGCGTGCCACGGCACCGCTCCCTTACGGTCGCGGCTCGGATAGGGGGGCGAGAAGGTTGCTCTTTTCAGCGCCGCGGCCGAGTAGTATAATCAGGGAACAAGGGAAGGCGGCAGAGTCCTCTACTGGAACAGCGTCAACCGGCGGGGGCAGATGCGATGGCCACCCTCATCCACGTCACGCACGAGGCCTACGAGAAGATGGGCGGCATCGGCGCCGTCCTTGAGGGCCTGCTGACTGCGCGTGCCTACCAGAGCATCGTGGACCGCACGATTCTCATCGGCGCCGCCGCGCTGCCGCTGCGCCAGCCGTCGGAAGAACTGGCGGCGGTGCTCTACGAGACCGGCCGCCAACCGTGCGACCCCCGGCTTGCGACGGGGACCGCTCAAGCGGCGAACTCGCCCGCCGTCCCCGCCCTGGCCGAGGCGCTGCGGAAGATCGAGGCCGCCTCCGGGGCGCGCCTGCTGTACGGCCGCCGCGCGGTCCCGTGCCCGCTTGAGACCCGCCACAGCGAAGTCGAACTGCTCCTGGTGGACGTGCGCGACGCCAAGCCCGCCGCCTTCAACCACGTCAAGGGCCAGTTGTACGAGGCCTACGGCCTACAGAGCGACCGGTACGAGCGCGAGTGGGGCTTCGAGGAATGGGTTCGAGCGGCCGGGCCGGCGCTCGATGCCGTCGAGGCGCTCCTCGCGGGCGCCCTTGACGACGCGGTCCTGGTGAGCCACGAGTTCATGGGTCTGCCGACGCTCCTTGCGGCCCGGCTGCGCATGCCTGGCCTGCGCACGGTTTACTGGGCCCACGAGGTGCCCACCGTCCGCGACCTGCTTGAGAACCACACGGAGCATCGGCTGGTGTTCGACCAGGCGCTGGAGACGCGTCGCGGCGTGCGGTCGTACGAGGCGGTGCTGAAGGAGCGCGGCGGCTTCAAGTACGCCCTCGTCAGCCGCGCACACGCTGCGCACCGCGTCTTTGCCGTCAGCAGCCGCATTGCGCAGGAACTGGAACTGTTGTCGCCCGATTTCCGCCGCACCGCCGTGGAGATCGTGTACAACGGCCTGCCCGTGCGGCCGATTGAACTTGAAGCGCGCGTGGGCAGCCGCGACGTCCTGGCGCGCTACTGCGAGGCCGTCGCGGGGTTCCGGCCGGACTTCGTGTTCACGCACGTCGCGCGGCCGGTGGCGTCGAAGGCGATTGAACGGGACCTGGTGGTGCTGGAGCACCTGGACGACATCCTGGCCGAGCGCGGGCAGACGGCGGTGCTCCTGATCCTGGCGACCGACGGCGGGCGGCGCGACCCCGACCTTGTCCGCCGCATGGAGGCCGAGTACGGCTGGCCCCTGCACCACCGCGTGGGCTGGCCCGACCTGGTGAAAGGCGAGGTGCCCATCGGCCAGGCCGTGGAGCAGTACAACGAGTGGGGCCGCGTGACGCGGGCCGTCCTCATCAACCAGTTCGGTTTCTCCCGCCAGTCTGCCGGCGGCCGCGTCCCGGAAGGGATGTCGTTCCAGGACCTGCGCCAGGGTAGCGACGTGGAGTTCGGCCAGAGCGCGTACGAGCCGTTCGGCATAGCGCAACTGGAGACGCTGGCCTTCGGCGGCATAAGCGTCCTGAGCCGGGTGTGCGGCTGCGCGCAACTGCTGGTGCGCGTGGCGGGCGACGCCATGCCCGAGAACGTCCTGCTGGCCGACTACCGCCAGTCTCCCGGCGACGCGGGCGAGGCCCTTGACCAGACCGGCGCCCGCCGCGCAGAGCACGACGTGGCGGCACGCCTCGCGAAGGACCTGGCCGCACGCCTGCCGACCACGCGCGAGGCGCTCGCGCGGCTGCTGGAGAGCGGCTGGGCGGTGGCCGAGAAGATGAGTTGGCAGGCCGTCTGCCGCGAGTACTTCGTCCCGGCGCTGGAGCGATGCCTGGGCCGGCCCATCCGGCGGCGCGCCGCCGGGGCCGTCCGCGGGCTGGAGGCCGCAGCGTCGGGCGCCGAACGGCAACTGACAGCCAGGAACTGACAAAGTGATGGAGTGAAAACACGCGGCAGAGCGGGCTATCCCTTTGTCACTTCGTCACTTCGTCACTTCATCACTTTTTCACCCCGTCGCTTTGCTGCGCGGCCGGAGCACAGGGATACAACGTGGAAGGAGGCGAGCCGTGACCCAACTGAAACGGATCCTCGTGCCCACGGACTTCTCGGACCACAGCGAGCGGGCGGCCGCGTACGCCGTGGAACTGGCCCGCCGATACCAGGCCGAGGAAGTGCACTGCGTCCACGTGTCGGACATCCCTGCGGACCTGCTGGCCACGTCGGCGTATTACATGACGGGGCCGAGCGAGCAGTTCGTCGAGCAGGTGCGCGCCGAGGGGCGAAAGAGCCTGGAGTCGTTCGTCCAGAAGCACCTGGCGGGCGTGCCCGTCAGGACGGCGTTCCTGGAGGGGCGGCCCTTCGTGGAGATCGTCCGCTACGTGCGCGAGAACAACATTGACCTGGTGGTCATCTCGACGCACGGCCGGTCGGGCATCAAGCACGCCCTCTTCGGCAGCGTGGCCGAGAAGGTGGTACGCAAGGCCCCCTGCCCCGTCCTGGTGGTGAAGCGCGGCGAGCGCGATTTCGTGTTGCCCTGAAGTTCCGGTAACTTGTCCTTTGTCATTTGTCACTTGTCATTTGTCACTTGCCACTTGTGACAGCAACGCATCATTGGCGGAGGGCAGCACCCCGGCGCCGCGAGCGGTTGACAAATGACCAATGACAAAGGACAAGTGACATCCGTCAAGGTGTGATTTGCCCAGGCTCAGCGACAGCGTTCAATACCTGAAGGGCGTCGGGCCGAAGCGCGCGGCGCTGCTGGCCAGGCTGGGCGTGCGCGACATAAGCGACGCCCTCCAGTTTTTCCCGCGCAAGTACGTGGACCGCGGCGACGTGGTGCCCATCGCCCAGGTCGAGGCCGGGCGCGACGTGGCCGTGCGGGCGAAGATCGTGGAGATGCGCGCCCCGCGGTGGGGCGACCGCCTCGAGGCGATGATCGCCGACCGCTCCGGCTCCATGCGCGCCATCTGGTTCCACGCGCGGTTCCTCGTCCGGTCGCTTCAGACCGGCGCGGAGTACCTCTTCTACGGCCGGGCGGGCGAGTACCGCGGATACCGGCAACTCCAGCACCCCAGGTTCGAGCGCGTGCGCGAGGGCGCCCCGGGCGACGACGGCGACCGCATCCTGGTCGAGTACCCCACCACGGAGGGCCTCCAGCAGCCGTCGCTGCGGGCGATGGCCCGCGAGGCCCTGCGCGTGGGCCTGCCCCTGGCCCGCGAAACGCTGCCCGACCCGATGCGCGAGCGCCTCAACCTTGCGCCGCTGCCGGAGGCGCTCCGCCTCATCCACCGCCCGCGGTCGATGGACGACGTGCGCCGGGCCCGCCGGCGCCTGGTCTTCGGCGAGTTCTTCCTGATGGAACTGGCCGTGGTCCTGCGGCGCAGGAGCACGCTCAGGTCGCACAACGCGCCGCCCATCCCGGTGAGCGAGAAGGTCGATGCCCGCATCCGCGCGCGGTTCCCCTTCCGCTTTACGGCGGCGCAGGACCGGGCGATAGCCGAGATCCGGGCCGACCTGGCCCGCGACCGGCCGATGACCCGCCTCCTCCAGGGCGACGTCGGCTGCGGCAAGACGGCCGTGGCCCTCTATGCCGCGCTGGCAGCCGTGGCCGCCGGATACCAGGCCGTCCTCATGGCCCCGACGGAGATACTGGCCGCGCAGCATCACCACAACGTGCAGATATATCTCGTGGGCAGCCGCGTGCGCTGGGCGCTGCTGGTGGGCGGCCTTCCGGCGGCCGAGCGGCGGCGGACCCTGAGGCGCATCCGCCACGGCGACGCCGACATCGTCATCGGCACGCACGCACTGCTTCAGCAGGACGTGTCGTTCTCGCGGCTGGGCCTGGCGGTCATCGACGAGCAGCACAAGTTCGGCGTGCTCCAGCGGGCCGGCGTCAAGTGGCAGCCGGCGGCCGACAACCCGGACCTGGCGCCGCATTACCTGGTGATGACCGCGACGCCCATCCCGCGGACGCTGGCGCTGACGGTCTTCGGAGACCTGGACGTATCGACCATCGACCAGATGCCGCCCGGCCGCCCCCCCGTCGAGACGCGCTGGGTGCATCCCGACGAGCGCATCGGGGCGTACGCCTTCGTCCGGCGCGAACTGGCGGCCGGGCGGCAGGCGTTCGTCGTGTATCCGCTCGTGGAGGAAAACGAGAAGAGCGACCTCCTGGCGGCCACCGAGGAGGCCGGGCGGCTGGCCCGCGACGTGTTCCCCGACTTCCGCGTGGGCCTGCTGCACGGGCGCATGAAACCCGCCGAGAAGGACGCCGTCATGGACGCCTTCCGTCGCGGCGACGTCCGCGTGCTGGTTTCCACGCTGGTCATCGAAGTGGGGGTGGACGTTCCGAACGCAACCGTTATGATAGTGGAGCACGCGGAGCGGTTCGGCCTGGCCCAGTTGCACCAGTTGCGTGGGCGCATCGGCCGCGGGGCCGCCAGGAGCACCTGCATCCTCATGGGCGAACCGCAGACGCCCGAGGCGGAGCGCCGCCTTCAGGTCATGGGCGAGACGGCCGACGGCTTCCGCATCGCCGAGGAGGACCTGCGCCTGCGCGGGCCGGGCGAGTTCTTCGGCACGCGGCAGCACGGCATGCCCGAACTCATGATCGGCGACATCGTGGAGGACTACGACCTGCTGCGCCTTGCGCGGCAGGAGGCGCTGGGGTGGCTGGAGCGCGACCCGGCGCTGGCGGCGGCCGAGTCGGCGCCCGTCCGCCGGGCGCTCGCCAAGCGCTTCGGCGAGACGCTCCGGCTTATCGAAGTGGGTTGAACCTTTCGGTCAGCCGCCGCGACAAGATGCGCTGAAGCGTCAGCCGCGACCCGAAGGGAAGCGCGATTTGCGCGGCGGGTGGGCAGGCCCGCCGCGCTAGTGGAAAGGTATGCACATGATGCAAGACCTGCTGCGCTCGATGAAGATCGACACCGGGGGCCTCGTGGCCGCCATCGCCCAGGACGCCGAGACCGACGAGGTCCTCATGGTCGCCTGGATGAACGCCGAGGCCTTCCGCCTGACCGTCAAGACGGGCCTGGCCCACTACTGGTCGCGCAGCCGCCAGCAACTCTGGCGCAAGGGCGAGGAAAGCGGCCACGTGCAGAAGGTCCGCGAAATCCGCGTCGATTGCGACAAGGACGTGCTGCTCCTGAAGGTCGAGCAGGTCGGCGGCGCCGCCTGCCACCTGGGCTTCCGCTCGTGCTTCTCCTGGCGGCTGGAAGGCGAGGCGTGGGTTGAGGACGGCGAACGCGTCTTCAACCCCGAGGAGAAGTACAAGAAGCGCTGAGAGGCATCCGCGCATGCGCGTGCTGCTGCTTCGTCCGCCGCGGTACGTCTGGCCCTTCAACAGCGAGACGAGCGCATTCTGGCAGCCGCTCGGCCTGCTCGCCGTGGCCGCAGCCGCGCGGCGGGAACTGCCGGACGCCCGCGTGGCCGTGTGGGACGCCCCCGGCGGGAAGTTCGGCTGGCGGACGCTGGAGCGGCGTCTGGCGGCATACCCCATCGACGTTCTCGGCCTCGGCGAGGAGACGTGCTCGGCCCACGAGGCCCTGCGCGCCGCGGAACTGGCGAAGCGGCTGCACCCCGGGTGCGTGGTCGCGGCGGGCGGAACGTACTTCGCCCACACAATCGAGGAAACGCTGGCCGACGGCCGCGTGGACGCCATCGTGCGCGGCGAGGGCGAGGAGACGTTCGTGGAGTTCCTCCGCCGGCTGCACGACCCGGGGCGCTGGTGCGAGGTGGCCGGCCTCGCCTTCCGCGGCGCGGGCGGCCGCATCGTGGTGACGCCGCCGCGGCCGCTGATTGCGGACCTCGACCGGCTGCCCTTCCCCGCATATGACCTTGTGGACATGTCTGCATACGGTCGCGGCAGCCGCAATCACCCCGCCCTGGTGAGCATCGAGCATTCGCGCGGCTGCATCGACTCGTGCTCGTTCTGCATCCTGTGGAAGCACATGGGCGAACCGGCCGACGGCAACGGCACCCTGCGCCCGCGCTGGCGGACGAAGAGCCCGGAGCGCGGCTTCGAGGAGGTGGCCCGCCTTTACCGCGACTTCGGCCGCCGCACGTTCGGCTGGGTTGACCCCACCTTCAACGCCTCGGCCGGGTGGTCGGACCGCTGGGCCGACCTGGTGCTGCGGTCGGACCTGGTGGACGCGCGCGGCCGGCCGCGCACCCTGCACACGGCCTGGCTGCGCGCCGACTGCGTCGTGCGCGACGAGCGCCTGGGGGTGCTCGGAAAACTCGTGCGGGCGGGCCTGCGGCAGGTGATGATAGGCGTGGAGCGCGACCGTCCGGGCGACCTTGCGGCCCTCGGCAAACACGGCTGCGGGCCGGAGGTGTGCCGGGCGGCCTTCGCCGTCCTGCGCGAAAAGCACCCGCAGGTTTACACGATCGGCAGCGTCATCTTCGGCCTGCCGCAGGACGGCCCGGCGGACCTTGCGCGGCTGGCGGCGTGCGAACTGGATATGCAGATGGATTACTGTTTCCTGATTCCGCTGACGCCGTGCCCCGGCACCGCCCCGGCCGCCGAGGCCGCCGCCGCGGGCCGCCTGGCCAACCGCGACCGCGCAAGTTACAACTTTCACACGCCCGCCTGCACCACCGACGCGCTGGGCCTGCGCGACCTGGAATCGCTCTACTGGCGCGAGATGCTTCGGCCCGACCTCGGCCGCGCCCGCCGCTGGCTCCGCCAGGCGCTCCTGGAGCGCGACCCGCGCAAGCGGCGCGTGCACCTGGCGATGCTCTCTCGCGGCACGCGCATCGCCGTCGAGAGCCTGCTGCGCAGCGTCCTGGGCAAACGAAACGGGCAACCGGCACTCTACTCAAGGAGACCGTCATGGTACGACCAGTAGGAACCAGAACCGGCGCATGGAAGGCGGGCCTGGCTGTCGCGGTGGTGGCCGCGGGCCTCCTGTGGCACATCCTGGCCTGCACGGAGAGCCCGATGGCATTCTCGCCCTCCGGCAAGGACCTGGCGTTCGTCACCATGGAGCCGTACAGCCATGACGACGACCTGAACCTGGCTGGCACACGTGTGTATCGGTTGATGGTCCTGTCGGAGGGCAGGAACCTGCGCGTCCTGGAGGAGACCAGCCGGTACATGCTTACCGCCCCGGCGTGGAGCCCCGACGGCAGGCACATCGCGTACCTGCGCATCCTGCTGTTGGAGAAAGAGCAGCGCGACCGCCTGAAGGAGGTCATTGAGAAGAACAAGGGGCTGCGCGACCAGCAGCGAAGCGCGCTTGACGCCGACGCCTGGCGGCAAGCGCCGCTGCCGCCGGCCGCACCAGGGGCGGCGGAACCGGAACCCAGGGCGCCGGACTCAACCGAGGACATCTCGCTGCCACCCGCCGGACCGCTGGTCGGCTGGGCCGAGACGCAAGTGACGCAGCCGCGGATGCCGGCGATCCTCGTAATCCGCGACGCTCGCACCGGCCGGGTCGTCTCCGCCACGCGGACGGCGTCGAAGCCGGTTGACCACGAAGCGATGAGTTTCTTCACGGCGTACCTGACCCTGAGGCCGCAATACAGCACCGACGGGCACATCATTTACTGGTGCACGGGCAGCGAGGTCGTGGCCGTCAACCCGGAGGAGAACAAGCAGTGGACCGTGGTTGCGCCCGCTTCCGTGGCCGCGCTCTCGCCCGACGGGGCGACGATTGCCGCCCTCGGCGGCAGTCTGGTCCTGTGTCGTCCGCAGGACAACGTAACCGTGCACCGTCGCATAGGCGATGACGACGCCTCCTTGAGCGGCCTGGCGTGGGTTGACAAGGACACCGTCGCGATTCTCCGCAACCCCAGGGGCACCGACGCCCGCCTGGACCTCTTCCGCGCCGACGGAACGCCCGCCAAGTCCATCCCCCTGAAACTCCCCGAGCACGAGACCAAGGACAGCAACACGGGCGAACTGGCCGTCGCCCCCAGCGGCAGCCACATGGTCCTGGCGTTCGGCAAGGACGTCTTCTTCCTCAAGATGGACGGCACGATCCTCAGGCACTGGAAAGGCGAGGCCGAAGTGCTGGCGCAGCCCACCTTTACGCCCGACTCAAGGCAGGTGGCCATGAAACTCATGACGGCCGCCGCCAAGGACGCCAAGGAACCCGACCGCGCCAGCGCGATCGTCTTCTTCTCGCCCGACGGCAAGGAGTTGAGCCGCGCTGACGTGCCGGCGGCCAGGTTGCCCGCGCCTGCGGCAGAGAAGTAGGCCCGAGCAGCACCCCGGCGCCGCTGCGCCAGCGAGGCGCCAGCGCACGCGGCACGGCCGGCTTGCCCGGCCGTGCGCCGTTGTGGACGCGATAACATGGACGCACTTACATCCATCTTCTCGCACGTCTGCGGCCAGGGGCGGCCGTTCGTCCTCGACGGCGCCCCCCTGCCCGTCTGCCAGCGGTGCCTGGGGCTGTACGGCGGGGCGGCGCTGACGGCCGCCTGGCTCCTGGCCTCGGGCCTCTGGCGCCGCGCGTTGCCCGATCGCAGCGTGGCCCTGGCGCAAATTGCAATGCTCCTGGCGGCGATGGCCGGCGGCCTCAGCCTTGCGGACCTCGGCCCCGCGTGGCGCCTGCTGTGCGGCCTGTGGACCGGCCACGTAGCCCTCGCGTGGCTCTGGGGCGGGGCGAACCACCTCCTGGCGCTCTCGCGGCCGGGACCGTTTGTCGATCCGCCCTGGCCGCGCGGCCTGCGCGCCGGGGCCCTCGCAGCCGGGCCGGCGCTGGCGGCGGTGGCGCTAATGTTCGCGCGGTATGCCTCGACGGGCTGGCTGCTTGCGAGCGTGGCGGCAGCGGCAGGCGCGGCCTTCCTTGCGCTCGCCCTCATCCGCGCAGCCGTTGCCGCCGGATGGTGGGCGAGGTGGAGGTTGAGCGCCTTGCATGCGCGCGGTCAGACGTAGCGGTCCCTCCCGACGCGCCCGTCCGACGCATGCCTGACGGCGCCCGCGCAAAATGTTCAGCCGTCGCCGGCACGGCGACGGCCGCGGCCGTACCGGCCGCGGCTGAACGAAGTATTCCGCAGGGTCGCCCGCACCGTTCAATCCGCAATTCGCATTCCGCAATCCGCAATCCCCGCTGGCGTTGCCGGTTGCCGCCTCTGCCGCACGGGCTTATAATACCCCGGTCATGACCTGGAAACGCGCACTCCTGATATACCCCTACAGCCCCGCGAAGAAGAGCGAGCAGTTATACGGCGGGCTGGCGATCATCAACCCCATCGGGCTGGAGGTGGTGGCGGCGCGCCTCAAGCCGGCCGTCGAGGCCCTGATGCTTGTGGACATGCGCCTGGAGAATGAGCCGCTTGAGGCCGTCATCCGGCGGTTCCGGCCCGACCTCATCGGCGTCTCCCTGAACTGGGGCCGCGACGCATACGTTGACGCCCTCATCCACGGCCTGCCGAAGGACGTAACGCTGGTCATCGGCGGCCTTTACGCCACGCGCGAGGCCGAGGACGTGCTGGGCGAGTTTCCCGAGATGGACATCCTGGCCCTCGGCTACGGCGAAGACTCGCTGCGGGAACTCGTCGAGCGCGGCTCTCCGGAGGGCGTGGCCGGCCTGTGGTTCCGGCGGCAGTCGGGCGCGTACCCGCCGGGGCCGGCGCGCGACGGCCTGCCCACGATGGGCGGCCCGCTGGCCAGGAACCCGCTGCGGCAAACGGTCGACGTGTCGCACTTCCACCTCGACCGCTCCGTCCGCCGATACGACTACCCCTGGCTGACGCTTAAGGGTGATAATATCATCACAAGTGTCGGCTGCCCGATGGTCTGCGCCTTCTGCAAGTGGCGGGAGAACATTTTCGGCGAAGTGCAGCCCTGGGCGGCCCGCGAGCCGGAGGACGTCGTTGCCGAACTGGCGGAGACCGACGCCGCGGTCGTTCACATAGTTGACGCCAATTTCGCCCACGACCTTAAGCGAGTGGAACGCATCTGCGACCTCATCATAGAGCGCGACGTCCGCCACCTGTACGCCTGCGAAATCCGCGTCAACGCCCTGGCCAAAGACGCCCGCCTCGTGAGGAAAATGGAGCAGGCGGGCTTCTTCATGTTCATGGTGGGCGTCGAGTCGTACCAGCCGAGGCTCCTTAAGGCCATGCGCAAGGGGTTCACCGTGCGGATGTGCCGCCAGGCGTTCCGCAACCTGGCGCATACCAGCATCCTGACGCTCGGGAACTTCCTCATCGGCAACCCGGGCGAAACGGAGGCCGAGATGCTGGGCGTGGCCGACTTCGCGGCCGGGCTCGGCCTGGACTTTATCAGTCCGAACAAGATATACGCGTATGAGAATACCGATTTCGAGCAGTGGGTCCTGGCGCAGCCCGGCTACCGCGTGGAGGGCCGCCGCCGGTACGTCGTCAGCGACCGCTTCGGCGTGGAGGACCTCAGGCGAATCCAGGCCCGCATCATGCTGCGGTTCCTGCGCAAGCACCCGCCCTGGATACCCTACCGCAAGGCCCTCGCCCACCCGATGGTCCTCAAACTGGGCCGCGAACGCCTGCGCAGGGCCATGCTCCACAGCCTGTGGAACCACGTGGCCGACCCGAACTTCCGACGCCGGGCGCTGAGGAAACTGGCCAAACGCTTCGGCCGCACGGGCAAGGCGGCATCGTAGGGCAATACAGGGCCGCGACCGTAAGGGAGCGGCGCCGTGGTCGTGGCGGGCGCGGGTGCACCAACTCTCTCTGGCTGAGGGAACCCCGCGAAGAACCACGCTCCGAGGCATACATCCCGGCGAAGTCGGCGGCCGACACGCCGCAGGGGTGTTCCTGCGGCGGGGCGGAAGCCGACCTCGCCGGGGATCGACCATCCGAGCAGGCCCGCGGGCGCCGCCCATCAAGGTTTTTCCTTGACGGTCGGCGCGTGCCGCCATCTAATAACTTCGAGAGCAGGAGAGAGATTCTCTCGCGCCTGACCCATGGGAGGGAGAGTTTATGCGCTGCATCTTTGCCGTTCTGGTTGCCGCCGGCGCGCTGGCCGTGTGGACGGGTGCCATCGCGGCGGCCGAGGAAAACCGCGAGTTCGACCTGCCGCCGGTGAAGTTGAAGCCTGAGCGTCCGCCGACGGCCAAGCCGATTCCGCCAGCCCCGGACGAGCGTACGCCGCCAGCGCCGCCGGCGGAGGCGAAGCCGCCCGAGCCGCCGAAAGAGCCCGCCCCGCCGCCCGCGCCGGCGCCCGAGAAGCCGGCCAGGACGCCCAAGGCGCCGGCCGAGAAGGCGGCGCCCAAGTCGCCGGCGCGCACGGCGCCGCCGGCCGAGCCGTCCGCTCCGCCGGCCGAGCCGCCGCCCACCGTCCTGGCCAGGCCGGTCAGGACGGAGGCGCCGCCCGAGACGGCCCTGCCGCCGCTTCCGCCCCTGCCCCCCGACCTGGCCCGCGAGAAGCCCGCCGAGGTCGCCACCCCGGGCGCGCCGCCCAGGGAACCCAGGCCGGAGGACGTACAGAAGGAGGCCGTCGAGGCCCAGGTGCGGCCGCTGCCGGAGGCCGACCTGACGGGCATGGGCGAGGTGGGCCTCGTTGAAGAGGTGGCCCGCACCCGCAAGGCATACGCGCGGGGCCTCATGGCCCTGAAGGACTTCTACATGGCGCGCGGCATGGCCGCGAAGATCGAGTGGATCAATTCGGAACTCGATGCCTATCAAAAAGTGCCGAAGATTCAATACCTCAGCGTGGCCGAAGTGGCCGGGCCGGGCCTGCGCCCCACGCGGCGCATCGCCGCCGCCGACCAACTCTTCGAGGAGGGCATGCACTACAAGGACTACCCGGCCTTCCCGCCCGGCAAGAAGGATTACCTGAAGATCGCCCTGGAGAAGTTCCAGACCGTCATCGAGAAGTACCCCGAGAGCGACAAGATCGACGACGCCGCATTCCGCATGGGTGAAATCTACGGCGGATGGTACTTCCAGGACTACGCCCGCGCCGTCGAGTGCTACCAGCGGTGCTGGGAGTGGAACCCCGAGACCGAGCACCCGGCCCTCTTCAAGGCGGCCAAGATTTACGAGGAGAACCTCAAGAACGGCGTCAAGGCCGTCGAACTGTACAACCGCGTCGTGGCCGAGTACCCGAACGAGGACCTCAAAAAGCAGGCCGTCGACCGCATCAAGGCCCTCACGGGCAAGTAGGCTGCCCCGCGCCGACGGAGGCGCACGCGGCGGCCGCGCGATTGGCGGGTTTCTCGCGGCGGGTCTCCCGACCCGCCGCGATTTCCTGCGCCGCCAGCGCGGCGACGCCCCCCGCAGAGTCGGGGGCTGGCGCGGCGGCGGCCGGACAATGTGACCCGCCGCTCCCGCGGCAGGCTTGGTACGCCACTTTCCTCTTGGCAGAATCCTACCGTCCTGTATGATATACGTGCCACGGCCACACGATGGGGGTACGAGAACATGATCACGCCCACGACCGGGGCGAGGCTCCCGGCGCCGCCGGTGCGGCGCGAGGTGCGGGAACTGGCGCTCCTGTTTGAAATCAGCCAGACGCTGGACCGCGTGCTGGACCTGCGCGACACCATCGGCCCGGTCCTCGGCGCGATGGCCCGCCACATGGGCATGGTGCGGGGCACCATTGCGCTTCTTAACCGCGAGACCGGCGAGATCACCATCGAGGCCGCATACGGCCTCTCGGCCAGCCAGCAGGAGCGCGGCCGGTACAGGCTGGGCGAGGGCGTTACCGGCAAGGTCGTCCAGAGCGGGCGGCCGGCGGTCGTCCCGCGAATCCGCGAGGAACCCCTCTTCCTGAACCGCACGGGGGCACGCAGGGGCCTGCGGAAGAAGGACATCTCGTTCATCTGCGTCCCCATCAAACTGGGCAACCAGGCCATCGGGGCCCTCAGCGCCGACCGCCTCTTCTCAGACGAGACGAGCCTCCAGGAGGACGTGCGCCTGCTCCAGATCATCGCGTCGCTCATCGCCCAGGCGGTGCGTCTGCGGCAGTCGGCCGCCGAAGAGCGCCAGCGACTGGTGGAAGAGAACCTGCGGCTCCAGGAGGAACTGAAGGACCGGTTCCGCCCGGCCAACATCATCGGCAACGCCAAGGCGATGCAGGCGGTGTACGACCTCATCGCGCAGGTCGCCAAGACCTCCACCACGGTGCTCCTGAGGGGCGAGAGCGGCGTGGGCAAGGAACTCGTGGCCCACGCCATCCACTACAGCAGCGACCGGGCCCGGAAACCGTTCGTCAAGGTCAACTGCGCGGCCCTGCCGGAGACGCTCATCGAGAGCGAACTTTTCGGCCACGAGAAGGGGGCCTTTACGGGGGCCATCGCGCAGCGCAAGGGCCGCTTCGAACTGGCGCAGGGCGGCACGATTTTCCTCGACGAGATCGGCGACCTCTCGGCCCATACGCAGATACGCCTCCTGAGGGTGCTCCAGGAAAGGGAGTTCGAGCGCGTCGGCGGCACGGAGACCATCCGGACCGGCGCCCGCATCGTCGCCGCCACGAACCGCGACCTGGAGCGCCTGGTCGAGGAGGGCAGGTTCCGCCAGGACCTGTACTACCGGCTGAACGTGTTTCCCGTGCACATTCCGCCCCTCAGGGACCGCAAGGCCGACATCCTCCTGCTGGCGGACCACTTCGTGGAGAAGTACAGCCGCCTGCACCACAAGGACATCAAGCGCATCTCCACGCCGGCTATTGATATGCTCATGAGTTATCACTGGCCGGGGAACATCCGGGAACTCGAGAACTGCATCGAGCGGGCCGTCCTGGTCTCCGGCGACGAGGTGATCCACGGGCACCACCTGCCGCCGACGCTCCAGACGGCCGAGGCCACGGGCACCCAGCCCGCGGGCGACCTCCGGGCCGCCCTGGACAACCTGGAGCGCGAGATGCTGCTGGACGCCCTGAAGTCGTCGCGCGGAAACATGGCCAAGGCCGCCAGGGCGCTGGGCATCACGGAGCGCCTGATGGGCCTGCGAGTCCGCAAGCACGGCGTCGACTACCGCCGGTTTCGTACAACTGCGTATGCCTGAGCCAAATATTCCACCAGATGGTATGATTCTGACGTAGCGGCCGCGGGCCGGCCGCACGCTGTCTTGTCGGCGCAAGCCCTGCAACAACAAGGGGTTGAGGTCCCCCGCCCCGCCCCCCTTTCTTTGGCACGCCTCTTGCGTCAGCCGGGCAGGTGGCCCGGCCGCGCCCCGCCGACTCCCGAGCCGCCACCGGCCCGCGGGCGCCGGGTGCGCAGGGCCGCAACAGGAGAACGCGCGATGAGTTCCGGCGACACGGGCTTCGTCCTTGTCTCGGCCGCTCTGGTCCTGCTGATGACCCCCGGGCTGGCCTTCTTCTACGGGGGCATGGTCCGCCGGAAGAACATCCTGGGCGTCCTCATGCAGTGCTGCATCCTGCTGTGCGCGGTGGGCGTGCAATGGGTGCTCTTCGGGTACAGCCTGTCGTTCGCCCCGGCCGAGGGGTTCTGGGGCGGCCTTGCGTGGGCGGGACTGGCCGGCGTGGGCCTGGAGCCGTACGCCGACTACGCAGCCACGATCCCGCACCAGGCCTTCATGGTCTTTCAGGCCATGTTCGCCGTCATCACGCCGGCGCTGGTCGTGGGCGCGTTTGCCGAGCGGATGAAGTTCTCGGCCTTCCTGCTGTTGATGCTCCTGTGGGCCACGTTCATCTACGACCCCATCGCGCACTGGGTATGGGGCCTCGGCGGCTGGCTGCGGGACCTGGGGGCGCTCGACTTCGCGGGCGGTACGGTCGTGCATATCAACGCGGGCACCGCGGCGCTGGTCTGCGCGCTGCTGATCGGCAGGCGTCGCGGCTATGACAACAAGCCCAATCCGCCGCACAATGTCCCCTTCATCGTGCTGGGCGCGGCCCTGCTGTGGTTCGGCTGGTTCGGCTTCAACGCCGGCAGCGCGCTGGCGGCCAACGGGCCGGCCGTGAACGCCTTCGTGGTGACGAACACGGCGGCGGCCATGGCGGGCCTGGTGTGGGCGATCCTGGAGTGGCTCGTGAACGGCAAGCCGACGATGTTCGGCACGGTGACGGGGGCGGTGGCCGGGCTGGTGGCGATCACGCCGGCGGCGGGGTTCGTAAGCGTCCTGCCGGCCATCGCCATCGGCGCGGTCGTGAGCCTGCTATGCTTCCTTGCGGTCACGGTCGTCAAGCCGCGACTGGGCTACGACGATTCGCTCGACGCCTTCGGGGTGCACGGCATCGGCGGCATCTGGGGGGCGCTGGCGACCGGCCTGTGGGCCTCGAAGGCCGCGAACCCGGCCGGGGCCGACGGCCTGTTCTTCGGCAACCCCGGGCAACTCGTGAACCAGTTGATCGCCGTCGGCGCCACCGTGGCGTACAGCGGCGCGGGCACGTTTGTCCTCTACAAGGCGGTCGAC
>VGYT01000066.1 GCA_016872895.1 Planctomycetota bacterium
GGACGCGAGGCAACAGTCGCCGACGCGCCATAGCCGCTTTGGCGACGGCGCGCGGCGCAGGCATGCCGCCCGGCGGGATTGACGCGGTGCGCCGCCGGCAAATGGGTCGTTGACGCGGCGAGCGGCGGACTCTACGATACGCCGCAGGCCGGTCAGGCGGCGAAGAAGGAGCGCCCATGCGCGCGGTGCACTGGGGCCTCGTGGCGCTGGCGGCGGCCGTGGCGCTGGTCGCCTGGTTTGAGCCCCGGCCGGCGCTGGAGGACTTCGACCCCGCGCGCCACGCTGCATTCAAAGATACATGGAACAAGCGCGTTCACCTGGCCTACTGGGAGAAGTGGGGCAGTTTCGAGGCCGAAGCCTGCCAGAAGATGTGCGATGCGTTCAACGAGGGCCAGCAGGAGATCTTCGTCCACTACATCCGCACGAGCCAGGTGGACCGCAAGTCGATGCTGGCGGCCATCGGCCGCAGCCCGCCCGACGTGGCCGGCCTGTGGAACTTCAACGTCATCCCGTTCGCCGAGGGGGGCGCCCTTGAGCCGCTGGACGGCCTCATGGCCCGCTCGGGCCTCACACGTGACTACTACATTGATAACTACCTCAAACTGTGCGAGTACGAGGGCAGGATATACGCGCTGCCCACCGCCCCCATGTCGATGGCGCTGTTCTGGAACAAGGAGCACTTCCGGCGCCGCGCGGCGGACCTGCTGGCCGCGGGCCTCGACCCCGCCCGCCCGCCGCGCACCATCGAGGAACTCGACCGCTACGCCGAAGTCCTGAACGAGTTCCAGGCCGACGGCTCGCCCCGCATCATGGGCTACCTGCCCACCGAGCCGGGGTGGTACAACCACAGTTACGGCTTCTTCTTCGGCGGCCGCCTGGTGGACGAGCGGACCGGCCGCCTGACCGCCGACGACCCGGCCAACGTGCGCGCCTTCGCCTGGGCCAAAAAGTACGCCGAGCGGTACGGGCGGGAAAAACTCCTCCAGTTCCGCTCCGGCTTCGGCACGTTCGACTCGCCCTACAACGCCTTCATCGAGGGCCGCGTCTCAATGGAAATGCAGGGCGTGTGGTTCCCGATGTTCATCCGGCGGCACCGGCCGCAGATGGAGTACGGCGTGGCGCCGTTCCCGTGCGCCGAGGGCGTGCCCGGGCCGCGGTCGCTGCTGGAGGCCGACGTCATCGGCCTTCCGCGGGGCTGCCCGCACCCGGAGGAGGCGTGGAAGTTCATCCTGTGGACGCAGCGCGAGGGGCTGGCCATTCTGTGCCGCCTACAGGGCAAGCACCTGCCGTTCCGCCGCCCGCCGCCGTGGTTCCACGAGGGCCACCCGAACCCGCAGATCGAGATTTTCGAGCAACTGGCGATGGCGCCGGAGTCGTTCATCATTCCGGCCACGCGGGTGCAACTTGAGTACCGCGACATGGTCATCCGCGCGTTTGAACATATGTGGAACTGGCCGGTGGAGCGGCACCTGCCGGGCGGCCTCAAGGGCAGGGAGCGCGAGCGTGCGGCCGAGGAGGCGTGCCTGCGCGAGGCCGCCGAGGAACTCGGCCGCGTCCGCGAGTCGATGCAGTCGCAACTCGACGCCGTGGACCGCCGGGCCGCCGCCGCCGGGAGGGCCGCCCCATGAACGCCCCCTGGCGCGCGGGCCTCAAGGGCTGCGCCTTCATCCTGCCGTGGCTCATCGCCCTGTGCGTCTTCATCGGATACCCGTTCCTGGCGGGCTTTTTCTTCTCGTTCTGCGAGTACCAGCCGCTCAAGGCGCCCGCGTGGATCGGCCTGGAGAACTACGGCGAACTCGCCGGCGACGCGCGGTTTCACCGCTCGCTGGGTGTGACGCTCGTGTACGCGGCCGTCGCCATCCCGCTGGGCGTGGTGCTGGCGATGACGCTGGCGATGTTCCTGAACGCCCGCGTGCGCGGGCAGCCGTTCTATCGGGTCATCTTCTATATTCCGCACCTGGTGCCCACGGTGGTCGTGGCCATCCTGTGGCTGTGGATTTTCAATCCGAAGTACGGCCTGCTGAACATCGTTCTGGCGCAACTGGTGCGCGCCGTGGAGTGGTGGACGGGCCTGTTCTTCGACCTGGCGGCGGCGCGGGAAGGGCCGGCCTTCGCGCGCGGGCCGGCGGTCCTGCTGGCGCTGCCGGCGGCGCTGGGGCTGCTCGTGCTCGGGCCGGCCGGGCGGCGGCTGTGGCGCGGGCGGGCGGCGGGCCTGCGGCGGTTCCTGGCGGCCGCGGCGGTCGCAGGCATCGTCCTGGCGGCCGCCGCCGCCATTGACGCCGGCGCCACCTGGCTGGCCCCGGACGACGTCAAGCGGCTGCGCGAGCCGTCGTGGCTGTCGGACGGGAACCCCATGCCGTCGTTCGTGCCTCTTGCGCCGCCGATGGCGCTGTGGGCGCTTATAGTGATGTCGACGTGGGGCGTCGGCCAGATGGCCGTCATTTACCTTGCGAAACTCCAGGACGTGCCGGCCGAACTCTACGAGGCCGCCGACATCGACGGGGCCGGCTGGCTCCAGAAAACCCGGCGGATAACGCTGCCGATGATCTCGCCGGTGATCCTCTTTAACGTGGTCATGGCCATCATCGGCACGTTCCAGATTTTCGCCGAGCCGTACATCATGACGCAGGGCGGCCCGGAGGACAAGACACGATTTGTAGCCATGTTTATTTATGACAATGCGTTTCAGTACCAGCGCGCCGGCTATGCGTCGGCCGTCGCGTGGGTGCTTTTCCTGCTGATCGTGGCGATGACGCTGCTGGCGTTCCGCCTGTCGCGCCGCCACGTGTACTACGAGGGCCGCTGATGGCCGAGCACTACGCCCGCAAGCCGCCGTGGTACGAGCGCCTGGCGGTCCACGCCGTCCTGGCGACGGGGGCGGCCTTCTTCCTGCTGCCACTGGCATGGATGATGGCGACCAGCCTGAAGCCCCTCAGCGAGACGATGAAGTACCCGGAGAGCATCGCCGACGTCTTCTTCGGCGCGGGCCACCGCGCGGCCATCGACGGCAAGGTGCTGGAGGTCACGCTGGAGCGCCGCATCGAGCCGTCGGCGGCCAACCCGTTCTTCATCGTCCGCCCGAAGGAAACGCTCGCGGCCGGGGAACTCTGGCGGTCGTTCGGGCCGGACGTCTGGCGCAAGTCGCCCGTGTTCGACCGTAGGGAACTTGCCATGATGGAGGCGCAGGTCACGCCGGGGCACCGCGTGCTGGCCGACGAGAAGAACGTTTTCGACCCGGCGGCGGGCGTCCTTGCGCTTCATTCCGGCCGCAAGGTGCCCGCCGACCTCGTGCGCCGGCTCGGCCCGCCGCCCGTGCCGCCCGGGGCGAACGAACCGGCGCCCGGCGACGTGCTGTGGCTGGTGCGCGAGTGGAGGCCGGAGGACACCGACGCCAAGGAGGTCGGCTCCAGCGGCTTCGACGTGCTGCGGGCCTGGGACGTCCTGCCCATGAAGGCCATCGAGCGCTCGACCCGGCTCATCCCGCAGAACTACCGGTACGCGCTGGCCCGCGTCTCCTTCGGGCGGAGCCTCCTGAACACGCTCTTTCTGTGCGTGATGTGCGTCGGGGGGGCGGTGTGCTCGTCGGTCCTGGTGGCCTACGGATTTGCATTCCTCGATTTCAAGGGGCGCGACGCCCTTTTCGGCGTCACACTGGCCACGATGATGATCCCGTTCGCCATCACGATGATCCCGGTGTTCCTCCTGTACCGCGACCTGGGCTGGGTGGGCACGTTCAAGCCGCTGTGGGTGGCCTCGTGGTTCGGGTCGGCGTTTTTCATCTTCCTCCTGCGACAGTTCTTCCTGGGGCTGCCGAAGGACCTGCTGGACGCCGCGCGGATAGACGGGTGCACGGAACTGGAGATCCTGTGGCACGTGGTGGTGCCCCTGTCGCGGCCGGCGATTGCGATGGTGGCCCTGTTCATGTTCCTCGGCACGTGGAAGGACTTCATGGGACCGCTGATTTACCTGAGCCACCCGTCGCAGTTCACGCTGTCGCTCTCACTTCAGGCGTTCGCATCGGAGCACGGCGGCACGCCGTGGCACCTGCTGATGGCCGCATCCACGGTCTTCAGCCTGCCGCTCATCGTCCTCTTCTTCGCGGCGATGAAGACGTTCATCCGCGGCATAGCGATGACGGGGATCAAGGGATGAGTGCGGAATGCGGAGTGCGGGGTGAAGACTGCGCGGGCCGTGGGCGCAGGCCCGCGGGCGCTCTCGCGCACCTGTGAGCATTCTGCATCAGAGCCGCGACCGTAAGGGAGCGGAAGGAGCGGGGCAATGAGAAGCCGGCTCATCGCAGTTGCGGCGGTCGCCTGCCTTGCAGCGGCCGTTCTGTACGCGGCAGGGGCGCGTGCCCCGAAGGGCAAGGATGCCGCGCAAGCGGTTGATCATGCAGGGGGCCACCGCGACGCCGTCGCCCGCATCGCCAGGGGCAACGCCGGCGCGGCCATCGCCGCCATGACGGCGGTGCTTGAGGCCCACCCGAACGACGCAGAGACGCTGTACGTCCTGGCCTGCGCCCACGCCGCCAAGAAGGACGTCGATAAGGCCATGGATTGCGCGAGCAAGGCCGTGGCCGCGGGGTTGCCGGTGGAGCGGTTCATCGCCGGGCCGCGCGACCTGCTGGGTCCGCTGCTTGAGAGTGCGGCGTTCCGCGAGTTTGCGCGCGGGCGGGCCGGCCTGCTCGTGCACGGCCCCTTGCTCGGGTCCATGACCGACACGTCGGTGCGGTTCTGGGTGCGCACGGCGGCCGAGGCGGCGGTAAAAGTGGTCGTAGCCGCGCCGGCGCCGGCCGACCTGGCGCTGCCGGTGCGCTCCGCCGAAGTCCGCACGAGCGCGGCCGCCGACTACACGGCCGTGGCGGCGGTCGGCGGCCTTCGGCCGGACACTGCGTACTGCTACGAGGTGCTGGTGGATGGGCAAAGGGCGGCCGCCTTGGCGCCGTTCCGCACGTTTCCGAAGGCGGGTGCTCCGGCGAAGTTCCAGGTGGCCTTCGGCGGCGGGGCGAACTTCGTTCCGGCTAACGAGCGCATGTGGGACGTGATTCTGCGGCGCGAGCCGGCGGCCCTTCTGATGCTGGGCGACAACGTATATATAGACTGGCCCGAGGTCGCTGCTGCGCAGCGATATTGCTACTACCGCCGGCAGTCGCGGCCGGAGCACCGGCGCCTCGCGGCCTCCGTGCCCGTCTTCTCCATCTACGATGACCACGACTTCGGCGACAACGACTGCATTCCCGGCCCGGACATCGAGAAGCCCGCGTGGAAGCGCGCGGCCTGGGGCGTCTTCTGCGAGAACTGGGTCAACCCGTCGTACGGCGGTGGCCGGGAGCAGCCAGGATGCTGGTACAACTTTTCCATCGGCGACGTGGACTTCTTCATGCTCGACTGCCGCTTCTACCGCAACCCGGCCGGCAAGCCGCCGAGCATGCTCGGCCCCGTGCAGAAGCGCCTGTTCCTGGACGCCCTGGGGCGGTCGAAGGGCCGATTCCGGGTGCTGGCCTCGTCGGTTCCGTGGGCGAGCGGCACGAAGCCCGGCTCGCGCGACACGTGGGACGGCTTTCCGGAGGAGCGTGAGGAGATCTTCCGGTTCGCCGAGTCCGGGGGCATCGGCGGCCTGGTTCTTATCTCGGCCGACCGCCACCGCAGCGACGTGTGGAAGGTGCCCCGGCCCGGCTACGACCTGTATGAGTTTGAGAGTTCCAAACTCACGAACCTGCACACGCACGGCAAGGTGCCGGGGGCCATGTTCAGTTACAACGAGAAGTGCTCGGCGGGGTGGCTTGAGTTCGACACGGCCGCCGCCGACCCGTCCGTTACGTATCGTATTATCAGCATTGATGATGAACTCATTCACACGTTCGCGGTCAAGCGGAGCCAACTCGGCCCGGCGAAGTGACGCGGGCGCCGTGTTTTCGCCTGCGAAAGCGTGCGTGTGCGGTTCCGCGTGTGCTGCGCGGCGGGCCTCCCGACCCGCCGCGCAACGGGCGAGCAGAGGAGGCCACAATGAACCGGCGCCAGTTCATCAAGGGCGCAGCCTCGGCGGGGGCGGCGGGCGTCCTGGGCGGGAGTTCCCCCGGGGCCGAAGCGCCGGCCCTTCCGGCAGGGTCGGCCGACGCGCCGGGCATCCTGCGCCTGGGCGATGCCCTGAAGTCGCCCGTCAAGGTTGCCTCGATTGAGGTCCTGGAAATCGGCGGCAACCACTTCATCCGTTCGCGCTCGGCCGACGGGGCCGCGGGCGTCGCCATGACCAACGAGCGCATCGCGTACCTCCTGCCCATCCTTCAGCAACTGGTCATCCCGTACTTCATCGGCGAGGATGCGCGGGACCTGGAATCGCTCATCGGCGGCGTGTACCGCGCCAGGTCGAACTACAAACTGGCCGGCCTGGCGTTCTGGAACCCCGTCGGCTGGGTCGAGTTCAGCCTGCTGGACCTCCTTGGCCGCGCGGCCGGCAGGTCGGTCGGCGACCTGCTGGGCGGCGTCGTCCGCCGCGAGGTGGCCGTCTATATGTCCAGCATGCGGCGGGACACGACGCCCGAAGCGGAGGTGGAGTGGGTGGGCCGCCGCCTGGCCGAGACGGGGGCCGGGGCCGTCAAACTCAAGGTGGGCGGACGCATGAGCCGCAACGCCGACGCCGCCCCCGGACGCAGCGAGAAACTCGCGGCCCTCGCCCGCAGGACGTTCGGCGACAAAATGACGATTTATGTTGATGCAAACGGCTCATACGATTCCGCCCGCGCGATCGAGGTCGGCCGCATGCTCGAATCGCACGGCGTCGCGTTCTTCGAGGAACCGTGCCCGTTCGAGGAACTCGAGGAAACCAAGCGCGCCGCCGACGCCCTGGCCGTGCCCGTGGCCGGGGGCGAACAGGACGCAAGCATCCCGCGCTTCGACTGGATGATCCGCAACCGCGTCGTGGACGTCGTTCAGCCGGACGTGAACTACAACGGCGGCTTCGTGCGGACGCTTCAGGTGGCCCGCCTGGCGGCCGCGGCGGGCATGCCCATCACGCCGCACAACCCCGCCACGGGCTTCCGCGAGGCGTACGTTGTGCACTTCGCCTCGGTCGTGCCCGGCGCCGGCCCCTTCATGGAATACAACGCCGCGCCCGCCAGGCCGGAACCGTGGCTGTCCCCTGCGCTCGACGTTAAGAACGGCGTCATCCAGGTCCCCCCCGGTCCGGGCCTGGGGCTGGAGATCGACCCGGCGTACCTGGCGAAGGCGAAGGTCGTCGGCGAGAAGTGACCGGCGTGCGCGCCTGCCCGCGCGGGCCGCCCTCCTTGAGGCTGTCTCATACGCCGGCCGCGCCGCATGGCGTACGATGAGAGCGTGTTGTGCAACAGCCTCTTGGCCCAGCGGCTGGGGGGCTTGGCCCCGGAACATCCTGCGGCCGGGGCGGTTTAATATGTGCATCGCGCACGGGTCGGCTCAAAGAGGGCGCTTTCGCCCGCGCGAGGCGTGCCGCGAGAGGTAGGACCCATCAGGGGGCGGCGTCTGTTCTGAACCGCAAAGGGCGCAAGGAACGCAAAGAAAAATGGGTGTACGAGGGAAACTCGGCTCCGTCTTCGCGCTCCTGGCGTTCTTTGCGGTTTCAACCACGGGTGCCCCCCTTGCGCCGGTCAAGGCAGCCGCGGCCGCGCGCGAGGCCGCGAAGGCGGCGGCTTCCGTGTCGCCGCCGTCCCCGGCGCCCGCCGACAAGGCCGCCGCCAAGGCCGCCGCCCCCAAGAAGCCCGGCCGCACAACCTGGGGACCCTGGAACGTCATCGGCCCATTTCCGGCCAAGGAGGGGCAGAACTTCGACACGGCCTTCCCGCCCGAGCAGGAGATCAACCTCGGCAAGACCTGCGGCGACCTGAAGTGGGTCCAGCAGCCGAACCTCATCGACGGCGTCCCGCACGAGTTGAAGGGCGGCGTGACGGGCGCCACCTATCTGTACCGCAAGGTCACGATGCCCGATGCCACGTCCGTCAACGCCTACTTCGGCAGCGACGACGGCCTCGCCGTGTGGCTGAACGGCCGGAAACTCATATCGAAGAACGTCGCGCGGGGCGTCGCGCCCAACTCGGACACGGCCAGACTCGACCTGGGCGAGGGCGACAACCACCTCCTTCTGAAAGTCTACAACACCGGCGGCGGGCACGGCTTCTACTTCTCGACCAAGCCGAAGCCGCTGGCCCAGGCGCCGCTGCCGGGCTCGGGCGGCCCGAACTTCACGGCGCTTCGCCTGGCCATCACCGACCTGCGCGACACGTTCGGTGCGAAGTACCCGGAGGCGGCCGAGTATCTGGCCGGGCTGGAGGCGCTCGAAAAGGCGTACGAGGAGGCGGGCGAGGCGGGCGACAAGGCGGCCGGCGCCGCGCCGTCCGAGCGGCTGAAGGCCCTTGCCGACGAGTTCGCGGCCCTACAGCGCGAGGCGCTCCTGGCCAACCCACTCCTGGACTTCGACAAACTCATCCTGGTCAAGCGCGGCGCGGGCAACCTGGGCCTGCTGAATAACTGGAAAGGCAACTCCAGCCTCAAGCCGACGGGCTACGACAACGAGATTGCCGCCCTCTCGCCCGTCAGGCCCGACGGCGACCTGAAGACGCTCTATCGCCCCGAGAACACCGAGTTCGTCGGCGACCTGGAACTGCACTGGAACGCCGACCGCCTGCTCCTCTCGAAGCCAGGCACGCAGAACCGCTGGCAGGTCTTTGAGGTACGCGCCGACGGCACGGGCCTGCGCCAGGTGACGCCCGGCGACCAGCCCGACGTTGACAACTACGACGCCTGCTACCTGCCCGACGGCCGCATCATCTTCTGCTCCACGGCGTGCTACCTGGGCGTGCCGTGCGTGGGCGGCGGCGACCACGTGGGGTCGCTCTACCTGCTTGAGCGCGACGGCCGGACCATACGGCAACTTACGTTCGACCAGGACCACTCCTGGTGTCCGACGGTGCTCGCCAGCGGCCGCGTGCTTTACACCCGCTGGGAATACAGCGACACGCCGCACTATTTCTCGCGCCTGCTCTTCGAGATGAACCCCGACGGCACGGCCCAGTTCGAGTATTACGGGAGCAACTCGTACTGGCCGAACTCCACGTTCTACGCGCGGCCCATCCCCGGCCATCCGAGCAAGGCGGCGGCCGTCATCTCAGGCCACCACGGGGAACCGCGGGCCGGCGAACTGATAATCTTCGACTCGGCCCGGGGCCGCCACGAGGCGGCCGGCGTCGTCCAGCGCATCCCGGGCTGCGGGAAGCCCGTGCCCGCGACCATCGCCGACGGCCTGGTGAACAACTCCTGGCCGAAGTTCCTGCACCCCTGGCCGCTGAGCGAGAAGCACTTCCTGGTCTCGTGCAAGATGAATCCCGCGGCCCCGTGGGCCGTGTACCTGGTGGACGTCTTCGACAACATGGTCCTGGTGCGCGAGGAGAAGGGGTACGCCCTCTTCGAGCCCATCCCGCTCCGCAAGACTCCGGCGCCGCCGGTCGTTCCCGACCGCGTGCGGCCGGACTCGAAGACGGCCACCGTGTACCTGGTGGACGTGTACGCCGGCAACGGCCTCAAGGGCGTGCCGCGAGGGACCGTCAGGAAACTGCGGGTGTACACGAACCACTTCGCCTACCGCGGCATGGGCGGGCATATCAACATCGGTTGCGATGGGCCGTGGGACGCCAAGCGCATCCTGGGCACCGTGCCGGTCCACGAGGACGGGTCGGCCATGTTCCGCGTGCCGGCGAACGTGCCGATCGTCGTCCAGCCGCTCGACGCCGAAGGGAAGGCCGTCCAGGTGATGCGCAGTTGGTACACGGCCATGCCGGGCGAGTTCGCCTCGTGCGTGGGCTGCCACGAGCCGCAGACGAGCGGTCCGCCGCCCGCGCGGCAGACGGCGGCCACCGGCCGCCCGCCGGTCGAGATCGAGCCGTGGTACGGCCCCGAGCGGCCGTTCAGTTTCGAGCGCGAGGTGCAGCCGGTGCTCGACAGGTTCTGCGCGGGCTGCCACGACGGCCAGGCGCGCCCCGACGGCAAGACGCCGGCTGATTTGCGCGGCAAGGCCGCAGTGCAGAACTACAAGGGCCGCTGGTCCGCCGCTTACGAGGCCCTGCATCCGTTCGTCCGCCGGCCCGGGCCGGAGAGCGATTACCACCTGCCGGTCCCTTACGAGTGGCACGCCGACACGAGCGAACTGGTGCAGATGCTTAAGAAAGGTCACTATGGCGTCAGACTCGGCGCCGAGGGCTGGGACCGCCTCGTCACCTGGATCGACCTGAACGTGCCGTACCACGGCACGTGGAGCGAGTACCGCGCCATCGCCGGCGCGGGCCGCGAACGGCGCCTGGCGCTGGCGAAACTTTACGGCGGACCGGACTTCGACCCGGAGTCGTATCCGGCGATGCCCGCCGTCCGGGTTGCGCCCGTCGCGCCCGCCCCGCAGGCCGCGCCGGCGGCCGCGCCGGCTCTTGCGCCCGCCCCGCAGCAGCCGGCGGCCGCGGCGGCTGCGTTCGCCGGGTGGCCGTTCGACGCGGCCGAGGCCCGGGCGCGCCAGGCGGCCGCCGCGCCCGCCGCGCGGACGCTGGACCTCGGCGGCGTCAAGATGGACCTGGTGCGCATCCCGGCGGGCGAGTTCGTCATGGGCGACCCCGCGGGCTGCGACGATGAGCGCCCCGCGGCCCGCGTGGCCGTCGCCAGGGCGTTCTGGATGGGCAAGTTCGAGGTCACAAACGAGCAGTACGCCCTCTTCGACCCCGCCCACGACAGCGCCTACATCAGCGTCTTCAACAAGGACCAGGGCAACCGCGGCGAGATCGCCAACAACCCGCGGCAGCCGGCCATCCGCGTCTCGTGGAACGAGGCCCTGGCCTTCTGCCGCTGGCTATCGCAGAAACTCGGAGAGAAGGTCGCGCTGCCCACCGAGGCGCAGTGGGAATACGCCTGCCGCGCGGGCACCGCCACGCCGCTTTCCTTCGGCGCGTGCGACGCCGACTTCGGCAAGTTCGCCAACCTGGCCGACAAGCGCGTCACGGAACTCTGCCGCCGCGACTCGCCCAAGTGGATCCCGTGCGTCATGCAGGTCAGCGACACGGCCGTCATCAGCGACAACGTGGGCAAGTTCACCCCGAACGCCTGGGGCCTGTACGACATGCACGGCAACGTGTGGGAGTGGACGCGGTCGGAGTACCGCCCGTATCCGTACCGGGCGGACGACGGCCGCGAGTCGGAGGCCGCTGCGGGCCGGCGCGTCGTTCGCGGCGGGTCGTGGTGGGACCGCCCCGCGCGGGCCCGCTCCGGTTACCGCCTGAGTTATCTGCCGTGGCAGGCGGTTTACAACGTAGGCTTCCGCGTGGTGGTTGAGTCGGACGCCAGGGTGATTGCGAGGGCCGATGTCGGCAAGTGAGGCCATCGGCGGGTGACATGCCCACGCCGCCGTTGCCTGGGCATGCGCACGGGTGCGACGGGAGAGCATGCTCACGCCGTTGTTGCCCGCCGGTGCGGGCACGCTGTGGGCATGCATGCCCGCGGAACGGATGCCGCGGGCATGCCACCCCCCGCTGCGAGAGCATGGCACCCACAGAAACAAAGTTGCCGCGCTGCTGGAGGGCGGCGCGGGCCGAAGGAAAGGAGTCCTGACACTCGTGAAACGTCGAGTCCTTGTTCTTCTGTCCGTGGCGGTGTTCGGCGCCCTTGTGGCGGCCGCGCTGTGGGTGAGCGCCGGCGAGCCTGCCCGCCGAAGTCTCGGCGCAGGCGGGCCTGGTAAGGAGACGTGGCGCTCGCCGCAGGAGGTGCGTTTCTCGCCCGACGGACGGTTCCTGGCGGTCTGCGACGGTCCGGCAGGCACGCTCACAATCATCGACGCAGCGGCCGGCCAGGTGGCCCGCGAGGTGCGGCTCGACGGCAAGCCCGCGGGCGTGGCCTGGTCGCCCGACGGCAAGAAGGTTTACGTAGCCGAGTTCGGCGCCGGGACCGTCGCCGAGGTTGATGCCGCAGGCGCGAAGGTCCTGCGGCGGATGGCCGTCGGCCCGCGGCCGGTGGGCGTTGCCCTGGCTCCGAGGCGGCAACTGCTCATAGCCTGTGGCGGCGTCACCAACGACGTCTCGGTCGTGGATCTGGCCTCGGGCAAGGAGAAGGGCCGCGTCCGCACGCCGCGCGAACCGTACTTCGCGGCCGTTGTGCCCGACGAGTCGCTCGCGGTCGTCGGGAACCTCCTGCCGCTGGGCAGCGCGGCCGACCCGCAGACCTCGGCCTGCGTGAGCCTCATCGACCTGGCGGCCATGAAGCCGGTGGCCGACATCCGTCTGCCGGGTGGATCAACGGCTGCGCGCGGCATAGCCATTTCGCCCGACGGCAAGTGGGCCTACATCGTCCACACCGTCGGCCGCACGACCCTGCCCACCACGCAACTGGAGCGCGGGTGGGTCAACACCAACGCATTCAGCATCATCGACCTGGGCGCGAAGGCCGTTGAGGCGACGCTCCTGCTGGACCGGCTCAGCGAGGGCGCCGCCGACCCGTGGGGCGCCGTGCTCTCGAAGGATGCAGGCACGCTGTGGGTGTCCCTGGCCGGCGTGCACCAGGTGGCCCGGGTGGACCTGGGCGGGCTGCACGCGCTGCTGAAGGGGGAGGCCCCGCCGAGCGCGGCCGGCGCTCCTGCCCGGTATCTGCCCGACACCTGGGCCGAAATCAAGAAGGACCCGGCCCGCAAGAAGTTCCTCGTCAACGACCTGGCGGCGCTCTATGCCGCGGGTCTCCTCGCCCGCACTCCGGTGGACGGCAAAGGGCCGCGAGGCATCGACCTTGCGCCCGACGGCAGCCGCCTGGCCGTGGCCATGTATTTCTCGGGCACGGTGCTTCTGGCGGACCCGCAGACGGGCAAGGTCACGGCGAAGGTGCGCCTGGGGCCCGACGGCGAGGACAACATCGCCCGGCGCGGCCAGCGAATCTTCCACGACGCCAACTACTGCTTCCAGCACTGGCTCTCCTGCGCCACGTGCCACCCGGAGGACGGCCGGGCCGACGGCCTGAACTGGGACCTCCTGAACGACGGGCTGGGCAACCCGAAGAACGCCCGGTCGCTCGTCTGGTCGCACCGCACGCCGCCGACCATGTCGCACGGCGTCCGCGCCACCATGGAGGTGGCCGTGGTCGCCGGCTTCAGGCACATTCAGTTCTACGAGCCCGAGGCCGACGAACTCCAGGCCGTCCAGGCGTACCTGCGCACCCTTGAGCCCCTGCCCAGCCCGTACCTGGAGGCAAAGGGCGAACTGTCGGAGGCGGCGAAGCGCGGCCGGAAGGTCTTCGAGAGCCCCGGGACGGGCTGCTCGACGTGCCACCCGGCGCCGCTCTTTACGGACCTCGCGATATACAACGTGGGCACGCGGCGGCCGCTGGACCAGGGCGACGAGTTCGACACGCCCACCCTCGTGGAACTCTACCGCACAGGGCCGTACCTCCACAACGGCGAGGCCGTGACGCTGGAAGAATTATTTACAAAGTTCAATGAAAAGGGCGCCCACGGAACCACAAAGGACCTCTCGAAGCAGGAACTGGCCGACCTTGTGGCGTACCTGCTGTCGCTCTAGCGCGGGCGGACGCGCAGCCTGGGGCTCGACGTGAGACACCGCTTTCTCTTGTTCGTCGTGGCGTCCGCGCTGGCCCCGGCCGGCGCGGCCGGCTTCGGCGCGGCCGGACTCGGCGCGGCCGGCGCGGTCCGGGCGGCCGAGCCGGACGCAGCCATGCTTCGGAAGGCCCTCGCCGGGCCGATGGCCGGCGCCGAGGAGATAGTCTTTGCCGTTCGCGGCCTCGGCGGCGACGGGCACTGGTACGCCAACTTCGGCTATCACGTCTCCAGCCCGCAGCGGATGCAGTACGGCCCGCCCGGCGGCCGCCTCTGCCGGCTGAACCTGCGCACCGGCCGCGTGCAGGTCATCCTCGATGATCCCCAGGGCGGCGTCCGCGACCCGTGCGTGCACTACGACGGCCGGAGAATCGTCTTCTCGTACCGCCCGGGCGACTCGACGCACTATCATCTCTATGAAATCAACGCCGACGGCACGGGCCTGCGGCAATTGACGGACGGCGACTGCGACGAAGTCGAGCCCATCTACCTGCCCGACGGAGACCTTGTCTTCGGCTCCTCCCGCTGCAACCGATGGGTCCAGTGCTGGTTCACGCAGGTGGCCATCCTGCACCGCTCCGACGCCGACGGCCGCAGCGTCCGCCCCATCTCGGCCAACGTCGAGCAGGACAACACCCCCTGGATGATGCCCGACGGCCGCCTGCTCTACATGCGGTGGGAATACGTGGACCGCAGCCGCGTCCAGTTCCACCATCTCTGGACCGTCAACCCCGACGGTACCGGCCAGATGGCCTACTTCGGCAACATGCACCCCGGCACAGTCATGCTCGACGCCAAGCCCATCCCGGGGTCCGACAAGGTGGTGACGTTGTTCTCCCCCGGCCACGGGCGCAAGGAGCACGCGGGGCACATCACGGTGGTCTCGGCCGACGCCGGCCCGGACGCCCAGCCGATGGCCCGCCGCATCACGCCCGAGGCGGAGTGGCGCGACCCGTGGGCGTTCTCCGAGGACTGCTTCATGGCGGCGCGGGACTGCTCGCTTTACGTGCTGGACGGGCGGGGCCGGGCCGAGGAGTTCTACCGGCTGCCGCCCCAGTGGCGGCACCTGGCGGTCCACGAGCCGCGGCCCCTGGTCGCCCGGCCGCGAGAGCCGGTCATCCCGCCGCGCGTCAACTGGTCCGCGCCGACCGGCCGCCTTGTCCTGGCCGACGTGACGCACGGGCGAAGCATGGAGGGCGTGCGACCGGGCGAGGTCCGGCGACTGCTCGTCCTTGAGACCCTCCCGAAGCCCGTCAACTTCAGCGGCACCATGGAGCCCATCAGCCTGGACGGCACGTTCACCCTGCCGCGAATCCTGGGAACCGTGCCGGTTGAACCCGACGGGTCGGCCTACTTCGAGGTGCCGGCGCTGCGGCCGGTGTTCTTCGTTGCGCTTGATGAAAACGACCTCTCCGTCAAGCGCATGCAGAGTTTCGTCAGCGTGATGCCCGGCGAGACGACCGGCTGCACGGGCTGCCACGAGAACCGCACCGACGTCGCCCGCGCGAGGCCCCTGGCGGCGCTCGGCCGCGCCCCCAGCCGCATTGAGCCGATAGACGGCGTGCCGCAGGTGTTCGACTTCCCGCGCGACATCCAGCCCATCCTCGACCGCCGCTGCGTGCGCTGCCACAACTACGAGAAGCCCGACGGCCGCGTGGTCCTGACGGGCGACCGCGGCCCCATCTACTCCCACGCGTACGCCACGCTGATGGCCCGCGGCCTTGTGGCCCACGGCCGCGACGCGCAGGGCAACCGCCCGCCCCGCTCCATCGGCTCATCCGCCAGCCGCCTCATCAAACTCCTCGATGGCAGCCACTACGACGCACGCCTCACGCCGCACGAGGTCCGGTTGGTCCGCCTGTGGATCGAGTCCGGCGCGCCGTACCCCGGCACCTATGCCGCGCTGGGCACCGGCATGGTCAGCGTGGGCTTCGACGCGGGCATCCTGGAGAGGCGGTGCACCGGCTGCCACGGGCCGCCGGACCCGAATCCGAAAAAGAAGGCGGCGTTCGGGACCCACGAGGAGTTGCTGTGGAACCTGTCGCGGCCGGTGCAGTCGCTGGCGCTGCTTGCGCCGCTGGCGAAGGCGGCCGCGGGCATGGGCCTTTGCAAGACGCGATTCAGTCCCGACAAGGTTGCGCCGGCCGGTCCTTCGCCGCCCGTGTTTGCCGACACGCAGGACGCCGACTACCAGCGGCTCCTGGCGGCGGTTGCGAAGGCCGGCGACGAACTGGAGCGCATCCGCCGCTTCGACATGCCGGGCTTCCAGCCCAACCAGCACTATGTCCGCGAGATGCAGCGCTACGGCATCCTGCCCGCGGCGCTCGCTCCCGCGCAGCCGATTGACCCTTATGCCACGGACCTGGCGTACTGGAAATCGTTCTGGTACGAGCCTCCGTTGCGGCAGCAGGGCGGAGACTGAGACTACGACGCTGCATGGCGTTTTGCGCGGCGGGTCGGGAGATTTTCCACCTGCCGCGCAAAGTGGCCCTGCCGCGAAGTGGACTTAACGTCAGGCGGAGGTCGGCCGTATGAATCTACGCACACGCAGACGAGGTTTCCGGGCGGGTGCGCCGGCGCCGCCAGCAGCGGGTGCGCTGGCGGGTGAGCCCGTGCGGGCGATGGCGGCCGTGTCGGCGGCGGCGATGGCGGCGGCGATGTGCGCTGCGGCCCTTCTGCTCGGCGCCGGGGCTTCCAGCCCGCTGCTGGCGGCGGCGCCCCCGGCGCCGGCATTGCCGCCGGACTTCCTCGATAAGGCCCTCGCCGGGCCGATGAAGGGCGTCCAGGAGGTCGTCTTTGCCGCACGACACATGCACAGCGACCCGCACTGGTACGCCAACTTCAGTTACTACGGTCCCGACTCCGGCCGCAAGGCCTACCGCGAGGGAGCGCGCCTGGCCAAGTTCAACCTCAAGACCGGCCAGGTCACGGTCCTCCTGGACGACCCCCGGGGCGGCGTGCGCGACCCGTGCGTTCATTACGACGGCAGGAAGATACTCTTCTCATACCGCAAGGGCGGCACGGACAACCACCTGCTGTACGAGATAAACGCCGACGGCACGGGCCTGCGGCAACTGACGGACGGCCAGTACGACGACATCGAGCCGGTGTACCTGCCCGACGGCGACATGGTCTTCGGCTCTTCCCGCTGCAAGCGATGGGTCAACTGCTGGCTGACGCAGGTGGCCATCCTGTACCGCTGCGGCCCTAACGGCGAGAACGTCCGCCCCATCTCCAGCAACAACGACCACGACAACACGCCGTGGGTCCTGCCCGACGGCCGCATCCTTTACATGCGATGGGAATACGTTGATAGAAGCCAGGTCCACTATCATCACCTGTGGACGAGCAACCCCGACGGCACCGGGCAGATGATTTACTACGGCAACCTGCACCCCGGCATCGTCATGCTCGACGCCAAGCCCATCCCCGGCACCGACCGGGTGGTGTCCATCTTCTCGCCGGGCCACGGCATCCGCGAGCACGCCGGCCCGGTGACCGTCGTGGACCCTAACGGCGGCCCCGACGTGCTGCCGATGGCCCGCACCGTCAGTCCCAGGAACACGTGGCGCGACCCGTGGGCGTTCAGCGAAGACTGCTTCCTGGCGGCCGGGCCGGAGGGCATCGTCCTGATGAACGGCCGCGGGGCCACGCAGGTGCTGCTGCGCAAGACGGATGCGATGGACCTGCACGAGCCGCGGCCGCTCGCTCCCCGGCCGCGCGAACGCATCATTCCGCCGCGCGTCAATCCCGACCAGCCTGCCGGGCGGCTTCTCCTGGCCGACGTCACCTTCGGACGCAACATGGCGGGCGTCCAGCCGGGCGAAATCAAGAAACTGCTTGTTCTGGAGACGCTGCCACAGCCGGTGCACTTCTCGGGCGGCATGGAACCCATCAGCCTGGGCGGCACGTTCATCCTGGAACGCATCCTGGGAACCGTGCCCGTCGAACCGGACGGCTCGGCGTACTTCGAGGTGCCCGCGCTTCGCAGCGTGTTCTTCGTGGCGATGAACGAGAAGGACGAGGCCGTCAAGCGCATGCAGAGTTTCTGCACCGTTCTGCCCGGCGAGACCACCGGCTGCACCGGCTGTCACGAAAAACGCGAACACGCGTTTCTGCCGACCGGCCACCTGGCGGCCCTCGGGCGGCCCCCCAGCCGCATACAGCCGGTGGCCGATGTCCCGGACGTGTTCGACTTCCCTCGCGACATCCAGCCCATCCTCGACCGCCACTGCGTGCGCTGCCACAACCCCGACAAGCGCGACGGCGGCGTAACGCTGGCCGGCGACCGCGGGCCGATGTACTCGCACAGTTACTACACGATCATGGCGCGCGGCCTGGTTGCGGACGGCCGGAACCGGCCGCAGAGCAACTATCCGCCCCGTGCGCTCGGGGCCGCCGCCAGCCGCCTGATGAAGTTGCTCGACGGCAGCCACTACGACGCCAGGCCCGCCGACAGCGAGTTGAAACTCGTCCGCTTCTGGATCGAGTCGGGCGCCGCATATCCGGGCACGTACGCCGCGCCCGGCAGCGGCATGGTGGGCGGCTACGTCGAGAACCAACTTGTGCGCACCGATGCCGACTGGCCGAGCGTCCCCGTGGCGCGCGACGTCGTCAACCGCCGCTGCCGCTCGTGCCACGAGGGCAACGAACCCGTGCCCTGGTCCGCCTGCGTTGACGTAGGGCCGCCCGACGGCAAGAAAATCAAGGCGTGGCTGCCTCGCCACCTGGCGTTCAACCTTACGCGGCCGGAAAAGTCGCTGTTGCTCCTGGGCCCGCTGGCCCGCGCGGCAGGAGGCGCCGGCACCTGCCAGGGCCGCACCGCCGCCGACAAGCCGGGCCAGAATGTGCCCGAGGTTTTCGCGAGCGCAGCCGACCCCGACTATCAGAGACTCCTGGCGATGGTCCTCGACGCCAAGAAGTGGCT
>VGYT01000067.1 GCA_016872895.1 Planctomycetota bacterium
TTCCGACGCATCAAGTTTTGTTACGAGCGTTGGGGCAAACATTTTCAGGCGTTTCACGATCTGGCCGCCAGCATCATTTGCTTCAACCGCCTCCGGCAAGTGACCGGAGGGCTGTGAAACAGCTTCTTAGCCGTCGCCGGTACGGCGACGCATCGAGCCGGGCACGTTGCTACGGCGCCGGCCTGCCCACGCACGCGGCGTAGATGACCGCCTCATCCTGCCCGTCCACGCCCACCAGCGCGTTCATCTCGTCGTCCAGGAACGCCCCGACCATGCACGCGCCCAGTCCGAGGCCCGTGGCCGCAAGGTGAAGGTTCTCCGCCAGGTGCCCGGCGTCGAGGTAGGCGTACCGCAGCGCCCTGTCGCCGTACTTCTGCGCGGAGCGTCCCCACACGGCCGACCAGATGAACGTGACCGGGGCGCGGGCGACCATTTCCTGCCCCAGGCACGCCGCGCACGCCGCCTCCGCCGCATCCGGCCGCGCTGCCGCCAGCGCCAGCCGCTCGTCGGGCAACTCCCAGTGATAAACCCCCGGCGCGAGCCCCGACACGCGCGCTGCACATATGTAGGTCTCAACAGGGTAAAGCGCCCCGGCCGACGGGGCCGTCCGCAGCGGCCAGGGTCCCTGCTCCGATATGCCCTGCGCCGCCCACAGGAGCAGGAAGAGCGTCTCCTGCCCGAGCGGGTCCGGGGCAAACTCGCGACGGCTCCGACGGCCGCGAATCGCCTGCCACAGGTCCGATGCAGGCAGCCGCTCCGGCCGCGCAAGCGCCGCCACCCGCGCGCCCGACGCCGCGTACGACTTGTAAGGTTCCACCGCCCGGCGCCAGTGCGGGTCGCGCTGCGGCATCTTGCGCCGCCCGTATGAGGTTCCAGCCTGGTAATCGTGGAGCAGGGTCATGGCAGGCCTCCCCTTCCGCGGCCGGCCCAGCGCAGCAGCGCAAAATCTACGCGGTTCATCAGGTTCGGCACGAACCCTTCCAGCCCCGGGCGGGCCAGCATCGTGGTCGTGTAGAAGTACAGCGGCACGATGGGCACGTCGCGCAAAAGGATCGCCTCGGCCCGCTGGAACGCCCGCTCCCTGGCGGCAGGGTCGGTCGTCCGCGCCGCCCCGGCGATGCACGCATCGTACTCCGCGTCGGACCAGCCGGTGTCGTTGTTCCCGCCGCCCGTGACGAACATGTCCAGAAACGTGTTCGGGTCAACGTAGTCGCCGTACCACCCGGCGCGGGCCGCCTGGTAGTTGAGGCGCCGGACGGTGTCCAGGAAGACCTTCCACTCGACCTGCTCGATGCGCACGTCCAGGCCGAGGCGGTCCCGCCACTGCTGCTGGACCAACTCGGCCACGCGGCCGTGGTCGCCTTCCTTGTTGATGAGAATGGCCGGCTCGCCCAGGCCGCGGCCGCCGGGGTATCCGGCCTCGGCCAGCAGGCGGCGCGCCTCGTCGGCGTCCTCCCGCAGTCCGGCGGGGGACTGGTAGCCCGGCAGTCCCGGCGGCACAAGAACGAAGGCCGCCACCTGCCCGCCGCGCGCCGCACGCTCGATTATCTGCCGGCGGTCAACCGCCAGCGCCAGCGCACGCCGCACACGCGCATCCGAAAACGGCGGCCGGCTACAGTTGAACCGATAGAAATACGTACCCAGGTTCGTCTCGTGAAGAACGTCCCGTCGGCGGCCCGCGCCGCGGGCCGCAAGGAGCGGCTGGATGGCAATCGCCGGAACTATCGCCGTCAGGTCCGCCGCCCCCGTCTCGTACGCATTCAGCGCCGTGTTCGGATGGTCGAACACGCGCAGTTCCACCCGCTCAAGCGCAACCGACGGGGCGTCCCAGTAATGCGGGTTCTTCTCCCACACCATGCGGCTGCGGAAGCGCCACTCCGCCAGCCGGTACGCCCCGTTCGAGATGATGGCGGGCGGCCGCGTCCACTGCTTGCCGTGCGCCTCGATGCAGTCGCGGCGAACGGGCAGATATGTCGAGAACGCCGCAAGGTCCAGAAAGTACGCGCACGGCTGCTCCAGCAGGACGACAAGGCGGTGCGGCCCTTCCGGGCGGATGCCGACGGCCGACGCGCCGCCCCCCTCCCCCTTCGCCGCCGAGTCGTAGTACGCCTTCGCCCCGCGGATGGGGTACAGCATGTACGCATACTGCGCAGCCGTCTTCGGGTCCAGGGCGCGGCGCCAGGAGTAGTCGAAGTCGCCGGCCGTCACGGGCCGGCCGTCGCTCCAGCGCGCCTCGGGCCGCAGGTGGAACGTGTAAACGAGGCCGTCGGCAGAAACGTCCCAGGCCCGCGCCACGCCCGGCCGCACCTCGCGCGTCCGCGGGTCCCAGACGGTCAGCCCCTCGAAGAGCGCTGCGGCGACGCGGCCGTCCTGGAGGGCCGTCATCAGGGCCGGGTCGAGCGTGGTCACCTCGCCCCCCGCCGTCCAGATGAGGTCGGCCCGCGGCCCCCGCGTGCGGAACGCCAGCATCGCCGTGGCCAACGTAACGGCGACCGCCAGCGCCAGTGGTATCAGGAACCTGCGCATCGGGGGCCGCTTGCAGGGTGCCGCGCTTTCGCCCGGCGGCGCACATCAGAGCCGCGACCGTAAGGGAGCGGTGCCGTGGCCGTGCCGCGACCGTAAGGGAGCGGTGCCGTCGGGCTGCGTGCGGAACTGCACCGCTCCCTTACGGTCGCGGCTCTGATTCTTCAACCATCCTCTCGCAAGCGAAAGCATGGCACCCAACGCGCGGGGCCTGAAACAGTTTCCTACGGCGCCGCCCCGCCCGGCAAGGTGCTGCGGAGTTCCCTGACGGTCTCCTCGACGGCGGGCGGCAGGGCCGGCCGCTTCGGCACCTTCTTGTCGCGGACCAGTTTCTCGGCCCACTCAACCAGCGCCAGTTTCTCGGCCACGGGGTCGCCGCTCACCGGGAACCCGATCTTCTCGCCCGTGATCTTTTCGAGCGATGCGTTCAGGTTGGTTGCCAGCGCCGGGTCGGCCGCGGGCAGCGTCAGCCAGGCGCACAGCCAGGCGTAGGCCGTCATGACGCGGGTCTTGCCTTCCGGCCGCACTTCCTTCGCGTACGCCTTCTCCATCGCCGGAACGGCCGCGATGAAGGTCTGCGCCACGATCGGGTCCGAGGCCGGCGCCCGCTGCACGTACTTGATGACCGCGTCCGCCAGGGCGTCGTGCGCGGCCTCGTGGTCGAACTTGCCCAGCATCTCCAGCAGCACGAATGCCACCGGCGTCGGCAGGTCCACGTCGAACGCCTTTCCGGCGGCCGCCGACATGTCCTGCTCCATTCGCGGGTTCATCTTCTCCAGCACCACGTCGGCAGCCATGTTCAGGCCGCGCGCCGCCCAGTACCGGGAGGCCGGGTACGGGTCCCTCTCCAGGGCCGCAATCAGCAGCGGAATGCCGTCCAGGCTCCGCGCCTCGGCGACCAGTACGAAGAGGTTCGCCCGTGCTTCCTGGCTGAGGGCCTTCTTGTCGGATTCCTTGACGGCGGTCACGATGCGCTCGCCCAGGGCCTGCCGGAACGCCGGCGACGCACCCGTGCCGCGCACCTCCGACAGTATGATGTCCCTGGCGGCCACCATGCCCCGCCGGTCCGTATCGGTGTTCGTCACGATCTGGTTCACGTAGAACCTGACCCAGTCCAGGACGATGCGCAGGTCGTCGTCGGTCAGCGCAGGCTTGGTGCGCGTGGTCTCCAGGCTCGGCGTCTGCTGGGCGAGCGCCGGCCCGCCGACGGCCGCCGCCATCAGCACCGCGAGCAATGACAGTCGCCTCATGAAACCCTCCTTCCGGGCCGGGACAACGCTGCAACGCCCCGCGCGGCTCTTCGCGCCGGGTCTCCCGGACACGGCGACATCCCGCACCGTGGCCGGCCTGACCCGCCGCGAGCACGCCGCGCTCCCGCCCGGCCGGTCGGGAGACCGACCGCGCAAAACCGAAGTCGGACCGTCGGGTCGAGGCGTTCAGCGTTAACCTAATCGGACCGCGAGGATGTGTCAAGGATTTTGGCCGCGACGCCGGAAATCGAACGGCGGCCGTCTGTCGTCCGGGTCGGGCTGCGGGGGCGGGCTGTATGGCAGCCACTCGCATGGCAGAACGTAGAACCCCTCGCGGCTCTCGCCCTTGAACCGCGAAAGGACCGCGCCGACAAGCACAATCCAACTGTCGGGGGGCGGCTCGCGCCGAACGCCGGTCTTGTAGCCGGGCGCCGCCAGGTCCTCCGCCCGCACGGCCAGCGTCGCCTGGGAGCGCCACGGCGACAGGAAAATGTATCGCCCGTCCGGCCCGTCGGCGGTCCCGCTCAACTGGGCCTGGCATACTATGCCGCACGGCATCGGCACCGTGCCCGTGTTCAGGGCCGCGCCGACGAGCCTTGCCAGGTCCCCGCGGAAATGGGGACCGTAGCCGGTCACCGACCTCAGCATTTCCGTGGCCGCAGCGCGGGCCGACGCACGGGCCCGGTCGTCCCCCCCCGGCGCCCACACCGTTCGCGTCCCCTGCTCGGCCAGGGAGACCAGAGTCTTCAGCGCCCCCTCGCTGATGACCGCGAGTTCCCCGCGGCAGTCGGGGCACGGAATCTTGGCGTCGAAGAACTGCGAGATGATCCCCCCCCCGCGCCACGGCGCAACAACCTGGCCCGTCCCCTTGCACATCTGGCACGTCAGAGCGGCCTTGAACCGGTTGACCGCGCCGGCAAGGTCCGCCGTCGCGGCCGGAGGGCCGGGCATCCGCAGTACGCGCGTAGACCAGAGCGGCTTGGGCAGTTCCGCCAGCGGCCTAAGTTGCGGCTGGGCCGACAACAGCGCCCCGCGAAGCGCCGTCGCCGGCCTCCCCAGCGGCGCAACCGTGTCGCGCACCACCAACTCGAAGCCCATCGCCAGCACCGTGCCGGAGGCGTCGAGCACGGGCGACCCGGGGCCGCCCTCCATGCGTCCGCCGTCCATGCGGACGAAGACGTCCGCCCCCGCGGGCGGCTCGACGTGCGCCAGCGCCGCGAACTCCCTGATGGCAGGGCCCTTCCACAGGCGGCCCGTCACGAACTCCAGTTGGCTGCCCCACTGCCAGCCCGCGGCGGCCACCGTCGCCGTGCCGTCGAGCGCGGGCAGCGCTGCCGCCAGCGAAAGGCCCGCCCGCTTCGGCCCCGTCTCCGGCAGCCGCAGCAGCGCCACTCCCACTGCGGGGTCGGCCATCCCGAACTCTCGGGCCGCGGCCTTCGAGCCGTCCTGGAACGTCAGCATAGCCAGAACGACACCCGGACGCCCGACCGAGCCCAGGTCGGTCACCACGAACCGCCCGTCGCCCAGAACAAATCCGGTGGCAAAGGCCGCGGGAATGCCCCAGGAGGTTTCCGGGACGATGCGGCAGACGGCGGGCCCCGCGGCCGCGCGAACGGAGGCCATGTCAATCGGCGCGGCGGCAAACGCCCACCCGGCCGATGCCGCACCGGCGGCCGCCGACAGGACCCAGCACGATACAGCCCTCGTGGCAGGATGCACGTTGCCCTCCCCGCTCTACGCCGCGCACTGCTACCCCTCCGTATCTGTATCAATGCGCGACCGGCGCCTCTTGTTGCATGAAATCCGGCATGGTTCAAAGCCCCCGGCACCGCCGGGGGATGGTCGGCCCGCACCATCCATCCCCACGCGGTGCGTGGGGCTTGTTTGAACCATGCCTGAAATCCGGGAAGCGGTTGCAGTTACGCGCGAAACTGTTAAGATTCCCGCTGTGCCGCCAAGCCGAGGAAAGGAGCCCACCATGCCGGGCCTGCTAGGCGTATTCGGGAAGTCCCCCTTCGAGCCGCTCGTCCAGCACGCCCGCAAGGTGCACGAGTGCGTGGCGCTGGTGCGGCCGATTGCCGACGGCATCCTTGCGGCCGACCTGGACCGCGTCAACGAACTCCAGTTCCAGATGTCCAGGACGGAGTACGAGGCGGACCAGTTGAAGGACCAGGTGCGGCAGAACCTTCCGCTGCGATACTTCCTGCCGGTGGACCGCGAAGACGTGACGCGGTTCCTGGCGCAGATGGACCGCATTGCCGACGATGCGCAGGACTTCGCCATCGTGGCCACCTTCCGCCGCATACACCTGCCCAACGAGTACCACGCCGAGTTCGTGGCCCTCGTGGACAAGGTGGTCGCCGTAAGCGAGAAACTCCTCAGCCTGGCCGAGCGCGTGGCCCAACTCCAGCGGGAGGCCTTCGTCGGCCCCGACGCCGAGCACGTCCTGCGCGAAATCCAGGAAGTGGCCCACATGGAGTGGGAGGCCGACAAACTCAGCCGCAAACTCGCACGACACTACTACGGCGCCGACGACCTGGACCCGATTACCATCATGCTCCTCGACAAACTGTGCGTGGCGCTGGGCGGCGTCGCCAACCATGCCGAGAACGTCGGCAAGAACCTCCGCCTGATGATCACGCGGAAGTAGGCCCCGCGCGCCGGAGGGAACGCATAGAGCCATCGGCCAGACAGAAAGCACCGCCTTGGACCCGCTGACCATCCTGCTCGTCATCGCCGTCGTGGGCGGCCTGTACATGGCCTGGAACATCGGGGCCAACGACGTGGCCAACGCGTTCGGCGCGTCGGTGGGCAGCGGGGCGCTGACGATCCGGCGTGTCGTTCTCCTGGCGGCCGTCTTCGAGTTCAGCGGCGCGTTTTTCGTCGGGGCGCCCGTGGCGCAGACCATCTCCGGTTCGATCGTCGCACCGCAGACGTTCGCCTTCCGGCCGGAAGTGCTGGGCATCGGCATGGTGGCGGCGCTGTTGGCCTCCTCGGTCTGGCTGAACATCGCCACGTTCTTCGGCCAGCCGGTGTCGACGACGCACGCCATCATCGGGGCCGTCGTGGGGTTCGCCTGCGTGGCGTGCGGCCCGGCGTGCGTGCACTGGCGGCAGATGGCCGCCATTGCGGCCAGTTGGGTCGTCTCGCCGCTGGTGGGCGGCGTGCTGGCCTACTCTATCTACCGCTATGGCGTGAAGCGCTACATCCTGGAGAGCCGCCACCCCGTCTACATGGCCGGCCTGTTCATGCCGCTGGCGATGGGATCGCTGGCGGGGATCGTCCTTTTCTCCATCGTCTACCGGGGCCTGCCGGGCCTCCGGCTGGACCTGCCGGCGGCGTACGCCGCGCCGATTGCGGCGGGGGCAGCGGTGGTCATTGCGGTCGGCATCCGGCTGATGATCCGCCGGCGCATGTGGCGGCACCACATCCGGCGGGCCGACCGATATCCCGCCGTTGAGCGGTGGTTCGGCTACATGCAGGTCGCCACGGCCTCGTACATGTCCTTCGCCCACGGGGCGAACGATTGCGCCAACGCCATCGGGCCCCTGGCGGCCGCGATTCAGATCTTCCGCGACCCCAGCAACGTGCCCGAGCAGATCGCAATCCCCGCGTGGATCCTGGCGTTCGGCGGCATCGGCATCGTCCTGGGCCTCTCGACCTACGGGTACAAGGTCATCAAGACCATCGGCAAGAACATCACGGAGATCACGCCGACCCGCGGCTTCCCGGCCGACTTCGGCACGGCCACGACGGTGCTGGTGTTCTCGAAACTCGGAATGCCCATCTCCACCACGTTCGTCATCGTGGGGGCCGTGATGGGCGTTGGCCTGGCTCGCGGCTTCGCGGCCCTCGACCTGGGCGTCATCCGCCGCATATTCACCTCCTGGGTCATCACCATCCCCGTCTCGGCCGTGCTGGCGATGGTCATCTACTGGATTCTGATGGCCGTCATGGGGTAGACGCCGCCCTCGCCTTCCGCCTTCGGCCAGGCCTGCGGCGGACAGGTCGGTTCGCGGCTGAACGTTACCGGAGGCGCCGTTCGCCGTTTCCCGATTCCCGAAGTACGATTCCCGATTCCCGCCGCTGCCGTACCTGTGGATAACTTTTTGACCGCGCCGGCGCGCCCCGAAAACGGGCTTTTTGACCCCTTCCGGAGGGGCAAAACGGCCCTGGCGCTAGCGCCAGAGGGGGCGCGCGGGCAAAATGTTAAGATAGGTAAGGCAAAATCGCGCGCTTTTTGAACGTTTTTGAACGGTTTTGACCGGAACATGGTCCGATTTCGCGCTTTTTGAGCGTTTTTGGCGGCCTGCCATATTGGCAGTTATAGATACTTCTTTGTGGAAAACTTTTCCCGGGGCCGAGTTTGCCGGCCGGCGGGGCGGTTTTCGAACAAGCCCCCGGCATTGCACAAGCCCCCGGCATTGCCGGGGGATGATTGGCGCGCCGAAGAATCCCCGCGTGGTGCGCGGGGCTTGTTACACCCCGGCACCGTACAAGCCCCCGGCATTGCACAAGCCCCCGGCATTGCCGGGGGATGATCGGCGCGCCGAAGAATCCCCGCGCGGTGCGCGGGGCTTGTTCCACCTACCGGCGCATGACCTGCGGCTGGTAGGGGTGGCTGCGCTTGCGGCCGACGGAGACCTTGAGGATCTTGTCGCCCTGCTTGATTTCATCGACGACGTCCATGCCGGTCGTGACGCGGCCGAAGACGGCGTGTTTGCCGTCGAGCCACTGCGTGGGCACGTGGGTGATGAAGAACTGGCTGCCGCCCGTGTTCGGGCCGGCGTTTGCCATCGAGATTACGCCGCGCGCGTGGCGCAGGCGCGGCGAGATTTCGTCGGCGATGACGTATCCGGGCCCGCCGCTGCCGGTGCCCGTGGGGTCGCCGCCTTGGATCATGAAGTCCGGTATGACGCGGTGGAACGTGACGCCGTCGTAGTAGCCCTTCTCGGCGAGGCTGATGAAGTTGGCGACGGTGTTGGGGGCGTCGTCCTCGGCCAGTTCCAGGACGATGTCGCCCTTGTCGGTGCGGATGGTGACCTGCGGCAGGGGTTCGGGCACGGCGGTCTCCTTGGTTGAAGGCTCGGTGGACGAGGCCTTGCCGCAGCCGGCCGCCAGGAGGCAGGCGGCGAGTGCGGCGGCGACCGCGGAACAGATGGAACGCTTCATCATAAGTGTTCTCCTACTAAGCGGCGGGCGGCCGGGCCGCGCCGCGGCGCTCGCGGTAAATCAGCGCCAGATTGCGAATATATACGACGCTGCCGAACGATTGGCCAAGAATAAACACCGGGTCGGCCCGGACGACGGCGTAGGCCAGCAGGCCCGCGCTGCCGAAAAGGCTCAGGTACCAGAACGCCACCGGGATGACGCTTTTCCTGCGGCGCTCGGAGGCGATCCACTGGACGAGGAATCGCGCGGTGAACGCCGCCTGGGCGGCGAAGCCCAGGACGGCCCAGAAATCGAGGTTCGCCAGGAGTCGCTCAAGCATCGGTCCGCTCCCATTCTTCGGCGTCGATATGAAGCAGGCGGCTCTGCATCCAGCGGACGGCGAAGGCGTCGCGCAGCGCCCGGAAGACGCGGTTCCACACGCCGTACTTCGCGCGGCCGGCGGCGCGCGGCCGGTGGCGGACGGGCACCTCGAGCACGCGGTACCCCTCCATGCGGACGAGGGTGGGCAGGAACCTGTGCATTCCGTTAAAAAACTTCACTTGCTCGATGCACTCGCGGCGGAAGACCCTGAGGCCGCAGGCCGAGTCGCGGATGGTCTCGTGCGTCAGCCGGTTGCGCACGCCGTTGGCGATGCGGGTGGAGATGCGCCGCAGCCGCGTGTCGCGCCGCTGGCGGCGCCAGCCGTTTGCGAAGTCGCACGCGCCGCCGGCGACCAACTCAAGAAGGCGCGGGATGTCGTGCGGGTCGTTCTGAAGGTCGGCGTCGAGGGTGGCGACGAAGCGGCCTCGCGCCGCCCGCAGCGCCGCCGCGAGTGCCGCCGTCTGGCCGCCGCGCTTCTTCAGCGCCACGACGCGCAGGCGAGGGCACGCGCGCATCGCGCGGCGGAGGGCGTCGGGCGTGCCGTCGGTGCTGGCGTCGTCGGCGATGATGAGTTCCCAGGGGCGCCCGGAGGCCGCGGCCGAGGCGACCTCGGCCGCCTCGCGCACCAGCGCCTCAACGTTCTCGGCCTCGTTGTGCGCAGGGGCGACCAGCGAGAGGAAGACCTCCCCCGGTGCGGCGGGGCTCATGCCTTCTCCTTCGGCAGGCGGCAGGGGTCGTATGCCGGGTCGCCGGCGCGATAGACCTCGTTTGCGCGCATGACGGCCTCGAGCAGTCGCGGCGTGCATCCGGCGGCCCTTGCGGCGGCGATTATGGCCCGCGTGTCCTTGGGCAGGCACTTGCCCGAGAAGCCGCGATTGTCGGGATACACGAAGGTGTGGTCGCGGCTGATGCGCGGGTCGGCCAGCCAGATCTCCCTCAGTTCGTTGTAGTCAACGCCCATGGCGCGGGCGATGTCGAAGAACTCGTTGCAGAACGTCACCTTGGCGGCGTAGAAGGCGTTCTCCATGTACTTGGCGAGTTCGGCCGTGCGGCTGTCGCAGAAGTGGAATCGCAGGTCGCTGTGATAGTAACGCTTATAGATATCGGCCACGCGCGACGTATCGGCGACGGGGCCGCCCAGGACGACGAAGGGGTGCCGCCGCACGTCGGCCAGCGGGTGGGCCGGCGTCTCGCCCAGGTACTCCGGCTGAAAAACGACGGCCTTGCGCGTGCGGCGGCGCAGGCGCTCGGTCGTGCCGGGGGCCACCGTGGAGCAGATGACGATAAGGGGCGCCCCTATCCAGCCGACGCACTCCTCGACGATGCCGGTGTCGCACGCGCCGCCGCGGCCGGCGGGCGTGGGCACGCACACGAAGGCGCACTCGCACGCGCCTACGCGGGCCTTCCGGCGCGCCGACGCGCCGGCATCGATCGCCACGGCGTCGCCGCCGAAGAGTTCGTGCAGGCGGCGGCCGACGAACCCGTAGCCGACGATTGCAACGCGATTCCGGCTGGCCATCACGGCCTCCTTCTTTCCCCTCTCCGCCGGGATCAGGGCAGCGACCGTAAGGGAGCGGTGCAGTTGCGCTGGGCAGCCCCACGGCACCGCTCCCTTACGGTCGCGGCTCTGATGCCGGCCGCAGGAGCGCCCGGCGCTCGCCGCCGTCGTCCCACGCGCGGACCTCCTGCCACGGGCCCGCGCGGTCGGCGTCGGCCCGGTCGCCCGCGTTTACCAGGATAAGGTACGCCTGGCGTGCGGTCGTGCGCCAGGCGGCCGCAGCCTCGGCGTCGGGCAGCACGGGCATGATGCGGCCGGCGCTGAAAAGGACGCGGGCCATCGGTTCGCGGAAGAACCGCACGTCTGCATCGGCGGGCAGTTCCGCGGCCAGCCAGCGGCCCATCCGGCCCTGGACGTCCTCCCGTGCCGCCAACGCGGGCGCCACGTGCCCGGCCGCGATCAGGTGAACGCCGAGCACAACGGCCGCCACGGCCGCGAGCGCCGCGGCCATGCGCCCCTGCCCCGCCAGGAGAATCGCGCATGCGATGCCGACGGCCGCCACGCACGCCGCCGCAAGCACCGCCGCGCGGAACTCCGGGTACGCCCACGCGGCCCAGATTCCGCCGCCCATCGCCGCGGGCACAAGCAGCCAGTGCGAAGCAAGGAGCCACCTGCCCGCCCGCGTTACAGGCTGCCTCAGCCCGGCCGCGCCGATGCCCGCCAGCACAAGGAACGGCGGCGCCGCCACCAGGGCATAATGCAGCCGCTTCCCGGCGTTGAACGACAGGAACACCAGCCCGCCCACGCCCCACGCCAGCAGGAACACCAGCGCCGCCCTCCTGACGGCCTCACGCCGCAACGCTGCGTACACGCCGTACGCCACGAGCGGCAGCCACGGGAGCCACAGGACCGGCGCCCGTGTCGCATAGTAATGCCAGGGCTTGTAGTGCCCGAACTCGCCGACGTACCGCCCGGCGGACTCTATATACCAGACCTCAGCCGCCTTCGGCCATTGAAGAATCACGTGCAGGCCCCACGGCAGCACAACCGCCAGGAACAGGAGCACGCCCGGAAGGGGGTGGAGGCGTCCGATGCGGCGGGCCTCGCGGCTGAACAGGGCGGCCGCCAGGAGCGCCACGGCGGCGATGCCCAGCGGGAGCGGGCCTTTCGTCAGCACACCCAGCGCGAGGCTCGCCCACATTCCGGCGGCGAAGAGCAACTGCCGGCGGCGGTCGGGTTCCTGGAGCGCCAGCCACGCCGACACCAGGGCCGCCGTCGTCCAGAACGCCAGTTGCATGTCGACCTCGGCCCGGCGGCCGTACACGAGGGCCGCCGCCGACGTAAGATAGATGACGCCGGTGATGACGGCGGCCCGCAGGTCCGCCACCCGCCGCATCCACAGCACCAGCAGCACCATCGTGCCGAGCGATGCCGCCACCGACGGCAGCCGCGCGGTCCATTCCGACATGCCGCCCGCCGCAACGGCCAGCGCCCCGCCTATCCAGAACGGCAGGGGCGGCTTGCGGGCGTCGGGCCGGCCGCCCAGGTGCGGCATGATCCAGCCGCCGACCGTCATGAGTTCGCGCGTCCGCTCGGCGGCCAAGCCCTCGTGGCTCAGGAGCGGCGCCGACCCCAGGTACGCCAGGCCCGTGGCGGCGCCGTACGCGATGAGGACGGCCATCCAGAAGAAAAGACTGCCGCGCAGGCCGGGCGCGTCGGGAGGCGCGGATGCCGGCCGCGCGGACGGCGTCGCGCGCGGCGGCGCGGCAGCGTGTGCCCTGCTGGTCCCGCCCTCCGGCGGCTGTTCCGCTGCGTCCATAAGCGGGCATTCTACCGCGCCCGGAGCGCTTGTCCACGAAACTGGCGGCGCAGCGTAGTACGTTAACGGAGCCGCGACCGTGAGGGAGCGGTGCCGTGGTTGCGTTAGCCGCGTGCGCGGGCCAACGGCGCCGCTCCCTTGCGGTCGCGGCTCCGACACAGCACCGCAGGCCCTGCGCGTGATGCTCGAACGTCGGCGATTTCCCGCGTGATTCCCACCACGCCCGCGAGATAATTGTAGAGGCAGCCGTTACGGACGCATCCGGGCCGCACCGGCAACCGAAGGCGGGCCTCCCATGACCGACGCCGACTTGGTTCGGGCCATCCAGGCGGGCGACCAGACGGCGCTCGAAACGCTTTACCAGCGATACCTGCCAAGCATCTGGCGGTACGCCTTCAGCCAACTCTCGGGCAACGCCGCGGCGGCCGAGGACGTGGCGAGCGAGACGTTCCTGGCGGCGGTGCGGCAGATAGGGCGCCTGGCGCCGGAGGGAGGAAGCGTGGGCGGGTGGCTGATAGGCATCGCGCGGCACAAGGCGCAGGACCTGCGGCGGAAGGCCGCCCGCCTGGCCGCCGCCCTGGACCAGGGCGCGGCCGACGCCGCCGCCGCCGCGGAGACGCCCGCCGCCGCCCTGGAGACGGCCGAACTCAGGGCGTGCGTCGGCCGCATCATGGACGGCCTCGACGATGAAGAACGCCAGATCCTGGAATGGAAATACCTGGACGACCTGCCGGTTCGCAACATCGCCGCACGACTCGGACGAACGGAGAAGGCGGTGGAGGCGGCGCTGTACCGGGCGCGGCAGACGTTCCGCGCAGCGTACGAGCGGGCGCAGCGGGTGCGCCGGTAGGACGTCCCGGTCGGGCGCCCACGCTGGCGGGCGCGTCCGCGCACAGGAGTATGATACTATGAGCAACAATGACAAGCACGACGACGTGGCCGGCCTGCTCCATGCCGGCTACGCCGCACCCCCGCCGCGAGAGGCGTTCGTTCGCGGCCTGGGGGAGCGGATGCGGGCGGAGTCGGCGGCGTCGCGCGCCGCCGGTGCCGCCGCCGGGGCAGCCGCCGGTGCCGCCGCCGCGCCGTCGCTGCGCGCCGCCGAGGCAGCCGAGGCAGCCGCGGCCGCGCGGCCTGCGCGGACGCCGGACCTCCGGTGGACGTGGGCTGCCGCCGCGGCCGCGGCCCTCCTGTTCGCCATCAGCCTGGCCTTCGTCGTCATGCGGCCGGGCGACAGCGGCAGCGGCACGCCGGGCATCCCCGCCGCCGGACTCCACCCCGCCCCGGTGCCCGAGGGCACGCCCGAAGAGAACCTTGTGCCGCTGGACATCAAGTTGCCGAGGGCCCTCGTCGGCCCGACGCCCAAGAACATCAAGCCTTCGCCGCACCTGGAGCCTTACAGCGACAAGCCGCGCCCCGTGTTCAAGGTCCCGGCGGGCACCGTCAACCTGGCCGCAGGCAGGGCCGTCACGGCCAGCGACCCGAACCCCGTGGTGGGCGAACTGAAGCAGTTGACCGACGGCGACAAGGAGGGCGAGGACGGCAGTTACGTTGACCTCGGCCCCGGCAGGCAGTGGGTCCAGATTGACCTCGGCGAGCCGTGCGTCATTTACGCCGTCGCCGCCTGGCATTACCACGCCGAGAAGCGCGTGTACCACGACGTGGTCGTCCAGGCGGCCGACGACCCGGACTTCATTGAGAATGTGCAAACTATTTACAACAATGATTTTGACAACTCATCCGGCCTGGGCGTCGGCAAGGACCTGGAATACATAGAGGACTACCGCGGACGCCTGTTCGACGCCAGGGGCGTGCGGGGCCGGTTCCTGCGCCTCTACAGCAACGGCAACTCATCCAACGATCTCAGCAATTACATCGAGGTGGAGGTTTACGGCAAGCCGGCGGCCCCGGCCCCCGGCGGCAAGGCGCCCGCCGCGCCGGCCGCCGCTACTCGTACTTCCCGGTCCTGACGGCGGCCCTGAGGGGCAGCGCGCGGCCGCCGACCGCAAGCGTGCCGCCCACCGGGCCGCTGAAGAGCACTTCCGCGCCGCCCACCTTAGCACCCACCGCGCCGCCGCTGCGCACGAGCGCGACCGGCTGCGGCTCATCCGTCTGAAGGACGTGCAGGAACAGGTCCTCCGTGCGCGGCTCGGGCGGCAGCACCTCCACCCGCCACTTGTGGGCAAGGGGCGTCTGCGCCGACGGCCGCGGCTCAAACGTCTGCCCGCCGTACGTGTATCCGTGCACCTTGCGGATGACGGGCCTCTCCGGCAGGAGCGTCCGCACGGCCAGGCGGCCCTTGCCGTTGACGGCCACGATGTCGGCGCCGTCAATCTGCGGCTCGTCGTGGGTGTGCAGAAGCCAAGTCTTTTCGTATTCCGGCCGCGTGGAGACCACGCGGTCAAAGACGATGATCGTCGCGGGGCGCACGAAAACGATTTGCCGGACCCAGCAGGAAAGTTTCTCCGGCGAGTAGGCCCTGGTGCAGTCGGCGGCCATGAAGGCGTACTCGGGCCGGTTCTCGTATGCCGCGATGTCGCCGCGCTCGAAGGCGTCGCGCTTCTTCTGCCACTCGGCGAGCGACTGCGGCGGCCACGCCCCGCGCATGTTCTGCCCGCCGTCGTTGGCGCAGGGGTTGCGGCCGCCGTCGCGCAGGCGCTCCCACTTCTCGCCGGGCTGATGGACAAGGATGCAGTTATGAGCAATCGTGCGCTGGAGCCAGTTGACGGAGTGCCCGTCGAGGTAGTCCGTGTACTCGCCGCTCTCGGTGGCCAGGGGCGCGAAGCGGAAGACCTCGAAGTTCCCGGCCTCGTAGTGCTGGTGGTTGTTCCAGAAGTCGCCGCACTCGAACCGCAGCCAGGTGGCGGCGTCGGTCCAGTCGCTGCGGGCATACACCCTGCCGATGCCCGCGGCCAGGTGCGCCGGCGGGAACGTCCCGAGGTCCGCCGGCGGGTCCGGGTCCTCTTCGTAAAGGAAGTCTATGAGCCGGGCCTGGGCGTTCGAGCCGCCGCGGCGCTTGCACGCCGCGTACCGCGCCAGTTCCGACCCGCGGAAGTACTGAGCCAGCACGGTTCGCGTGTGCCGCGGGTACTCCGCGTGGCCGCCGTACGTGTTGGCCCCGTCGCCCTCGACGGCGTAATGCTCGGCCCCGTACTCGCCGAAGCCCGGGTACGGCTGGAGCATCTCGTACGCCAGTCGCTGGTAAAAGAACCGCGGCGCCTTCGCGAAGCCGTCGTACCCGTCCATGCGCCGGGCCATCTCCAGGCCCTTGACGAGGTTCCACAGGCAACCGCGCGTGTACCAGCCGCACTCGGCGTACCCGCCGCCGGCGCCGAACTCCAGGAGCACCGGCAGCACGCCGCCCTCGTAGAGTTTCTTGAGGGCGTAATCGCGGAACTCGGCCGCGCGCGGGTTCTCGCCCGTCGTGGCGTAGGCCACTTGTAGATAACACTCGATTTTCGATAACGTGGAATTGTGGAACGCGCCCTCGTCGGCCGCGTACTTCGCCAGGTGGCCGTTCATCCACTCGACCATCGCGCGCCGGTCGTCGGCCGCCAGGACGTCGTGGAAGAAATCATAGACGAGCGCCGCCCGCGTGAGCGCAAGGTGCGTGTCCTGGTGAACGTTCGTCACGCCTGCGGCCGCCTTCTGCCTGGCGGACGCCAGGAGCGGGTCGATGCGCTCGCGCGGGGCGCCCTGGACCGCGTGCGTTATGCCGACGGCCAGGAGGTCGGCGCCCTTGCGGACCTCGGCGTACGCCTTCGGCTTGGCCTTCGCGAGGGCCGCCAGGTGCTCCCTGGAGCCGTACAGGCGCGGGTGGGCCTTGAGCATGTGCGCCCATGCGCCGCTTGCGATGCGCGGGGCGGGCCGGGGGATCTCCGCCGCATCCGCCGCCCCGCCCTCGCCCTGCGCCTGGGCCGGCCGCGGCAGCGGCAGCGGAAGCACCGCCGCCAGGGCGCCCAGGCACGCGGCCAGCGCGACGGCCGCCGCCGCGGCGACCGCAAGCAAGGGGCTTCCGCAGTTGCCCTTCGCACCGGCGACCCAGGGCATGCATCATCTCCTTACCGGGACGGCGCCTTGACGGGCGTACGCGCTGCGGGCGCGGCGGCCTTCGGCGCGGGCACCGGCTTGCTGCCAGGGACGGCCGGCGCGACCGCGCCAGCGGGCTCCACCTTCCCGCATATGCCGGCTTCCTTGCGGTATCGGCTGCGGCCGAGGCGGCGGACAAGCCCGTCAATAATCTCCGCCTCATATAGACATTCATCGGAGATGCGCAGGCACACCTTGGCCTTCACATCGAGCCACAGCGGGATGTCTTCGGGCGTCGAGGCCGCCAGGGCGTGGCGGTCCTCCACCCATTCGTACGTGCCGCCGGTGATGCGCCCGTTCTTCATCCACTCTTCGGCGGCCTTCAGGAGTTCGTCGTGCGAGAGGCGCCGGTCGTCGGGCTTGAGGACGAACTTCTCCTCGGCCCGGCGGCGCAGGCCCGCCAGGAGCGCCTCCTTCTCGGCGGGCGTCTTGGCGGCGTAGGCGTCCCACGCAAGGCCCAGGGCGCCGAGCACCTTCTGGACGGCGGCCGCCGCCCGCTTGGCCGACTCCCCCGCCCCCGGCGCAGCCGCGTGCTTCTGAAGCGCCTCCAGCCCCGGCGGCGTGAGGAGATAGCGCAGGCACGAGACGGCCTCGCCGCGCAGTTGCTCGTCGGCGCTCGCCAGCAGGGGCACGAGGTGCGCCGCGGCCCGCAGGTCCTCGTACTCGTACAGGGCAAAGGCGAAGTCGAACGCCGCCTTGGGGTCCTGCGTCGCCAGGCCCTTGACCAGGAAATCGAAGTCCTGCGGGTGGCCGAACAGTCCGAGCGCGCGGACGGCCTGTCCGCTGGAATCGCCCCCGGCCTGCAACGCAAGTTGCCGGATGCGCGGCAGCGCTGGCAGGTATTGCGCCTGGGCCAACAGGAACATCGCCGATTTCTGCGCGGCCGCGTCGGAGGACTCCGCGAGCGCCTGCGCCAGCGCCGGCAGCCCCTTCGGCCCGAACGCCCACCAGAGAAAAGAGTGCGTCAGCGGCCAGCGGACGGCCATCGCGTGCTGCTCCCGGAAAACCGAGCCCTTGTGGTCCCGCAAAACGGCCGTGAGCATCGGCAGCGCCCGCGGGTCCTGCGTCCGGGCCGCGTCCATGGCCGTGTAGAACACATAGTTATAGTTGAGCGCCGGGTCCACGTCGCCGGACCATGCGGCGGCAATCGCCTGGGCCTCGCCCAGGTTGCCTATCTGCCACAGCACGACGGCCGCGCCGAGTTTGAAGAAGTCGTCCTTCTCCGTGGCCGCATCGATCTTGGCGAGTTCCTGTTTCAGGCGGGCCGCGCCGGCGGGACCGGCCTGGATGAGCGTCTTCCAGGCCGCATCAAGTTCCTTCCCCTTGGCCTGCTGCTGCTCCTTGGAAAAGTCTTCCGGCTTGACGCGGCGCATGGCAGCCACGGCCTTGTCGAGGTCGCCCGGCGCGGCCGCCGGGGGCGCCGCCGGGGCAGACTTGGCAGCAGCGCCACCCTGCGCCGCACCTGCCGGCGCCGCAGCCGCCGGGGCCGGAACCGCCGGCGCGGGAACCGCCGGCGCCGCCGCCGGGGCGGACTTCGGCGCGGCGCCCGTCTCCGCCGCGGCAGCCAACACCGGGGCGGCGACCGCAATAATGCCAAGTACGCACGCGACGGCAGCCGGCGATCTGGTCATGGTCGGCCCCTCCCTGGGATTCACTTGTCGCTGCGATTCTACCCGCGGGGCGTTCCCGGGAACAGTGTTTGCCTG
>VGYT01000068.1 GCA_016872895.1 Planctomycetota bacterium
AGCGCCGTCACGGCGGGCGCCGTGAAGAGCAGGATGCCGAGGGCCAGGGCGCTGGTCATCGCCTCGGGCGCCGTGTGGATGAGCGTGTACAGGCGCACGCCCAGGGTGCTGCCCCCCGGCGGCGCAAGCAGGATGGCCGTCTCCAGGTCGGTGGCGGCCAGGATGGCGGCCAGGAGCGCAGCCGCGGCGACGGCGGCCCGCCGCGGCGGCCAGACCACCCGCCACGCCGCCAGATGCGCGGGGACCCCGTGCACCCTGGCCGCCAGGACGCCCTCCGCCGGCTCCCGGCGCCAGAGTGCGTACAAAAGGAGCATCGCCACGGGCAGCAGGCGCAGCGCCAGCCCCAGGACGAGCGGCCAGGACGTGTCGCGCGCGGCCGCGAGCGGCCCGTGCTGGAAGAGTGTAATCATGCCTATGCCTGGAAGCGATGGCGGCGCCGCCAGCAGGAGGAGCGCGGCCGGCGCGGCCGGCAAGGCCCCGGCCCGCCGCCCGGCGGCCCAGCGGTGGGCGAGGGCGGCGCCGCCGGCCGCGGCGAGGGCGGCCGCGGCCGCGGCGACCCCGACCGTGCGCCAGGCCTGCTCCCTTGCGTCGGCGAGGGCCGCCAGGACGGCGGCGGGCGACTCCGTCCGGGCCGCCAGCACCGCCGCCGGCACCGCCAGGGCCAGGGCGAGGACCGCCGCGGCGCACGCGGCGCACGCGGCCCGCGCGGGGAGGCTTCGCGGCGGCGGCCCCGCGGCGGCGGCCTGCGGCGCGTCGGTCCAGGCGGTGCGGCCGGCCCCGACGGCGAGCGCCGCAAGGCCGGCGCCAAGCGCAGCCATCGGCGCCGCCAGCGCGGCCGCGCCCCCGGGGTCCAGCAGCGCCGAGTACTGGATGAGCACCTGCGTGCCGCAGGTGCTCACCAGGAGCATGCCTGGGATGATATGGTCGTTCATCGAAAAGAGGACCACCAGGAGCCAGGCGGCCAGGGCGGGGCGGGCGTCGGCGCGAAGGCCCAGGTGCAAAGCGGCGGCCCATCGCGGCAGGCGCGCGGCCCGGGCGGCTGGCCAGCCGCCCTCGCGGCGCAGGCGCGACCAGCAGAGCAGCAGCGCCGCCAGGCCGAAGTACCGCAGGGCCGTCACCCACGCCGCGCCCGCGATGCCGTAGAGGTTCAGCCTGAGCCCGAGCGAGTCGCGGAGGAAGGCCGCGACGGTTCCCTCGCGGCCGAGCGCTGCGATCCACGCCGCGGCCAGGAGCGACGAGGGCACAAGCATCGGCAGGCACGCCGCGAGGGCCGCGGGCGCCGCCCACCGCGGCGTTAGCCCCGCGGCCGACGCCGCCAGGAGCCACGCCAGCGCCAGGGCGATCGTTCCCGCCGCCGCAGCCACGGCGAGCGTCCGGCCGAGCGACTCCCAGCCGCGCGGGCTTGCCCACCAGTACGCGTATCCGCTCCCGCTGGCGCTTGAGTCGAACGACCCGACGACGGCGGCGGCGAGCGGCGCGAGGGCCGCCAGCGCCAGGACCTCGGCGCCCGCTCCGAAGAGGCCGCCCGCGCAGCGGGTCAGAAGACCCGCCGCGCCGAGAGCGGGCTGCGGCCGGCTGCGGCAGGCGGTCACGGGTGTCCTCTACTGGTCCATGCCGGTTTCGCGGAGCAGGGCGATGACCTGGTCAACGCAGGCGGCCGCGAGGGCGAAATCGACGTCCATCCGTTTGCCGCCAAGCAGGTCGGCCCACGGCGTGCGGACGTCGGCCAGGTCCGTGCCGAGGGGAATCTGTGCGCTCGGCCCCTCGGCCAGCCGCCGCTCGACTTCCGCCGAGAGGAGGTAGTCGATGAGTTTGCGGCCGGCCTCCGGGTGCGGGCAGCCCGCCACCAGGGCCACGGTGTTCGGCATGAGAAAGACGCCTGCCGCCTTATCGGGCGCCGTCACGGCGACGGGCTTGCCTTCCTGCATGGCCTGGTACGCATCGTCGGTGTCGGTGAGGCCGCAGGCGAACTCGCCTGCGGCCACGAGGTCGCGGACGGCGGCGTTGCCCGCCGCAAGGGCGGCGCCGTTTGAGCGCAGGGCCGCCAGCCAGGCCTTCAGGCGCTGCGGCCCCCACGCCTGATAGAGGATGCACATATGGGTAAGAGTTGTTCCAAAGAACGGCCGCGCGACGGCCGCCCGGCCGCGCCAGCGGGGCGAGGCCAGGTCCTGGAGGCTCGCGGGCGGGTCGCCCCGGACGCGCTCAGTGTTGTAGATGAGCAGGCGCATCCTTGCGGCAAAGCCGGTCCAGCGGCCGTCGGGGTCGCGGCAGGCGGGCGGGATGCGTGCGGCGGCGGGGCTGGAGTACGGGGCCAGGATTCCCATCGCCGCCAGCCGCGCGGTCTGCACGGGCTCGTTGTTCCACCACACGTCGCAGTCCGGTCGCCGGCGGCGGGCGATGAGGCGGTTGACGAGGCCCGTGGTCTTCGCGGCCTCGGCGTCGTACACGGCCTCGACGCGGATGCCCGTGCGGTCCTGGAACGCCTTGAGGACGGGCTCGGAGTACACCTGGTCGAGCGCGGTGTAGACGGTGACCGCCCCGGCGTCGGGGGCGGCGGGCGCGTCGCCGCCCGCGCCGCATCCGGCCGCAAGGACGGAGATCGCCAGGGCCGCCGCAGAAGCCGCGAGGCTGCGCGTCATGTGTCACTCCTTCCTGGTGAACTTCTCCAGGATGATGTTGACGTCCTGCTCGTAGCGCTGGCCGAAGACCGAGACGACCAGGTGCTTCCAGAACGCATCGGCATTATTCAACAGGAACGCCGACCCGCCGCCGTCGCGGGCGATGCGCGCCAGGTCGGGCTGGAGCGTCGTGCGGGCCGAGCCGGGGGCGCCTGTGCCGCCGGTGTCGATGACGTTGATTGTGCCGCCGTCGCGGGCGAAGGCGGCGGCCAGGCTGTAAGCGGCCGCGCGCCCGGAGGTGTGCACGGGCGAATCGCCGACGAGAATGATGACCCGCCTGCGCCGGGGGTTCCAGCCCATGCGCCTGGCGCTGACGGCGGCGGCGAGGGCCTCGTGGATCGGCTCGGGGATGTCGCCTCCTCCGCCCGCCACGACCTCGTCGATGAACTTGCGGACGGCCTGGTGGTCGGCGCCGATGGGGAGGAACTTCAGGGCGTCGGGCCCGTACTCGTCGCCGAAGTCCTTGTATGCCACGATGCCCACCCGCGCGTTGGGCACCAGGCCGGTGATGACGTTCAGGACGGCGTGCAGGCGGACCTTGGCCTGCTCGATGTAGGGGGTCATGCTGTCGGTGGCGTCGAGCACCAGGACGACGTCCAGGCCCATGCCGCGAAGATCGCCGATGTACTTGCCGAAGCCGGGGCTGGTGCCTTCGAGGATTCCCGTGCCGGCAGGGCCGCCCGCGGCGGGGCCCTTGAGGCCGCCGAGGGCCGCGGCCGTCAGGAGGCCCAAGGCGTTGGATGCGGCCGCGAGGGCCTGGTCCGAGGCAGGCGGCGCGACCGGCGCGGCCAGGGCCTCCATGAGTTTCTGCGGCGCGGGGACGGGTGCGGCCACGACGGGGGCGGGAGGGCGTGCGGCCGGGGCCTCGGCGGCCGCCGGGCCGGTGCGCTGGCCGCCCGCGGCGCCCGCGCCGCCGGCGAGTTCGCGGCCGGATTCATCTACGCCCGCGTCCGGCGGCGAAAGCGCAAGCAGGCGGTCCAGGAGCCGCGGCTCAAGCACGATCCAGGTGACCATGCCGGCCAGAAGGATGATGCCCGCGTGCAGCAGGCCGGAGAGGAGCCACGCCGGAGCGGAGCGTAAGACCTGCTTGATGGCGTTGCGAACGTTCATTGTGCGCGGCGGGCGCGCCCGCCGGGTAAGCAAACATGTCGGCTCTTGGCCACGGGTCACCCCTGACGGCCCGTCGGCGCCGGCCCCGCGGCCAGGCGCAGGCGAGAGACCGAGATCTTCTTCATGGGGCTGGCCAGCGCGGCATCCATGGCGCGGGCCACCTGGTCCACGGTGAGGGCCGGGTCGGCCTGGATGATGACGTCGAGGGCCGGCAGGTTGATCTGGGCCAGTTTGGCGCGGATGGCGTCGAACTGGTCGTTCGGCAGTCGGGCCTGGCCGATGATTATGGCCACGCCCTCGGGCGTCCCGCGCAATTGCACCACGATGGCCGAGGGGAAGTCCTGGGCCTCGGCGCCGGGGGCGAGGGGCCTGTCGTGGTAGCCCATCGCAAAGTCGCGCTCGGGCAGGCCCACCTGCGTGCCCAGGACGAAGAACGCCAGCAGCGTAAAGACCATGTCCACCATGGGTGCGATCTGGAGTTGAGCGTCGCCGGCGTCGTCGTGGCGGCCGAAGGTCACGGGGCGTCCTCCTGCTGGGCGCGGAAGATGACCTGGCCGAGGCCCGCGCGGCGGCAGGCGCTGAGAAGGTTGTCGAGCGCGGCAAAGCGCTGGCGGCGGTCGGCCCGGACGACGACGCGCAGGGGCCTGTTCTCGCGGCCGGCCCGCTCCTTCTCGGCCGCAAGGAGGCCCGGCAGCGCCTCGGGCGGCACGCGGCGGTTATCGACCGTGACGGCCCCGTCGGGCCGCAGGTTTACGGTGACCTCGGCGGGGGCCTCCGGCCGGCCCAGGGGGCTTTTCATGCCCGGCAGGAGCACGGCCGGGTCCTTCTGCGTGATCACAAGTTGCGAGGCCAGCATGAAGAAGCAGATCAGAAGCATCACGATGTCCACCATGGGGGCGACCGCCAGGAGCACCGGCTCATGCTCGGCCGCGGCGTCGAATTTCAGAACTTGTTTCATATGTAAGTGGGATGCCCGGCGCGTGCCGGCTACCTGGGCTGCGGCTTGTCCTTGTTGAAGAGGTCGTCGGGATTGAAGTCCTCGGCGGTCTCTTCGACGATTTCGTATGACTCGTCGGGCGCGGCGATTTCGGCCTCGTCGCCGCCCTGCGCCTGGACGGCCTCCTGAAGGTCGAACTGTGCGGGGCGGCCGGTGGTGCGGGCCTCGACGACGGCGGCCAGGCCGCGCATCACGCTGTCGCAGACGGCCGCCGCATCCTGGCCGATGCGCGTCACCCGGCCGCGGAAGTACATGTGGAAGAACATCAGCGGGATGGCCACGATGAGGCCCTCGCACGTGGTGACGAGAGCCTCGGCCACGCCCACGGCCAGTTCGTCGGGGTCGGCGGCGCCCTTCGCCGTCCCGAGCACGTTGAACGAGTAAATCATGCCCGTGACGGTTCCCAGGAGGCCCAGCATCGGCGCGACGGCGGCGATGAAGCCGATATAGCCCACGCGGTGCTGGAGGCGGGTGATTTCCTTGGAGCCTTCCTCCTGTAGGGCCTCGCGGGCCGAGGCCAGGCTCAGGGGTCGCTGCGCGAGGACCTTGCCGAGGACGCGGCCCAGGAGGCTGTCGCTTGCGCGGCCGAGGCGCACGATCTCGGCCAGGCGGGCCTCGCGGGCCAGGCTCACCGCCTGGCGCACGAGCAGGGGCGGGACGAGTTTCTTCGGCGTGATGCGCAAGGCAGAGTCGATGACCAGCGCGACGCCGACGAAACTCAGCAGTATGATGGCGTGGCCGACGGTCTTGCCGGCCTTGATGAAGTCGACGAGGCTGCGCGTCTCGGTCGGCTGGTCGGCGGCCGGGGCGGGGGCGGCGGGAGGCGGCGCGTCGGCCGCGGCGGCCCAGGCCTCGGCCAGGCCGGCGGCCAGGCCGGCGGCCGCGAGGCAGAGCAGGCAGCATCTCAGCATATAAGCATGCTTCATGACTCATTCTCCCTCGCGCCGGCGGGCTTCCGGCCCGGCCCGGCGGCCGGCGAATCGAGGTCCTGGCGCAGCCGCTTCAGCCGCCCGCGGAGTTCCGCGCTGCCGAACGCCGGGTACAGCGCGTCGCAGACGCGCAGGATGTCGGCCGCGGCGTCGGTCATGCCCTGTGCGGCCAGCCCCTCGGCCACGGCCAGCGTCGCGCGGCACCACGCCTGGCCGCCGGCCGGTGAGAGCATACGCGCCTGGCGCGCGGATGCAACGGCTTCTTCGTGCCGCCCGATGGCCGCCAGGCAGAGGCTCCGCTCAAGGTGCGCGGCCGCGTCGCCGGGGTGGCTCGGGGCCAGGGCGTCGAGGTGCTTGAGGGCCTCCTCGGCCTTGCCGCCGCGACGCAGCGCCTCGGCCAAGGCGAGCGAGTTTTCGAGCAGCGCCCGCGGGTCTTTCTGAACCTCCAGCGAGGCCAGCAGGCTCGTGAGGATGCGCTGGGCGTCGGCCCAGGCCCCCGCCGCCAGGAGCGCCCGCGCGGCCCGCTCGGAGGCGCTGCGGAACGCCTGCGGGTCGGCCACGGCCATGCTCATCGCGCGGTCGGCGAAGCGCAGCACCTCGCGCTGGACGTCGGCCAGGGCCTGGGGCGGAAGGCCGGCCGACCGGTCGGCAAGGGCCTCGGCCAGCCGCAGCAGGGCCGCCGGAGAGTTCGGCGAGGCGCCGTCGGGCAGGTCGGCCAGCGCCTTCGAGGCGGCGTCCACCAGGCCGAGGTCCATCATGAGTTCCACGCGGAGCCACCCGGCGGCCTCGGCGGTGGACGGGTCGGCCCGCAGCGAGTCCCAGCGGCCGCTGAGGATCATCAGGGCCGCGCGCGGGTCGCGCCCGAGCGGACTGGCGAGTATCTGCGCCCGCACCAGGGCCGCGCGCGCCGCCAGGGCCGGCTGGCCGGCCTGCGCGGCGGCCTGTTCCGCGGCGGCGGCTTCCTCGACCACCGCGCGGGCCTGCGCGGCCGCGACGGCGTCGTCCGCTGCGGCCTCGGCCGAGAGTTTTTGCCACTTGGCCGCGGCCTGCGAGTAGCCCAGGTACGGGTCGCCCGCGACGAGGTCGGGGTGGGCCGCCAGCACGCCGGCGCAGGCCGCCGGGCCGCCGCGGGCGGCCTGGAGGGCGACGAACTGGCGAAGCGCGTCGCGGCGGACGGCGGCGTCGGGGCCGCCATCGACGGCTGCGCGGAGCGCGTCGGCCGCGCGGGCCCGCAGCGACTCCGGCGCCGCCGCGCCGGCCGCCTCCAGCATCTTCAGGAGCGCCGCGGCCCGGACCTGGATGACGGCGGGGCGATGCGCGTGGCCCGGCTCCAGGCGCGGCAGGAGTTCGTCGGCCGCGCCGGCCGCCTCGGCGAGCGCGCCGTCCTTGACGAGAAGCGATATATAGACAAGTGACTGCTGGTCGGAGAGGGGGCCGGCGGCCCGCGCGCGGCGGTAGGCGTCGAGGGCGCCCGGCCGACCGGCGGCGGCCAGGAGGTCGGCCCACCGCAGGAGTTCGTCGCGCGCAAGGAGCGACCCTCCGGCCAGGCGGTCGAGGTCCGCAAGCAGGGCCAGCCGGTCAAAGGGCGGCGCGGCGGCCGCCACGGCGTCGCGGCGCAGCAGCGCCGCCGCGCGGGCGGCGCGCGCGGCTGCCTCCGGCGCCGGCTGTCCGGGCGCGGCCGCCCTGCGGAGTTCCTCCGCTTCCGCGCGGGCCGCCACGTAGTCGATCCGCGCCAGCCACGTCGGCGCGTCCTTGAACGCGGGGCCCTGTGCGAGGCTCGCGGCCTCGGCGAGGGCCTTCTTCGGGTCGGCCGCGAGGTGAATCTCGAGGAGTTCCACGAAGGCCGCGCGGCGGATCTCCTGTGTGGCGGGTTCCTTGGGGTCGGCGGCCATGGCGAGGGCGGGCTTGAGAACGGCATAGGCGGCGTCGAGGTTCCCGGCGGCCCGCTGGGCCCGCGCCTCGCCGACGTAGCCGAGGAAGGCGGCGAGGAGGTCGCGGTACTCGACCCTGAGCGCGCCGAAGATCTGGACGGCCTGCTCCATGTCGGCCGCACGGTCGGGGTGGCCGGGGGGGAGGGCGGCGGCCGCCAGGCGGTACACGTCGCCGCGAGCCAGGGCGGCGTGGGCCTGGTGGGTGCGCAGTCGCAGCCGCTCGGCGGCCTGGGGGCGCGTGGGCGTCTTGCGGGGCTGGCTGGCGATGGCGGCCTCGACGCGCTCCAGGGGCGTGCGGCCGGCGGCCTCGACCTTGTCGAGGGCCGCAAGGGCCTCCCGCAGCAGGGCGGCGACGCGCGGCGGGTCGGGCGCGGCGGCTAGGCGGGCGTTCTCGAGGCCCACGAGCATCCCAGCGACGGCCTCGCCCGGGTCGGGCAGCGGCGGCTCGGGCGCCGCCTGGGCGAGCGCGAGGGCCGGCGTGAGGGCCGCCAGCGCCGCAGCCGACAGGACGGCCGGCATCCACCGGGCAGCGCCGCCGCTCATAGCCACCGGTCTCCGAAGCACGGTATCAGATATTCATACAGGAATTCGTTCGCGACCGCCAGGTACGGCAGCAGGCGCTCGTTCTTCATCGTGTAGTTCGTTTCATTCAGGAGCCATCGCAGCCGGTAAGGCCGCTCCTCCATGAAGAGTTCGCCCAGGCACCGGGCGGCGAAGGCCTGCTCCAGCGGGTTGGGCGAGGTCTGAAGGAGCCTCACGAGCGGCTCGGTAACGTTGTAGGCCCTCAGCAGGCCCAGCGCCACGGCCACCTCGCGGTTGACGTGGTACGTCAGGTGCCAGGCGTCGAGCAGGGCCGGGATGGCCTCCTGCGATTCCAGCAGGGCCAGGCCCAGCACGGCCGCACGCCGGGCGAGGATGCCGGACGTCTCCTTCTTTTCGGTGCTTACGTCGAGATATCTCTTGGCCAGGGGCGTGATGCCCTGGTCGCCCAGGAGGGCCCGCGCCAGCAGGATGTACCCGGCCAGCAGGTCGTCGGCCGCGCGCACCGTCTCGGCGGCCTTCTGAAGGTACCGCAGGTTCTCCGTCCGGGCGGTGAGGCCCAGGCCCATGGCGCAGGCGGTGCGGACCTCCGCCTCCTCCTGCGGGTCGGCCAGCCGCTCGGCCAGCGCCAGGCACACCCGGTCGTAGTCCGGCGCGTCGGCGGGTCCCTGGGGCGTTTCGCGCGGCCGGGCGTAGAAGCCCAGGGCCAGCGCCGCGAAGCCCCGCAGCGGCGAATCGAGTTCCACCACCGTCTTGACCTTGCCCGAGGGATGCGCGCGGCCCAGGTACGCCAGCAAGGGCGGGAGCGCGGCCGGGTCGCCCGCCTGGCCGAGGGTCATCATGGCGAAGCCCTTGAAGACCTCCACGTAGCCGTCGTCGCGGAAGGCGAGCGACGCCACCAGCGCCGCGCTTGCCGCCGGGGTCCGCAGCCGCCCCAGCGCGATGGCCGCCGAGGCCCGCAGGCTGGAAAGGTACACCTTCTCCATGCCGACGCGGATGGCCAGGCGCGCGGGCGTGGTGCGGCCCTGGCCGTTCGGGCCGAAGTCGCGCCACTCCGCCTGCTTCTGGTACAGCATCCGTACGCGCTCCAGTTCCGGCACGGGGACGCGGACGTCGCCGAGGAGCCTGGCGATCTCGCTGTCGTGATCGTGGAGGGCCTGGTACGCGGCCACGCTCGTGGCCGGCTTGTTTCCGAGAAGCACGTCGGCCAGGAGCGGCACGGCCGCCGTGTCGCCTTGCTCGCCCAGCGACAGGATGGCCTCGGAGGCCAGCCAGGGACTCTTCGACTGCACAAGTATCGACCGCATCAGCCGCACCGTCAGGTCGTCCTTGCGCCGCCTGAGTGCCCAGGCCGAGATGGTGGCGGCGCCCGCCTTCGGGCTGGCGACCGCCTGGTGCAGGGCCGCCTGGACCTTGGCCTCGTCGGCGGCGCGGAGGAACCCCAGGCCCACGCAGCCGGCCTCGACGAGTTGGTCGGTGGGGTAGTTGAGCGAGAGCAGTGAGTCGCGCGCTTCGGGCACGTCCAGCAGGCCCATCGCCACCAGGGCCATCATGCGGACCTGGGGGCTGCCGTCGGCCCCGGCAAGTTTGGTGATGGCCGGCAGGGCGGCCTTCTCGTTCATCCGCGCCAGCGCCAGGGCCGAGGCCGCACGCACCTCCGCCGCGGCCGACCCGAGGCCCCCCACGAGGGCCTTGACGGCCTGTGCCCGGTACGCGGCCAGGATGGCCGGGTCGGTCCGCTGGAGTGCGCCGCTCTGCCGGATGCTGCGCAGGTAGGGGTCGCGGTTGGCCTCCCACCAGTGAATCCACGACCATCGCGGCGGATAGACGCGCTCGCGCGACAGGTCCTGCGGGTAGGATGCGACGGGCGGCGGCGGGGGGGGCGGCGGCGGCCCTTCGCCGTGGCCGAGGCAGATGCTTGCGATGCCGGCCCCGACGCCCGCGCCGATCGCGGCCGCAAGCGCGCAAACTGCCCACCGAAGCGGCATCATGCGCGGTCTCCCGGCGGGTCTTCCGCCCTGACGAGTTATACGAACTTGCCGCCGCGGTTTCCAGCGCCAAGGCGCCGCACAGCGGGTCGTTTCTCGCTCGGCGTGCGACAGCCCCGCCGCACCCGCCGCGCAAACGCGAGCCTCACTGGCACGTGTGGCACGGCCGGCTTGTCCTGCCGTGGCGGATCGGCGGCCGTGTTCTTCACGGCCGGACAAGCCGGCCGTGCCACGTAGGTTGCCGGGTCCTACAGCCGCCACGGCGGCCGCACGAAGCGGCCGAGCAGGCGGTTGGCCTCCGCGTCCTCGGGGAACCGCTCGGCCGCGGGGTCCCACCGCAGCGTGCGCCCCGCCTGGATGGCGATGTGCCCCAGTTGGCAGAGCGAGTTGGTGCGGTGGCCGACCTCGGCGTCGGCGATCGTCCGGCCGCGCGTCTTTACGCAGTCGATGAAGTCGCGCTTCTCGCTCTTTCGCGGCAACTGCACCTCGTCCGGCCGCACCGGCGAGCGCAGCATCGACTCGGGCTCGCCCGTCACGGACGACTTCGTCCAGTCGGCCTCGACCCATCCCCCGTCGCCCTCGAACCGGACGTACGGGTGGTCCATCCGGTAGATAAGCCGCACGCCGTCCGCAAAGCGATACGATATCTCGAAATCAATCAGAACATTCCATAAACCGTCCGCCGGATACGTGCCGCGGCCCTCGATTTCCACCGGGCCGGTATGCTCCGTGTCGTGGCCCCACTGCGCGATGTCCAGGACGTGCGACCCCCAGTTGGTGACCATGCCCTCGCAGTAGTCGCGCACGCGCATCCAGCCGGGGCGGCCGAGGTCCCTTACGGGGTGCACGCGGTCCGCGCAGTACGGCGCGTCCGGGGCCGGGCCGAGCCACGCATCGTAATCGAGTTCGGCCGGAACGGGCTTCGGGGCGGGGTTGCCGCCCGCCACGTCGCCGCGGGGCACGCCGGCGCGGATGGTGTGCAGGCGGCCGATGCGCCCGCTCCGCACAAGTTCGCACGCCCGGTGGAAGAAACCGAGCGACCGCGCCTCGCTGTCGGTCCGGAAGACGCGGCCGTAACGGGCGACCGCGTCGCTCAAGGCGCGCCCCTCGGCCACGCACAGCGTAAGCGGTTTTTCGAGTGCGATGTCCTTGCCGGCCCGCGCGGCCGCCAGGGCCATCGGCACGTGCCAGTGGTCGGGCGTAGATATCATCACGGCGTCGATGTCCGCCCGCCCCAGGACCTCGCGGAAGTCGCTGCACGCGGCGCAAGGCCCGGCGGCGCCCGCCCGGCCGGAGGCGGGGTACTTTTCATCGACCATGCGCCGGGCGTTCTCCAGCCGCCAGGCGTCAACGTCGCACACGGCCAGCACCTGCACGTCTTCGTATGAAAGGAACGTCCGCAGGTTGGCCAGCGTGCCCTGGCGCCCGACGCCGATGAGGCCGAGGCCCACGCGCCCGCTGGGGGCCGTCCGTCCGTCCGCCCCGCGCGACGACGCCGGCAGGACGTACGGCGCCGCCAGCGCGGCCGCGGCGGTCCTCATGAGCGCTCGCCGCGTCAGGTTCATCCCGTCTCTCCGCAATGTGCAGGCCCGAGCGAAGTCCCTGCGCCGCCGCCGCGCCCGACGGGAAAATGCCGGGATTCCGTCCCGGCCTGCATTCTCGCCGTCACAGGCCCGCCTGCTTCCGTATTTCGCGCCACTTGGCCATCGACTTCGCCAGGTGCGCCTCCGACTCTCCCGGGATGCTGTAGCACTGGAGTCCCACCGGCCCCTTGTACCCCGATTTCTTCACCGCCGCCATGAACGCCGCCACGTCGAAGTCGCCGTCCGACAGCGGCACGATCTTCCCCTTATCGAGGCCGTTGATCGTAACCAGCATCAGGTGCGGCAGGGCCTCGGCCAGCAGTTCCTCCAGCGGCCGCACGGGCGTCACCCACTGCCAGTGCACCAGGTTGAGGTTCGTGCCGACCGTGGGGCGGCCGACCTTGCGGGCCAGGCGCACGCCGTCCTCCGTCCGCTCGGTCCAGGAGTTTCTATGCGGATAAATGGATACGACCGGCCCGGAGTCGCCGCACCAGTCGGCCACGCGCTTGATGGCGTCGGTGGCCCGGCCGTCGGCCGCCGGGTCCGAGGGCTTGAACTGCTTCGATGAAAACGCGATCTCGATGCGCGCCCGCCGGCCCCTGAGGAGGGCAATGTCGTCCTTCAGGCGCGCGTCGATCTCCGCCTCCACAAGGGGCGTCGAGTAAAGCGAGGCGAACTCCAGGCCCTGCTTGTCGAGCGCATCCAGCACCTGCGCAAGCCGCCTGGCGGCAAAGTGGTCCGTCATCCCCGCGAAGCCGAGTTTCTTCGCCAGCGCAACCTTCGCCTCGATGGTCGGCACGTCCGGCCCGATGAGGCCGTTGTCGAAGACGTACAGGGCGTAGGGCGGAATGTCGCGCAGGGCCGGCCCTGCGGCAGTCGCCATCGTCCCGGCCGCCGCCGAGGCCGCCGGGGCGGGGCCGCCCGTGCCTGCCCCGGCGTCTCCGCCGCGGGCCAGCCGCGCCGCCGCCGCGCCCGCCGCCGTCCCGATTGCCGCGCCCAGCCACTCCCGCCTGGTCATCGCACGCAGCATGAGCGTCCCTCCCTTGCCTGCCCGCCCCGCCGGCCATTCTAAGCAGAACCGCAAGAAGAATCATTACATTACTGCGCGGCGGGTCTGCGTATCCGCGCGGCGATGCCGGGGCGTTGTCCCGCCCTACGTTCAGGTGGACACAAGCGCCGCGCGGATGGCCTGGCACGTGCGCAGCAGCCCCTCAACGTCGGCGAGGGCCAGCGAGTTCGGGCCGTCGGACAGGGCGTGGTCGGGGTCGGGGTGGACTTCCAAGAAAAGTCCGTCCGCCCCGGCCGCCACGGCCGCGCGGGCCAGCAGGATGCCGCCAGCGCGGCTGCCGCCCGTGGCCGTTCCGAGTCCGCCCGGCTGCTGCGCGCTGTGGGTGGCGTCGAAGACCACCGGATGACCGAGCGCGGCCAGGGCGGGGAGGGCCGTCATGTCCGACACGAGGCGGTTGTAGCCGAACGACGTGCCGCGCTCCGTTACAAGGATGTTCTCGGCCCCGGTCTCGGCGGCCTTGGCGACCACGTTCTTCATGTCCCACGGGGCGAGGAACTGGCCCTTCTTCAGGTTCACGGCCTTGCCGAAGCGTGCGGCGGCCTGGACAAGGTCCGTCTGCCGGCACAGGAACGCGGGCACCTGGAGGCAGTCGAGCACGCGGCCGGCCTGCCTGGCCTCCTCGGGCGAGTGCACGTCCGAAAGAACGGGCAGGCCGAACTCGTCGCGTATGCGGGCGAGAATCTTGAGGCCCTTCGCCGGCCCGACCCCGCGGAACGACCCTGCGCTCGTGCGGTTGGCCTTGTCGTACGACGCCTTAAAGACCAGCGGAAGGCCGAGGCGCTCGGCGACGGCCTTCATGTGCGCGGCCACGCGCCGGCAAAGGTCGGCCGATTCAATCACGCACGGGCCGGCGATGACGAAGAGGCGCGTGCTGGAGAGGGAGACGCCGCCCACCGTGGCGATTCTCGGACGCATCGGAGACCTCCCATTTTGCCACTTGTTACTTGCCACTCGTCACTTGTAACGGCAATAACAAGCGGCAACTGGCAAGTGACAAGTGACAAGTGACAAGTGATAAATAACAACCGTTGATCCGTTACACCAGCAGCCTGACGGCCTTCGGCATGACCGTGTACGTGACGGGCGTGGTCATGACGGCGTCGCCGTCCACCTGGGTCGGGGCCGGCGCCTCGGCGCACGTGACCGTGATGCGCCGGCCCTGGGCGCAGGTCGTCAGGGGGTGCGCGAGGTGCCGCCCGGCCCGGGCGCAGAGATAGAGTTCAAGTATGCGCCATCGCGACCGTGTGCGGAAGCACACCACGTCCAGGAGGCCGTCGTCGCCCACGGCTCGCGCGGCCATGCGGAGCCGGTCGGCGTACACCGGCGTGTTGGCCACAAGGACGAAGCCCGCGTCGTCAACCAGCGGCCGCCCGTCAACCGTCACGGCCAGCGCCGGGAACGGATACCGCCACCACAGCCGCGCGGTGGGGCCGTAGTATGCCTCCCGCAGGATTCGTCCGCGGCGGTTGCGGTGCACGATGTCCGTGATGGCCGCATCGAAGCCCGTTCCCGAGAGCATCACGAACGGGTAATCGTTGGCCAGGCCGATGTCGATGGCCACGGGCCGGCCCGACTGGATGCGCCGCAGCGTGTCGCGCAGCGTCGGCAGCAGGCGGAACGTGCGGCCCAGGACGTTCTCGGTTCCCGAGGGCACCACGCAGACCGGCACGGGCCGGCCGAGCAGGCCCGAGAGAATCTCGCGATGCGTCCCATCGCCGCCGATGCTGACGATGCAGCGTGCGTCGTCCGGCACGGACCGGGCGAGTTCGCGGCCGTGCCGGGGGCGCTCCGTTGCCATCACCTCGGCCGCGAAACCGCGCAGCGTCAGGTGGCGCCGCAGTTGGGCGAGGAACCGGGAGTCCGGCCCCTGCCCGGAGATGGGGTTGACGATGATGTAAACGGCGCCAGGCGGCATAAAAAGCGCGCTCTCCCACGTGTAGTAAGCGGACGGTATTATAGGACGGGCAGCGCCAGGCGGCCAGCGTTTTGGGTGGTCAGGCGCTGTGCCTCGGCCGGGCGGGCGCGGCGAGGCAGCGGCGCCGCTGCGCTGGGGACCGACGCGCTGCTCTGTTCAGTCTCGCACTCGGCGCGGTGTGACTGGTACTTGCCTCCGCGGGGAGGCCTGCTACGGAAGGAGAAAAGCATGATGGCGCTCAGGTTGGGCCTGATTCTCGCAGCGGCCGCTTTCTGCTGGGCCTCGCCTGCGCTGGCGGAGCAGGGGGCTGCCGGCGGGCAGATGAGGGTCGAAGTCCGCGCGGAGGACGGCAGCACGCAGCCCCGCGTGCGCATGTGGGTGAACGGCCGCGAAGTGGACCCCGGCGACTTCATCAGGATGGGCGAACCGGGCGGCGTGCGGATCGAGCCGTGGGCCGGTCCGCGTGACCCCCGGCCGGAACGCGCCGAGGCATACCTGGGCGTCATGGTCTCGGCCCGGTCGGGAGGGCCGGACGCCGAGGCGGGCGTGGTCGTCACGAGCGTCGTGCCCGACAGCCCCGCCCAGGAGGCCGGCCTGGCCGCCGGGGACGTCATCACCGCTGTGGGCGACCAGCGCGTCAGGGGGCCCGAGCACTTTGTGGACCTGGTCTGCGGCCACAACCCCGGCGAGCGGGTCACCATCGCCTGGACTCGCGGCGGCAAGGCCATGGACAGGCGCGTTACGCTCGGCGTGCGGCCGGAAGGGGCCTTGCTCGTGCCGCCCGCCGCGCCGCCGAAAGAGGAACGCCGCGGCGAGTCGCGCCCGCCGCAAGAGCGGCCGCGAGAGCAGCCCGCAGGCGAGGCATATCTGGGCGTCATGGCCATGCCGCTGACGGAAGAAATGAAGGAGATCGCCGGCGCAGACCGCGGCGTGCTTATTGGCAGCCTCCAGGACGGCAGCCCGGCCGCAGAGGCGGGCCTCCTGCCCGGAGACGTGATTACGGCCATCGACGGCAAGGGCGTGGAGACCCCCGTCGGACTGACGGAACGCATCCGCGGCTACAAGCCGGGCGTCAGGGTGCGAGTCGACTACTGCCGCTCGGGCAAGAAGCGCACGGTGGACGTGAAACTGGGCGAGCGTCCGGCCGGACCGGCGGAGCGAGAACGGCCGCGATTCTTCGAGGGCCCGCAGCGCTGGAGCGAGCAGTTCCCGGAACTCCAGGCGTACCTGCGTGGCCTGCGCCGGTGGTTCGAGGAAGGCCCCAGGCCGCGCGAGGGCGCACCGGCCGAGCCCCGCCCCGGCGCGCCCCAGCCGCCCGCTGCGCCGTACGGCCTCGGCAGGGACGCCGGCCAGATAAGAGAGCGCCTTGAACGGCTGGAGAATCGCCTCGGCGACATCGAGCGCCGCCTGGACCGCATCGACAAGAGGCCGTAGGCCCTCCGCCGGCGGTAATGCGCCAGTTGCACTTGGGCGAAACAGAGCCGCGACCGTGAGGGAGCGGTGCCGTGGCCGGTGCACGCCAACAACACCGCTGCCTGACGGAGAGCGGCTCTGACAAGAAGCAGCGTCGTGCCGCGCATGCCCACGCATACGGCGGCCCGCCGCGGCGGGCAGGCTGTGGGCATGCCACCCGTGAGGCGGCTCTTCCTCCGCAACTGGGAGATTGCGGGCAGCGCACGTTTAGTTTTGACGGTCTCTGCCGCGAGGCCCTATAATCCGCCCACTGACGGGAGGGCCTCATGGAGATTCTTTTCGCCGGCGCTGCGGGGGCGTTGCAGTGCTTTTTCTTTGCTGTCGTCGCTGCGGCGGTGGTCGGGGTAATCATCTACGCCGTTTACAGGGCGGGGCAGCGCCGTGAGGCCATGGCCCGCCTTGCCGCGGAGTGGGGGTTGAGGTTCTACGCCGCCGACCCCTACGATATTCCCGCGCGGTACGCCCACGTGGACCTTTTCGGCCGCGGCCACGCCCGCCGCGCTTCCAACGTTCTGGCCGGGCAGGTTGACGGCCGCGAGGTCATCCTCTGCGACTATCGCTACAAGACGGGCAGCGGCAAGGACGAGCACACGCACTCGTTCCAGGTGGCGATCCTGGGGATGCCCATACTTGCGCCGCGCATGCACATGCGCCGCGAGAGTTTCCTCGACACGATGGCGTCGTGGGTGGGCTTCGATGACCTCGACTTCGAGAGCGAGGAGTTCAGCCGCCGGTACCACGTCAAGGCCGACGACCGCAAGTTCGCCTACGACGTCCTGCACGCGCGCCTGATTCAGTACCTGCTTGCCTGCGGCGACGTGCCGGCGCTGGAGATGAACGGGCCGCTCCTCGTGCTGCATGACGACCAGGACGGCGCGGAGCGTGTCCGGCGCCTGCTGGACATCGGCGGCGAGATCATCCGCAGCATACCCGACTACGTGCGGGCGGCGCGCGGCACGGGCGGTCAGCAGGGAGGGCGGACGTGAGCGAGACGGTTGCGGCCCCGGCGGCATGCGTGGCGGTGGTCATGGCGCAAGCGGAGTTTGCCGCACTCCTTCCGTTCTGCGCCTGCGTCCTTGCGCCGCTGGTCATACTGCTGGTGGTCGTGGTCGGCATGTACAACAGCCTGGTGAGCGGCCGGAACCACGTCCGCGAGAGTTGGGCCGGCATCGACACGGAACTGAAGCGCCGCTACGACCTCATCCCGAACCTTGTGGAGACCGTCAAGGGCTACGCCGCCCATGAGCGGTCGGTGCTGGAGCGCGTCACGGAGGCCCGCACCCGCGCGGTGGCCTCCACCGGGTCGCCCGCATCGCAGGCCAGGGACGAGAACGCCCTGGTGGGGGCGCTGAAGCAACTCTTTGCCGTCGTGGAGGGCTACCCGGACCTGAAGGCGAGCCAGAACTTCCTGCTCTTGCAGAAGCAACTGGCGGAGACGGAGGACCGCATCCAGGCCGCCCGCCGGTTCTACAACGCCAACGTCCGCCAGTACAACAACCGGTGCGAGATGTTCCCGACGAACATTATGGCCGGCCTGTTCCACTTCGAGGCGGCGGAGTTCTTCGAGATCGAGTCCGCCCTCCAGCGCGCCGCCCCGCCGGTCGAGTTCGGCCCGCAGTAGCCGGCTGGCGCTTGCCGGCCTGCGTGCTGCGTTGAGCCGGAGCGGCCGGCACTGCAACGCAACTTCGCGCGGCGGGTCCCCGCACCCGCCGCGCAGACCGGGTTCTCGACCGTGCCGGCGCCCTCTTGTTGCGCGGCGGGTCAGGAGACCCGCCGCGCAAGCAAAGAAGACCCGCCGCGCGAACAAACAAGACCCGCCGCGCGAGGGGGCATAATCAAGCGTGCCGGCCTGCCGGAAGGCGTCAGTCGCGCAGTTCCACGTGCCAGTATGCGGCGTCGAGGAACTGCTTCCACGAGCGGTACTTCTCGCTGCCCGCGTGCAGGGTGATGACGGGGCTGAACCGCGGCTCGGCGGGCGGCCGGACGAGCGTCAGGCCCGCTTCGGCGGGCGTGCGGCCGCCCTTGCGCACGTTGCACCTCATGCAGGCGCAGACTACGTTCGTCCACACGGTGTGCCCGCCGCGGCTTCGCGGCACGACGTGGTCGATCGACAGTTCCGACGTCTTGAACTTG